>CAYQAJ010000316.1:2511-5624 GCA_964415245.1 uncultured Pirellulaceae bacterium | reverse complement strand
GATACGCGACCACAGTTCCGCCGAACGATCCTTACTACACGCCGCCCAGCGGCCCGCAGATTGGCACCGCCATGGACGCCAACGGCGATGGTCGTCTGAGCTATTCCGACAACATTCATAACCACCTGCTGGCCGAGTAGTTGGCATGTTTTGCTTAGAGCTCATCCGAAAACTGTCGGGGACTGGCTCATTTTGCGGAGCCCGGTGGACATCGTGCCGTTTTCGAGGCCACTGGCGGAGCAAATTGTGCCTGTCCCCTTCTCTGGGACAGTTTTCGGATGAGCTCGTAGTCGCCACGAAGCGATTACGCCCCGGCTTCACGCTTGTGGAGCTGTTGGTGGTGATCGTGATCATGGTGCTCCTGTTGGCGGTGGCGGTGCCGCTGATGCGGTTGGGTCTCGAGGATCAGGAAATACGCGAGGTCACGCGGCAGCTCAACGCGCAAATGGCGCTGGCCAAGTCGATGGCCGCCGAAAAGGGGCGCCCCGTCGGCGTCATGTTCCAGCGCAAAGCAGGCGAGCCCGAGCAGTGCATCGAGATTTTTGTGGTCGAGGTGCCGCCCCCCTATTCGGGCGACTTTGCCGTCTCCCGAGTCTTGGTCAATGCGGCGAGTCCTCCGGGAGGAATCGGCACGGCGGGCACGGTGCAGTTCGACTCCGCCACGTGCGGCCAGATTGCCTCGCTGGTCCGCGACGGCGACTTGATTCGCTTCAACTACCAAGGGCCGTACTATCGCCTGACGTACGACCCGGCCATGCCGTACACCGCACAGATCACGCATCCCACTGCGCCGGCGCCGCAGGTGGGACCGGGGGGAGTTCCGTTTCAGATCCTGCGACAGCCGACGCGGTCCGTCGCCGCGCCGCTCGAACTCTCCGGCCGAACCGTGATCGACCTTTCCATGTCGGGAGTGGGGCTGGCGGGTACGCAATTCACCCCCTCAAGTCCCACCGACGTGACGCCCGTGATCGTTGTTTTCAACCCCGGCGGGCAGGTCGACCAGGTGTTCGCGCAAGGCGTGGGGACGCCGATTCTGGCACCCGCCTACTTTCTTATCGGCAGCAACGAAAAGGTCGGGGGGGCGAACCTGGCAGACCAGGCGAATCGCTGGGTGGCCGTGGGACAGCGAACGGGGTTGGTCACGTCGGCGGAAAACAAAGACGTTTCGATTACCGGCTACGTTCCGCCCGGCCCCGTCCCGCCGGCCGCCGTGGCCGAGGCGCGCGAAATCGCCAGCCGCGGGCAAGCCATGGGGGGACGCTGAATGGCGGCGATAAGCATCACAGGGCAAAACAATATCGATACGCCGCAGCCCGCATGTCGTTGCGATGGCTGCCCGCGACGCGCGTCCCGTTCGCGACTGCGACGGCAACTGCGACGGATGCCTGCCATCCGCCAGCGGCGCGGCCTGAGCCTGCTCGAAGTGCTGTTTGCCATCGGCATCGCCACCATCGGTCTGTTCGGCGCCTTGGCGCTGATGCCGGTTGCGGGGCTGTTGATCAATCGTGGATTGGTGGCCGATCAGCGCGCGGCCGCGGGCAAGAGCTGGGTGGAGGAGTTCCACATCCGCGGCATGGCCAACCCCATTAACTGGGTGCTGGTCGACGGCTCGCCGACGGGCGCGCCCGTCTTCAATCCGGCCGTGCCCCAGGCGTTCGCCATCGATCCGCGGTTTACGGCGGTCAACGGCAGCGGGGGGTTTCCCTACGTCGGAGCAGCGAACCCCGCCGTGGGGCGCATTTCGATTCGCGCGATCAGCCCGCGGAGCATTGCCGCGGTGACTCCGGCTAACGGCCCGATGACACTGCCGCAGGCCGACGAGATCATGGTGTTTCAGGACGATCTGGTGATTCGCGAACCGGCCGTGGATACCGATCCCCCGCTTCAGGAGTTCACCAGCGACCTGACGAAGCGGCAATCGAAAGGAGATCTTTCCTGGATAGCGATGGTCGCGCCCAAGCGGGGCTCCGTCGACGATCTGTACACGCTGTGGGTGATCGTGTTCTACCAGCGCGATCCGGCGATGGCGGCCAACGCCACCAACGAGCGGCTGGCCCAGGTGGCCCAGCCAGCCGATTTCTACAGCGGCGGGTTTGGCGGCGGCGACATGCGGATCAGCGCCCTGGGAACCGGCACCGCGGACGACGTCGAAGTCCGCACGGGCAACTGGGTCATGCTCGCGGCCAACTCGCCGCTGGGACCCGTATTCCAATGGTATCGCGTCGTCAACGCCGAACCCGACCTCGATCTCACGGCTCCCGTTCCGGCGCGGAACATTACGCTGCAAGGACCCGATTGGGACTTCGGCAGCTTTCCCACGCCGCAGGTGACCGTGATTCCCAGCGTGACGTCGGTGTACGAGAAGTCGATTCGGCTCGAGTCGCCGTCGATGTGGACGAACTGATGCGTCGCTTCGCCGCGTGCCCATCGTAAGCGCGCGAAGCGAGCAAGTTTACAGTGTTCGGTGTTCAGTTTTCAGCCGGAGGCGGAGAAGATGGCACGCTCACGCAGAAGAAAACCGCGGCGAGGCATCATCCTGTTGATGGTGCTCAGCCTGCTCACCATCTTTCTGCTCATGGTCACGGCCTACGTCGTGTCCTCCTCGCAGTTCAGCAGCGCTTCCCGTGCCTTCGCGCGGCACGAGCTGACCGGCGACCATCCGCAGCAGCTCGCCGAACGCGCTCTGTACCAAATGCTCCGCGATACGCTCTCGCGCTCCAGCGTGCGGGGACATTCGCTGTTGGGCGACCTGTACAGCGGGCGCGACATGGTGAAGGGAACGGTCAGTAACGCCACGGCCGTCACGCCAGAAGTGGGTGGTCAATTCGTGCGATTCAGCTTCACGCCGGCAGCGGGATTCACCTTCAGCAGCGTGCCTGATGCGTACAACGGCAATGTGCTGACCATGCTCGACGGCGCGGCCGCCATGCGGAGCACGCGCGTGGTCGACTGCGATCCGGCCAATGGCTTATTGCGCGTGGAAATGTTTCCCAGCGACAGTCCCTTCAATGTGCTCCCGGTCCCCGGCGACACGTTTCTCATCAACGGCCGCGCGTTCAACGGCACCGGCTTCGGCTACAACCCGGTGACGGGCAACGTCGACGCCACGTTCA
>CAYQAJ010000316.1:0-2411 GCA_964415245.1 uncultured Pirellulaceae bacterium | reverse complement strand
TGCCGCACTTCGCGGCGTATATGGCCGGCGTGCCCGATCAGGGCGGCGCCGACGAAGACTACGACGCGCCCGACTTCCAGAACATGCTGATGGCCATGGTGCCGGGCACCGCCACCGGCAGCAACGACATTATCCCCTCGCTGCACCGACCCGCATTGGTGAATTATTGGCGCAACCTGCGACCCGACTTGTGGGACACGACCAATCCCGCCTATCGCGACTTCCGCCGCAAGATCGTTCTGCGCCCCATGCCGTGGGACCACCCGAACTTTACCGGTGGCAATCCGGCCTTCGACGGGTTTGCCCGCACCGACGCCCAAATGTCCGCCTCGCTCATCACCGGCCCCTGGGATGTCGACAACGATCGCGACGGCAAACCCGATAGCAACTGGTACGACCCCGGTTTCGCGGTGCAGACGGCACCCGACGGTCGGCGATACAAGGTGCTCGTGGCCCCGCTGTGCATCGATTTGGACGGCCGACTGAACCTCAACGCCAATGGGTCGCTGATCCACACCGACCACGACGGCGACGCGGCGATGGACAATGGCTACTTCGCTCCCATACCCGGCCCGTTTGCTGGTGGCATTACGCCCATTCCCCTGCCGCGCGGCCACGGCTACGGGCCGGCCGACATCTACTTCGGGCACATCACCGGTCCCGAATATCGACAGATACTCGCCGCTCGTTACGGCCAGTTCGTACTCGCCAACGTCAATTCGCAGCCGCTGGGCATGCGGGGCGAATCGTTCCTCAGCTTCATCAAGTCGCAGGGGCTCCCCAACGTGTACGACGTTGCCAATCGCTCCCGCTACGGCAGTCCGCCCGACGTGTGGGGACGCGACGCCGTGGGGCTCGATTACGCGGGCCATCCCGTCACCGCGTACCTGAACGTGACGCCGGGACAGCGCCTCGACGACCCCTACGAGATCAACCTGTTCGACATGGGCCGCAACGACACCACCGGGCTGGGCGCCGCGACTCTCGACCGGCCGTACACCGTGAGCGACCTGGAGCGCCTGTTGCGATTCTTCGACGGCGACGCCGCGTCGCAATCCCAGCGGCTGATTCGCACGGCGCCCGGCACGATCAGCCAAATCAGCCCGCAGCACCAGCGGAACCGCGCGGCGTTCACCACCGAGAGCCGCCACCTGCCCACGCCCAACGTCGGCCTGTTCACCGATTGGCGGCCGTCGGCGCTGCCGGGCAGTCCGAACCTGTCGGTCGCCGAACTGTATGCCGCGCGGCTGCTGGCTGGCGGAGTTCTTCCAGCCGACATCCCGCTCCAACTGGCGTTGATGCTCCCGTTTGAGATGCAGCACGGACAGCTACTGAACGTGAACCGGGTCACCGGCAACGGCGTCGACGACAACGGCAACAACGTGGTCGACGAGCCGCTGGAAGCGGACGCCGGCGAGGCGATCTGGCCTGGCGGAGCGCCGTTCGGCTATGCGGGCATCCCCCTCAATCCGCTGAACAACGATCCGTACATCACCGTGCCCCGCTTTGCGCCGCAGATTTTTGCCCGGCATTTGTACTGCCTGGCGTGGCTCATGGTGGAGTCGGGCTACGTCCAGCCGACGATCGAACCGGGTCTCGGTGCCGCCGAGCGGCAGGAGCTTACGGCGCATCGATTGGCGCAGTGGGCGATCAACGTGGTCGACTTCCGCGACTCCGACGCGATCATGACCCCCTTCGAATACGACGTGAACCCCTTGAACGGCTGGGTACCCATGGACGGCAATCCGGCAACCGACGAGGGGGACCCGGAACGGCGCGTCGTGTGGGGTGCCGAATACCCCGATCTGTTGATTACCGAGAACATCGCTTTCCACGACCGCCGTGTGGCCGACACCGATGATGAAGACGGTGGGAGTCCTGATTACCGGCTGCAGGGCGGCATGGGAATGATGGAGGGCGACGAGGACCTCGATCAGTTCCGCATTCCCCAGGGCTCGTGGTTCTTCGAGGTCTACTGCACCCGCAACCGCAGCGCCAACAATCCCATTCTCCCCGTCGAGCTGTACGACATTAACGGCCTGCTCGATTTGGGCCGTGTGACGCCCGAAGACGGCGCGGGAGCGCGGTATCCCGTGTGGCGGGTGGTGGTGAGCGGGCGCGTGGCGGACGCCCAAACGCCACAGCAGCGCTCCTTCTTGCAGCCCGACTCCACTTCGTTCGAGCCGGGCAACATGAGCCTGCTGACTCCGGTGACCGGCGTACCCGAGCCGCTGCCGATCGAGCGGGTGGTGTGGTTCGCGCCGCTGGATCCGGGCAACCCGGCCGCGAACCCTGTCGCGGGAATCACCTACTTCGAGCGCACTGGTGCGCTAAATGTCGGTGGCGGGGCAAGCCAGCCGGGGATTTCAAATCTGCTGTTGGCGCCGGGCAGCTACGCCGTGGTGGGACCG
>CAYQAJ010000315.1:0-5640 GCA_964415245.1 uncultured Pirellulaceae bacterium | reverse complement strand
CGTTGTTGGTTCCGCTATTGATGCGCACGCCCGGCCACGCCAGTTTGCCGTAGCTCGGCGCGCCGATCTCGTTGTAAATCTGCAGCAGGTTGTTCTCGATGGCGGTCTGGCCGATCTTGGAAACCTGTTTCAGCTCGCTGTCATCGTTCATGCTGGAGGAATAGTCGAGCACGACCATGATGTCGCGAGGCTGGAACATGGCGATCGCTTCGGCCTGCAAGTTGAACGTATCCGTTCCCAATGCGGGACCGAAGAACAGCGGCTTGTCAGGCAAATCGACGAATACGCGCACGGCGCTGGGCATTGTTCCGCCGACCACGAACTGCCTCGTCGTTTCGTCCCACTCGCCCAGCTCGACCACGATGGCCGAGTCGGGCACCTGCTGCGAACCGACCAGGTTCTTCTGGATGTACTCGATTACGATGCCGCGAACCTTTTGCTGTTCGCCGTCGCCCAGCGCTCCCACACCGGCCAGCGCGCCGGCGTCGACGGCCCGCTGCAGCTCGGTGCGGCAAGTGGCGATGTAGCCGATGTCGATCGCAAAGGCCACCATGGCCACGACGACAATGAGCATGAACGCGGTCAGAACGATGATCGCGCCGCTACGCTTGGATCGGGTGCGACTCCGCGAACCTGTAAGAGCAGATCGCCGATTGTGCAGAGATTTCGTGCCAGGCATGTGTGATTCTCCAGGCGGCGACGATGCGCCGTCGGCAACCTTCGGCAGCCTGGCGATCCCCGAGCGCGGGGACCCATGGCTTTGCGACCCGGCCTTGCGGCCGGAGTGCCATTATCGAATTGCCGGCAACAAACCCATCAGGGTCGGGCAACCAAGAAAACCTTAGCTCACAGACGGCGCTTCGGCCAACGCGACGCCATGCGGTGAAACTCCCAGCCGGTGAAGGGCGCGGCCCCTTGGGCGAATGAAGACTTTTCGCATCACGCGCCGATGCGTTGAGGCAACGCGGCGAGTCGTGGCGTGCAGCGTTACGCCGGGCGCCGCCAGCCCAGGCGGTGCCACGCTTGCGGTTTCGCGCTCCGTACAAAACCTCCGACGGCGGGAAAGCGTCGGATGCGCCGACGCTACTTGACCAGCCGCAGGGGACGGTTCGCCGCCACTTGACGGAATACGTCCTTGAGCTGCTCTTCATACTGCGCCACGCTTTGGCCGCCTGGGACGTTGAAGTGGACGCCGCCGGTTTTGTCGGCGATCTGCTGCATCAATTCCTGGTCGGCGCCCACTCCCAAGCTAACGGTTACGACCGGGTAGCCATCGGCGGCGCAAAGATCGGCCTGCTGCAGTGCGTAGCCGTTGGGGTCATACGACGGGCGGTTGGCCTGGCCGTCGGTGATGAGCACGATCATCTTGAAGGCGCCGGTGCGGCTGTTTTCCTCCATTTCCTCCCGAGCTTCCCTCAGGCCCGCGCCGATGTTGGTGTAGTGCTCGTAGTGGCCCGCTTGGCGCTGGCGGGAAATATCCTCGACCAACTGCATGTTGAAGGTCAGCCCGGTTTCGAGGATGGCGCCGTCGTTGGGATGCGTGTACACGGCGAGTCCCACGCGATCGTTGGCTTGGACCTGCTGGATGTAGGCCAACAGCACCGTCACAGAGTTCTTGAGGGCGGTGATGGGCTGTTCGCTGGTCATCCACAAGTCGGGCGTATCGCTGTGCAGCGGTCGGCTTTCGAGCCAGTAGTGTACGAGCGTTTTATGGCCGTAGACTTTACGGAGTCCATGTTCGGCCAACTGGCCGCTGCTGCTCTGTACGTAGTTAATGTACTCGCCCCAGCTTCCGCCGGGAAACGGGTACGAAACGCCGTTGAGGCCGAGCTGGTTCTTGACGGTATTGTCGTTGTTGCTGCTGATGTACACGCCGTTCCACGTCAGATTGCCGAAGGTCGGCGAGCCGAGCTCCTGGTAGATCTGCAAGAGGTTGGCCTCGATCGCCGCCTGACCCAGAGCTCCCGACTGCTTCAGCTCGCTGTCGTCGTTCATGCTGGACGAGTAGTCGAGCACCACCATGATGTCGCGGGGCTGGAACATGGCGATGGCTTCGGCCGACAAGTCGAACGAATCGGTACCCAATGCGGGACCGAAAAACAGCGGCTTGTCATCCAGTTCGACAAACACCCGCACGGCGCTGGGCATGGAGCCGCCGGCCACAAACTGCCGTGTCTCGTCGTTCCACTCTCCCAGCTCGATCTCGATGGCCGATTCGGGCACCTGCTGCGCACCGACCAGGTTCTGCTGGATGTACTCGACCACCACGTCGCGGACTTCCTGCTCTTCGCCGTCGCCCAATGCTCCTACGCCGGCCAGCGCGCCGGCGTCGACGGCCCGCTGCAGCTCCGTTCGGCAGGTGACGATGTAGCCGATGTCGACGGAAAAGGCCACCATGGCCACGACGACGATGAGCAAGAACGCCGTCAAAACCACGATCGTGCCACGCCGCGTTGATCGCGTGCGGTGCAACGCATCGCGCGCTGGCGGCCGACTAACGCGCTGAGAATTCGGGCGAGTCATGAGTGATACTCCAGAACATTAGGTACGTGCTGTGCGCCGCGCTTGGCAGCCTGGCGGTCCTGGAGAGGCAAAGACCCGTGACTGGCCAGCCGGTGGGCCCTAGTTGAGATGACGACGACGAGGCAGTGAAGTGCTCAACCATTCCAAACGTAGCTCATAAATCGATACCTGGCAAATCTGGCGAACCAGCGAAACCGCCAGCGACAGGAGACGCATCGGAGTCACGTCGCGAGCATTGGCGCGACAACAGCAGGCGCGATACGAGCAGCCCTTGTAGCGACGTTGCGTTCGCGCAACGCGAGTCGATGCAACATGGCAGCGCGCCGCGTCAAGATGGGGAGTCGAACTTCGGCGGGGTCACGATGTCGGGCTACCCATCCGGTGCGTCGGACGTGTCGGCCCGGCTTGCGACCGCGAGTACCTCAGATGCGTTGGGCATCCCGTCGACCCGACCAGAAAAGAACTGCTCGGCAGGTCGAGCGAGCCGGCGGAAGAGAGAGGTGCGCATTGACACCGTGTCCCACTTGGGCGAGATGGTGCGGGCCCAACAGGCGTAATGGTCGAGCCGCACGCCGACAAACGCATACAGCCTCTCGCCGTGGGAAAACAAGTGCTCGGGCGGCAACGGCGAGCGGTCGCCCATCACGTGGTACGCGAACACCAACAGGCCGAGAAACCGAGCGCCGAAAAGCTCCTCCCAGTGCGAAAGGCTGCGAAGCTCCTCGCGGGTCGACCAATTCTTAAAGTACTGCCGCCCCGAGGGAAAACGCCGCCCCTTGACGTCGACAAGAAATGAGCGGTCCGTCGAGCAGGGCGATACGATGAAGTCGAGGCTCTTGAGCGACCCGTGCCCCAACAGCGCGCGGCGCGATTCGTCGATCGCCACGTAGGGAATCTGCCGGCTGCGCAAGAACGCTTCAAACGCCGCCTCGTATTGGTTGTCGCGATGCGTCATGCGCCGTTTATCGCCACGAGCTTGCTGGCATGTTACCGCTCCGATCGCGCTACCGGCAGGTACGCTTCGGCGCGTTCCGCCGCGGGACACTCACGGCGGAACCAGTAACAATAGCAAACCTGGGTGACAACAAGCTGACACCCCCTTTCGCGCCGCGTGGAAAAAGTCGCGTGCGGCGCTCCCCACCCGAGGTCGGTCCTAACGCCTTACCGCGCTTGGCGTAACGACTCAAAGAACCGCGCGACGACCGCTGCTCGCCCGGCGGTATCGCAAGCCGCGAATCCTCCGCCCTCGCGATCAGTCGGACCATTGCCGCCGCCGAGCGATCATTTGCTCGGGCGTGGCGGTGCCGGTGGTGCCGAGCTGTTCGACCGTGATGGAAGCCACCAGATTGCCGACGGCGGCCGCTTCCTCGGCAGTAGCATCGGCCAGTAGCGATACGACGATGCCCGCCGTGGCGCTGTCGCCGGCGCCGACGATATCGACCGGTCCGGTAGCGGGCATGCCGGCGACGTGAACCGGCTCCTGGTCCGGTTGGGTCACCAGCATTCCATCGCACCCGAGCGTGCAGTAAACCGACGCGCCGGTTCGGCGGGAGAGGAGTTGTGCCGCAGAAGCGATGACGGCAAGTTCGCGCGAGCCCGCCGCGTCGGACGCGCCCGACGCCGAGAGCACTTCGGCCGCGTTACCTTTCAGTGTGCCGGATCGAAAACGGTCGAGCTGCGAACGGCTGTCGACGAAAACCAGTCGATTGGGTTGCTCCTTCGAAAACTCGTCGAGCAGGCCGCGCACGCGGGCGTCGACGATTCCCCCCTGCTCCTCGCCCAACTGGTCGAGCACGATCAGGCCGTCGCAGCTAGCCAGCGCCTCGCGCAGATTGCGGCCGAGCGCCGTATAGGAATCGTCGCTCAGGGGTGCGCGGGTCCGCACGTCGAGCCGGCTCAATTCCCGCCACGCACCGCCGGCGTCGGGTTGAACGGGCTTGGTGTACGTGGGAGTCAGCCGCGCAGGATCGCGAATCAGAAATTGGTCGTCGACCGGCAATCGTGCCAGTTCTCGCAGCAGATCGTAGCCGTGTCCGTCGTCGCCGATGACCGAAACGGGGAGCAGTGTCCCGACGCCAAGCGCCGCCAGATTGTTCATCACCGTGCCCAGCGCTCCGGGCGCATTGCGGACGCGGACGACCTGATGCGCCACGAGGCCCGTTTCTATCGACGTCTCCGCTCGCGCGGGGTCGATATCGAGGTAGCGATCGAGAAACAAGTCGCCGACCAGCGCGATGCGCAAGTGCGGCAGATGCGCCAAAATCGCTTCCAACCGATCCAGCGAGATCGACGACGCCGGCCCCCGGGCGATGGCCGCAGCTCGATCAGGCGCACGTTGGGCGGACACAGGGACAACGAGCTGGGCGGCCCTGTCCACTTGAAGTGGCGCCTCCTCGGCCGCTAACGCCGCGCGCCGCAGGTGGGGCAACGTCTGCCGGTGATCGCCGCACACGTAGAAACTCTCGCCGCCATCCGACACCGTGCGGACCAGGATCGTCTTCCACGGGCGGTAATAGTACTGCGGGTTGCTGCGCGGCGCCTCGCTGCGAAAGTCGCCGTCCACCGGGATCAGGTCGAACGCGGCGGTCGTGAAATGGGCGATCTCGCGACCCTCCTGCCGCGCAACGTTGCGGGCCATCGACAGCGCTTTCAGATAGACTTCCGGCCCCATCACCGCCGAGCCGAAACACAGGAATACGCCCCCTTCGAGCCGCTCGACCGTGGCGCACACCTTGAGGAAGTCGCGGTAGCTGGCCAGGCCGCACGCGGCCGCGTCGAAGTTGGGGTGCTCGTGTAGAATGTCGTACCCGATGCCGACGTGTACCGTGATCGGCACTCCCAGTCGCACGCAAGCCGCGGTGACGCTGGTGTTGCGGTAGGGGAAGTCGCCGTCGAGAATGGCCCGACCGACCGATTCGCCGAATCCGAGACCCGCGGCGACGCCGCGGCGAACCACGTCGTTCAGCTCGCCCGTCTCCCGCCACAGGCCGAACTCGCCCGTGCGGATGTAGCGGGCCACGCTTTCGCAAGTCGCGCCGATGCGGGCCAGCTCGTAATCGTGTATCGGCCCCGCGCCGTTCATGCCGACGTGCGTGATCAGCCCCCGTTCGAGCAAGT
>CAYQAJ010000314.1:0-5793 GCA_964415245.1 uncultured Pirellulaceae bacterium | reverse complement strand
TGGGCAGGTTCGACGGCTGCGTGCTGCGGGTGACGAGCAAGCCGGCGGCCAGCGAGATGAGAAACGCCGGCACCTGGCTCACCAGGCCGTCGCCGATCGTCAGCTTGGTAAACAGAGCGGCGGCATCGGTGACCGACATGCCCGACTCGATCACGCCGATGAACAGGCCGCCCACGATGTTGATCAACGTGATGACAATACCGGCGATGGCGTCGCCGCGAACGAACTTGCTGGCACCATCCATCGCTCCGTAGAAGTCGGCCTGGCGGGTGATTTCTTCGCGGCGGCGTTGGGCTTCCTTCTCGTCGATAACGCCGGCGTTCAGGTCGGCGTCGATCGCCATCTGGCGGCCGGGCATTCCATCGAGGGCAAAGCGGGCGGCCACTTCGCTGATGCGCGTGGCCCCCTTGGTGATGACCACGAACTGGATCACCACGATAATCACGAAAATAATGAGTCCCACGACGACGCGATCGCCCGCCACGAACTCGCCGAAGCCTTTGATCACTCCCCCCGCGGCGAAGATGCCGTCGGTTCCGGCGCGGGTTAGAATGAGCCGCGTCGACGCCACGTTCAATACGAGCCGGCCCAGCGTGGTCGCTAGCAGCAACGACGGAAAAACGCTGAACTCCAGCGGCGACTTGACGTAGATCGTGGTCAACAGCACGATGACCGCTGCCGTGATGTTGGCTGCCAGCAGCAGATCCAACAGCAGTGGCGGCAGCGGGATCAGAATCACCAGTACGCTGGAGATGATTCCAGCCGGCAGAATCAGGTCTCGCCAGCGCGCAATGCGTACCATATTGAACATGACGGCCCACGGCGGAATGCCGCGCGCCTTTGCTCCACGACGTGACCGATCGGTGGCCCAAAGATGAGGGCGGGAAAGTAGCGAATCGGCCTGTTGCCGTCCAGGTCGTTTTTCCTTAGCCGCCACGCCGACCGAACAGCACCAACCGCCCACGCCGATGCCACGATACTACGCGCAACGGTAGCAGCCGCCCCGAGATCGGACGGGCGCGGCCGCAAGGACCGAAGTTCTTTGGCACGGTCGGGCGAAGCGCGTTGACCGAACTGCTAGCGAGGCCGAGAATGCAGGGGGCGCCTGGGCTCCGCGCCATCGGGACACCCGCATGACCCAACCAGAAGAATCCGGCGATCGGCTCGCTTGCGAGAAGTGCGGCACGGCTCTCAAGGTGCCCCTGGCTCGTGAGGGCGAGATGTTCTCGTGCCCCAAGTGCCATTGGGTGATCGTCGTGCCGCGAAACCAGGCGCGGCCGAAGCCGAAGCGCCACGATGAATGGCACGGGCTGCTGGACGAACTGCCCGAGCACCGCATCGACGTGACCCCATCGTCTCCCAAGGCAAACGACGAACACAAGGGCATTGAGTGGGAACTGGGTGACCACGACTTTGACTCGTTTCTGGATAACGCCGCGCAGCCCGCCGCCACAGCGCCGCAAGACGAAGACGATGATAGGCCCCTCGACTGGGACGAGGAGGGCGATGACGGCGATCCGCTCGCTTCCGATCGATTGGCTGGCAAGGAAGAGCGCCGCGTTGCTCCGCCATCGAAGCCTCAGGACGACGATGCACCGCTCGACTTTGACGAGGGTGGCGATGAAGCCGATCCGCTGGCATCCGATCCGCTGGCTGGCGTCGTGCCGCCGCAGTTTGCCACTCCATCACCATCGGCGGCGGGTCGCGATAGCGCAAACGATTCCGGCGACCATCTGTGGGACGAGGCGTCGGCCGATGCGGGCCGTCGATCGCCGCTTGATGCCGCGCCTCCCCCGAAGCCGAAACCCAGCGCGCCGCAGCTCGACGAAAATGAAGAGTTCGGCGTGACCTGCCCGCTTTGCGGAACGCGCTCCTACGCCACATTGCGGCAGGTGGGGCAGACGATCCAATGCCCGGATTGCCACTCGAAGTTCCCGGTCCCACCGCCGAAGAATCCGCCCCGACAAAAGGCGGCACGGCCGATGGTCGGCGGCGCGGAATTCAAGCTCAGCGAGACTTTCGAGCGGCCGGTCTATCAGCCGCTGGTCAAGCCGCTTCCCCCTCCGGACGAATTGGAAGAAGACGAGGATTGGTGGCCACGGCGCAAGAAGCGAACCGGTGAGGGAGCAGACGGCGGCGACGCCGGGGCCGATCCCCTGGGCACGGCCGGCGACTTTTTCGCCTTCCTGCCGCGGCCCGACGCAATCATGATCGGCGTCTGTATCTTTGTGGGGCTCTTGGCCTGCACTTCGTTCTTGACGTTCGCCACTCACCCGGGCGATCTCGGCTTGTTTGCCGTGCTGTTCGGCATGATCCTGTTTGGGGTGAGTGCTTGCTACGTGTTGGTTCTCGTGGCCAAGACGGCCATCGGAATCGTGAAAGAAACGGCCAACGGAGCACGGGAAATCGACGAGTGGCCTAACTGGAACGTGATCGAATGGATCGGCGAGGCCGGCGCGGGCATTGTCAGCCTGCTGGTCAGCACCGGGCCGGCGGCGCTGATGATGCAACTCGTGTGCTTCCTGTTCATGCCGTGGCCCATCGCGGTCGCATGTGCCCTGTTTGTGACGGCCATGACCCACCCCTTCATTCTTCTCTCGATTCTGGAAACGGGCTCCATCTTCTCACCGATATCGACGAACGTGGCGCGTCGTCTGACGAAGCTTCCTGGAATCATCCTCATGGCGTACGTCGGCGCGGTGGGGCTGGGGTTTTTGTGTGGAATCGAGCTACTGCTGCTGGCTTGGGGTGGCTACTGGGGAATGATCCCGCTGTCGGCCCTGTGGGTCTTCACGTTCTATATGTATTGCCGGCTGGTAGGGCTGGTCGGCTATCACTTGCGCATCGGCAGCGAGGAAGAGGAGTACGTGTAGCCAGGGGATAGCGTACGACGGTTCACTGTCATTCGCGCGCGGGCGGGAATCCAGTCATAACTTGGAAGTGCGCCGGTCCGCGCGCGTCGTACTGTGTACCCCGTACCGAGTACCGCGTACCAAGAACGGGCCACAATGCCAGCGCAGGCGCAAACCAACGTCGCGCCCCGTGCCGCGGTGGGTAGCCCCTACGACAGAAACTCGAACACGCGCGCGGCGATCTCGCCGGGTTGCTCGAAGGGCGCCATGTGTCCGCAGTTCTCCAGCACGTGCAGACGGGCGTTGGGAAGATGCTTGGCGAGATACTCGCCGTGCGCCAGCGGAATCAGCCGATCGTGCCGTCCCCAGAGAATCAGCGTCGGGCAGGCGATTCGGTGCAGGTGCCCCGGCAATCGCGGATCGTGCAAATACGGATTCCAACCCACACGCGCCGTCGCCTCGCGGGCCCGCAGCCACAGCAGAATCCGCGGGTCTTCCAGCGACTCCGGCATGAACTTTCGTGCGGCCTCGCCGTCGGGCTCGAAAAACAGAAGGCGGCGCAGCTTGTCGAAGTCGTCGATGAACAGCTCGGCCATCGGTGCGTCGGGCAAATGCAAACCGGCCGCATCGATCAGCACCATGCGGCTCACTCGATTGGGGCGCAAGAGGCTCAGCTCCAGCGCGATCCACGCCCCCAGCGAAAAGCCGACGATCGGCACCTGCTCGAGATGGAGCGCGTCGAGCAGGTCGACGTAATGCCATGCCAGGTCGAAAACGTCGTCGATCTTGTCGAGGCCCTCCGAGAGAGCGAAGCCCGGATGGGCCGGCACGTAGAGCGTGTAGCGTGCCGCCAGCGCTTCGTGCAGATCGGTCCACTCGGTTTCGCCGGCGGCGCTGTGCAAGTAGAGCAGCGGCGGGCCGCTCCCCCCTTTCGTGAGCTGCGTCTTTTTGCCAGCGACGTCGAGGAACATGGTCTCGCTTTTCGTCATGGCCTGTGGCTCAGGTGGCAGCTATTGCGATGGACGAGATGGACGGTATAGACGCTATGGACGACAGCGATCGCACGCAAGGCATCTCTCAATAGTTCGCGCCGGGCTATGCCGTCTCAACTTCAACTCGGCGACCCACTGCGCGCGGCGGAAGGCTGCAACGTCTGTCGCAGCGCCGGCATGACCTCCTCGGCAAACAAGCGCATGTTCTTCTCTGTCAGGTCGGCGGGGAGCGTGCCGAGCTGGAACAACCCCAGCAAGTTGCCCACGCCCAGCTTGGGGATCAATTCACTCAAACGGTCGCGTACCGTGGCCGGGCTCCCTACCACGGCGTAGGCTCCTTCTTCCACTTCCTGCCGCGTCGAAAGCGTGCTGAGGAACTTATTCAGCGCTCGACTGATACCCGCGATCGAGCGGGCCGACGTGTACCCCGGCGGAAGCACGGTGAGCCCCTTGAGCAGGTTGCGGGCGAAGTACCACAGGTGCTCTTCGTACTCTTGCCAGGCGCGCTCGTCCGACTCGGCGACGTAAATGGGCAATAGCCACCCCAACTGGTTGGGATCGGCCGTATATCCACTCTTTTGGCACGCTTCGCGAAAGGCGTCGAAGTTGCGCTGAAAGAAGTCGATGTGGAAGTACGGGATGCCCATGTAGCTGAACCGCCGTCGGGCCACGAACTCGATCGTCTCCTTGCTGCCGGCGCCGGGAATCCAAATGGGCGGGTGCGGCTTTTGGATCGGCCGCGGCCACGGATTGACGTACTTGAGCTTCCAGTGCTTGCCGTAGTGCTCGAAAGGCCCCGGTTCCGTCCAGCACCGCAGCACCAGGTCGAGCGCCTCGGCATACATGCTGCGGGCCTGCGTGGGGTTCACCGTGAAGCTGTAATACTCGGGACCACCTCCGACCACCAGACCCGCAATCAGTCGCCCGCCGCTGATGCAGTCGATCATGGCGAACTCTTCGGCCACGCGCGTGGGCGGGTTGTAGAGCGGCAGCGCGTTACCCACCACGGCGATCTTCACGCGCTTTGTCTGCCGCGCGAGGATGGCCCCCATGAGATTGGGGCTGGGCATCGTGCCGTAGGCGTTTTGGTGGTGCTCGTTGACGCAGACGCCGTCGAAGCCGAGCTTTTCGGCCAGCAGCAATTCGTCGAGATAGCGGTTGTAGAGCTGGCCGCCGTGCTGGGGTTCGTAGAGCTCGTTGGGAATCCACGTCCAGGCCGACTCGTACTTCTGGGCGAAGTCGGCCGGCAGACGATCCCAGGGCATCAGGTGGAATACGAAGAACTGCATGGCTCGCCTCGCGTCGTCGTCACACTCGCCGGCTAGTGTGGCACAACGTTTCGAGGCGAACAAGCGGACCGGGACACGGCGAGTGCGGCGGGTGCGGCAAGTACGGCAGTGCCTTGGGATTCGACGAGACGCCGGTGTGCAGCCCATGCTATCATCGTAGATACCGTCCCCTTGAGATTGTGTCCGATAGGCAGCGCGCCGTCGCCTGGTGCGCCATCACCCCAGGCGGCATCCGCCCGCGCGACATGCCACGCTGAATCGATCTTTCCACCGTCGCCCGAACCGCTACAATCGCATGGTACTAACGGACCCCATCCACTTCTGCTGGGCGGTGTGCCGATTCGCTCGGCCCCGGCCGATTCGCCCATGTCCACAGCGGCTGTCGAACCGCGTCGCGCCAAAAGCCGGCCTATGGCCCTGAACACGTACCCGTTCTGGAGCCCGCGCTTCTGGCACGGTATGCGCTTGGGCGACTGGACGCGCCTGCTGTGGCGCAATCGCTTTCGCATCAACCCCATCCGCATGCCGATGGCCGCGATCATCACGGGATGCGCGGGCTTTAACTCGGTGATGGCTTTGATCCAACGGGGTGTATACGGTCGGCGGATTGCTGCCACCGAGGTGAAAGAGCCGCCGGTGTTCATCATCGGCCATTGGCGC
>CAYQAJ010000313.1:0-5795 GCA_964415245.1 uncultured Pirellulaceae bacterium | reverse complement strand
AAACCACGCGCCGTCCGAGCTGTTACTCTATACCGGTTCGCCCCGCAACGGCGCCGCGTCGATGGGCTCGTGGATCACCTACGGCCTGGGGAGCGAAAACGAAAACCTGCCCGGCTTCGTCGTGCTCATCAGCGGCGGAACCGACCCCACCGGCGGCAAGGCCCTGTGGAGCACCGGATTTCTGCCCAGCGTTTATCAGGGAGTGCAGTGCCGCACGTCGGGCGACCCCATCCTCTACGTGAGCGACCCCAAGGGAATCGACCGCGACGTCCGCCGCCGAAGCCTCGACGCGATTCGTCGCCTCAACGAGATTGAGCTCGACCAGTTCGGCGACCCCGAGACAGTCACCCGCATCGACCAGTACGAGCTGGCGTTCCGCATGCAACTGGCCGTGCCCGAGGTGACCGACATCGCCAGCGAGCCCGAGCGGATTCACAAAATGTACGGCACCGCGCCGGGGAAGGCGTCGTTCGCCAACAACTGTCTCTTGGCCCGGCGGCTCATCGAGCGCGGCGTGCGGTACGTGCAGTTGTTCGACTGGGGTTGGGACTGCCACGGCACCGGCAAGGGGGACGACATCGTCTACCACCTGCCCGAGAAGTGCAAGGAAATCGACCAGCCGATCGCGGCCCTGCTAGCCGATCTCAAGGAGCGCGGACTCTTGGACGAAACGCTCGTCATCTGGGGAGGCGAGTTCGGCCGCACCTCGATGAACGAAGAGCGCGGCGGCTCCAAATTCCTGGGCCGCGACCATCACCCCCACTGCTTCACCATCTGGATGGCCGGCGGCGGCGTCAAACCGGGCATCACACTGGGCGCGACCGACGATTTTGGCTACTTCATCACCGACGGCGCCATGAGCATCCGCGACCTGCAGGCCACGATCCTTCACCTCTTGGGCCTCGACGCATACCGCCTCGACTACCTCTACCAGGGCCTGCACCAACGCCTGATCGGCCCAACCGAGGAAGCACGAGTGCGGAAGGAGCTGATCGCGTAGCAGGCACGCGAAGATAAAACGTCACCGCAAGTACGTCGTCGTCACCGTAATCGTAGTGGCCACACTCGCGCTACTGTGCGGCGGTTACGCACTCGTCGCCCCGCGGCCAATTCCGAACGACATTCGCCCAGGCAAGTTTGGTCCGCAGCCGATGGAGCGTCACCTGAATCGGGCGATTATCGCCTACTGGCGTGCCAGCCCCGAAGCAGATGTAGACCGAGCGTTGGCCGAGGGAGATCGCCGGTTCGTGGGCGTGATGGGCATTGGACTAATCGTTCCGGGCATAGAAGATCGCGACCTGGCTAAGGACCACGGCGTCAAACTCATACCGTACATCAGTGATATGATCGTTGGTTACCGGCACAAGGTATTCGTCGACATCGCCTACAAATATGCCGAGCGCTACAACGCCATACTTCTTTCGCGCGACGGACAATAAGCCCACCACAGATCACTCGCTGCGTACCGCCGGACCCGCGACTTCCGGCAGCACCACGTCTTCGATCTTGATCTGGTCGGATTTGAGATTCACGAACACCTGAAAGCGGTTCTCGGGCGCCTTGTGCCCCACACGCCAGTCGCAGTCGACGTCGATGTCGCGCGTGAAGCGGACCGACAGAGTCGCGCCGGGGCACTTCGCCAGATCGTCCAGAAACAGGTTCAGCGCCCGCGTGTCGCCGCGGTAGTGCAGCGTGGTCCACGAGTTGAGAAAGAAACCACTCACGAACCGGCAGTCCATGCGATGGAGCGCGTAATAAACCTGCTCGCGGGCCTTCTCCGGGTAATCGAGCGGCAGAGAAACCTGCGGAGAATCGAGCTCGCCGAAAGCCGCGCTCGCGCGTCCCACCAACTGCGTGTGCATGGCGATGGCGAGCACCGCGAACAGGCACAACTGCCACAACGCGCTTCGAAAGCATTGTATTCTCGTCATCATGTGTCCTCGCATGTGTCCTCTGATGATTGCTCGACTTCCCGTTTGGCCAAGCCGCTAGCGCACCGACGGCTTGTCTTCTTTCTCCGGCGGCTTGTCGCTCATCAGCAGGTCGGCGAAGTCCTCGAAGTGGAAACGGAACAACGTTCCTCCACCGATCGGCAGTTCTTGCCGTGTACGGTCCTTGTAGCCGTCGTATTCGTACACGGTGACGTGACTCTTGCCAAGCTGGTCCTTGTTGAATTCGAACGTATACGTGACCGTTTTCTCATCGGCCGCCGGTTCCAAACCGCAGCGCACCAGCATGCCCATTTCGCCGTACACCCGCAGCTCGGCGTTGCGATACAGCTCGTTGGGCGACTCGGCGGGAAACGACCTGGCCTTGGCCAGATCGCGGACGATTCTTACGCGGAGCATGTCGTTCTCCCGCGCCTCGGCCGAGATCGTGAAGCCGTTGGCCTCCACATTCTTGGGCGTTACCTCGATCTCTTCTTTCAATGCCATTGCTTTGCCCGAGAGCATGGCCACCACCGCCACGGCCGATACGACGCCCAAAATGTACCGGATGGATTTCATTGCCGTTCCTCCTTCCAAGAGCGCGAATATGTCGTCCTTGGCGTGCCGCGGTCGGGAAACCACGGCACAGCCAGCCGCCCCGGGAATGCGGCACAAATTGACAGACCACGGCACAACCGTTGGTCAACGCCGCACAGGTTCCTCCTTCGGTGTCGGATCGCTCTTCCCATCGAATTGCGGATGCCGGGTGAGAAACAGTTCCAGCGCGACTTCGGCCCGCTCCACGGCGATGGCGGCCAGGTCGCGCTCCAGCGTTTGGTCGCGGATCAGTCCGCTAAAGTTGTGCGAGGTGTCGTTGTTCTCTTTGCGGCGCCGTTCGTCCTCGACCAGCGACTGTAGTTTCGCATCAATCGCCTGAAGCTTCGTTCGGGCGGCTTCGACGTCGAGCTTGAGCAGTCGGACTTGAATGTCAAACTCAGCCTTCGATTGCACTTCCCTTGCCGCGACAGCGAGATCCGGTTGATGGCCGCCGGCCGGCTGGTCGTCGGTAGTACTCTCGAAGCCAATCGGCGGGAGTCCAAGCCGGTGCCTTTCCTCGGGCGTCAGTCGGCTGGCAGCCCGCGCAAACGATCCGCCCCTTCCGTAGCGCGGCTGGACTGTGTCGCGCCTCGCCCATCGCACCAGGAAAAAGCCTCCGTCGACCCGTACCGCGCGACTAATTCCACCCTCGAGCAGATCGGCCGACGCTTCGAGGAGCGTCAGAGGCATCTCATCTCTTGTCTTCCACGTAAATGCCGCGCTCCGCTTCATTCCCAGCGCATCTGCCTTTTCGGCCACTTCCCTGGCGGTCGCCTGTTGATTCTCCGCGACCCAGACCCGCAGCTTGGTGATCGGCTCGACCTGTTGTTCGGCCGTGCCTAGGAAACCGAACACCTGCCAAACGTAGGGCTCAGCTTCCAAAGCAATCGCAGCCGGTTCGGTCGCTTCGGCCGTGGAGTGATCGTCGAGACGACGGATGAATCGATCGGACGACGTGCCGGGGAACACTTCCACATCCCATTCGCCTTTGTCCGAATGGGGCACTGTGCGGCCGCCGTTGCTCGCGTCCAAATCCTCGATACCCATCGAACGATAGCGATCCTCGGCCGGCCGCTTGGAGTGTGCGCTACCCGACGTCCGCGTCCGGTTTTGCGCTTGAAAACGCATCATGTTGAGCCGGTAATAGTGGTTGATCAGGCGTTCGACGTCGATCTGATCCTGCAGCACCTTCAATTGCAGCTCGAGCGGTATCATCTCGGGAATGCCGTCGGGCCGCTCGGCGACCTGGCGTTTGATTTCAGCGAGCTTGCGCGCGTCCTCCCGGTAAACGGCCTGTGCTTGGTGAATCTGACTCGGCAAATCGGCGATGCGATAGTTAACGGAATCGTCGCCGCCTGCTGGCACGACTACAAAGTTGCCCAATTCCACGCCGTCGGCGCTGTTTTGGACGAACGAGCCTGACTCAGCGCGTGCGGCTGCGTTCTGCGCTAACAAATTGACGCCCAAGGGGGTCTCGCCGTTTCTTGCTTCGTCCGATTTTGTGGTCGGTTGTTCGGTACCGGGCTGCCGGTCCGACGCAAGCTGCGCCAACGACCAGCCGGGAATAGCCAGGGCCGCCAATACCGCCACGAGGAGCAAGCCCCCCAGCGACGCCTTGCCGGTTACTCGGTCGGAAAGAATCATCGATAGTCTCCTTTCGAATCGGCTGGGGGTGCCGGAGCCGACTCCCAGTACGGGCGCCGGCGCCCCGGTTTTGCACTGCAACGAAAGTTCCAGAAACATCTCCGCGTACGCCCGACGATCGTCGTAGGCGGCCAAGGCGATCGCGTCGCAGGCCATCTCGGCCGATTCGCGCAGACGGCGGCGCACGAACCAGAACAGCGGGTTCCACCACCAGATCATCCCGGCGGCCAGCTCCAGCCACGCCACCCAGTGATCGCGACGCCGCACGTGGGCCAACTCGTGCGCGATGATGCCCCGCGACCGGGCGAGGTGTTCGCCACCGGTCAGCGCCTCGGGCCAGATCATACGCAGCCATCCCAGGCACCACACAAACGGCGCGGCGATCTCGCGGGCCACCACCGTGGGGAGCGGGCGCATGTTGAGATTGCGGGCAACGCCGGTGATTTCTTCGACCAGGGACGAAGGCGCCGGACGCGCGCGACTCACCACGCGCCCATGCCGCGCGATTCGCCGCAATTGAATCGCAATAGCGAGGACGCAACCGACGAGCCACACCGCGAAGATCACCGGCGGCACAAGTCGCCGCGCTTCTGTCAGCACAGGCGACAATGACCGCTTGCGCGTGGGCTCGGCGGCCGCAGGAATGCTGTCCTGTACGGGTTCGGCAGTCGCGGCGACGGACGGCGGCGGTTCCCGCCCTGTATCGACTTCGAGCGGATACGACTCTTCGCCCGGCAGGGTATCGATCATGTCGGGCCAATCGGCGAAACCGGCCATGTCGACCGGTTCCGCGGAAGTCAACGGCTCGTTGTCGACTGTCGGAACGGTTAAGTGAGGAATCGTGTCCGACGCAGTCGAGCCACGCATCGTCGCCGGGGCCAATTCAGGTTCCCGATCCGCCGGCGCCATGAGCTGCGTCACGCGATCCCGCACGTCGCCTGCCGACCACGGCCACGTCACGATGGGCGGAGTGATAAACTTCACCAGCACCAACAGCCACAGCGCATGTTGCACGGCCGGGCGATTGCGCAAGAAACGGCACGCGACCGATACGACCACGACCATCGCCGCCACAACCAAACAATTTTCCGCCAGCCACCACAGTGTCGACGTCATCAGTGTCGTCGTCATCGCGAACCTCGCTTTCGCCGTTTGGCCTCTAATTCGTCGATGAGTTTCCGGAACCGCTCGATTTCTGCCGCCGAAAACCGGTGCCGCTCGGCAAACGCCAACAACAGCGGCACGGCGTCCCCTTCCGAGTATTCTTCCGCCAGCTCGACCATTCGCGAGTGCATCACTTCCTCCCGCGACACGACGGCCCGGAACACAAACGCAAACCGGCTTTTGTCGCTGTCGACGTAGCCTTTCTTCTCCAGCCGCTGAAGTAGCGTGATCACGGTCGAGCGGGTCCACTCCTGCCCCTGCGCGGCGAGCCGCTCAAGCACCTCGCGCACCGTTTGCGGACCGTGGTCCCACAGCGGCTTGAGCACCTCGCGTTCCGCGTCGCTCATCTCAGGTCGTTGCTGGCCAGCCATCTCGGCCCCCGGTTAGTCCGCCCCTCGCATGGTTGCTTGAAGCCTATCCAAAAACGTCCCAGAGAAGCGGACAGGCACATTTTGCTCCGCG
>CAYQAJ010000312.1:0-5829 GCA_964415245.1 uncultured Pirellulaceae bacterium | reverse complement strand
TCGGCCGCGATCACGTTGCGGCGGACGAAGTCGGGCTGGTCGAAGATCGTGCGGATGAGGCGCTCGGTGAGCAAGTGTTGCACGAGCATCTCGTCGACTGCCTCGCGGCGGAGATTGGGGTTGAGCGAGGCCTTGCACAGTTCGAAGAAGTTGTCGAAGGCGTCGATGAAGTCGCGGTTGTGCTGGTGCGCGTGCTCAATTTTCTCGACGAGGCCGCGAGCCAGGTCGGGCACGCGCTGTTGGAACTCGTCGATGGCCTTGTTGAAGTCCTCGTGGGCCGGCTCGGTATAGGCGAAGAACGCGGTCAGCAGGTCGCAAAGCTGCTGCGGCTCGGCCAGGTCGGCCCGCATCGCCTGGCGGCCGTTCTGGTAGAGCTGGGCGTGCGTGGTGTCCTCGAAGATGATGTTGCCCAGCGGGTAGCCCGTGGCGATTTTCTTTTTGATCTCGGCTTCGAGGTTGTCGTGCGAGTCCTTGGCCTCCCAGGAGCCGCGGTGGATGTAGTATTCGTCGCGGAAGGTGGCGTCGGGGTAGACGGTGCGGCTCTTTGTGCCGGGCACGCCGAGCTCGGGGATGAGGGTCCAACCGTGGCGGCGGCCGACTTCGTCGAGCAGGTTCTGGAAGGCGGAGCGAACGGCGCCTTCGTGGTCGACTTCCTGCCGCGCGTAGGTTTCGAGCGCTTCGTAGTAGGTTTTGACCGCTTTGTGGCTCGGCTTGATTTCGTGGGCGGACATGGTGAATCGCCGTGGTGCGGTTCCGGTACGCCGACATCGGGCAAGCTGCAAAACACCCGGGGGCGGTTGGACGACCTGGCTGGGAACTTGGCCCGGTTGTGTACACGATTCCACCGGGGGGATAAAGTTGGTCGCGAGGGGGCGGGGGGAACGGGGCAGGCGATGTACGACATAGACGGTATGGACGCAATCGACGCGGGGAGCCCGGTCGACTCAATCGGCCTTCACTGCTGGCACGTGTGCGCGACCGGATTCACACGGTTACCGCTCTTGTCTCCCACGGGGTGGTACGGGATGGAGAGCTACCCGCGGCCGATGCGGGAGAGGACTGTTTCGAGGGTTTGGCGCAGGACGAGGGCGCTTTTTCGGATGCCTTGTACTTCTTTCGGCCACAGGTCGAGTTGCAGGCGGTCGAGGGCGCCGCAGCGGCCGACTACTGTGGGGACCGAGAGTGCCACGTCGCGGATGTCGTAACAGCCGCTTTGAACCGTTGAGACCGGCAGCACGCGGCGCTGGTCGAGCGCGATTGCGTGGACAACATCGCGAATGGCGATGCCCACGGCAAAACCTGCGCCCCCTTTCTTCTTGATCACCTCGGCGCCCGAGCCCTTGGTGCGGGTGAACAGGTCGGCGGCCAGGTTGGGCGACCAGCCGGGGTATTTATCCAACGGGAGCCCGGCGGCGGTGGCGCTCGACCAGATAGGCACCATGCTGTCGCCGTGCTCGCCCAGGATGAGGGCCGACACCTGCGTGGGCGCGAGCTTCATTTGCGCCGCGATCAGGCTGCGGAAGCGGATCGTGTCGAGCTGCGTGCCCAGGCCCAACACGCGCTGGTTGGGCAGCTTGAGCCGGTCGGCGGCCACGTAGGTGAGAATGTCGACCGGGTTCGAGACGACCAGCACGATTGCCGAGTTTTTGATGCCTGCCTTCTGTACTTCTGTCAAAATGTTCAAAAACAGGTCGGTGTTGCGATTGATGAGATCGAGCCGGCTCTCATCGGGCTTGCGGCGCAGGCCGGCGGTAATGCAGACAACATCGCTATCGGCCACGTGCTCGTATCCGCCGGCAGTGATGATTTGATCGGCCGTGCTGGGCCCGCCGTGCACCAGGTCGAGCGCCTGACCGGAGGCGAGGTCCTGGTTCACGTCCAACAGCGCAATCTCGCGCACCACGCCGCCACACTGCAGCGCAAACGCCGCACACGAACCCACAAGCCCCCCGCCGCCGATGATGCTGATTTTCATTCTGCGTTCCCTTTACCGTGTCGCCGGAGTTCTTTCGACGGTGGATGCCTGGATGAGGTGGGGAGGGTGGTCAGAGTTTTCAGTTTTCAGTGTTCAGTTTTCAGTCGGAGGGAGTCAGTTGTCAGTTGTCCGTTGTCAGTTGCGGGGAGAGTGAACAGTGACAACCCGCCACGGACAAATGACCACGGACAACTCACTATGGAGAACTGACTATGGACAATTGACTACTCCTACTTCTGCGTCAATTCCGCCATTACGCGGTCGGTGAGGACTTGGACCAGGGCATCGGTGTCGGTTGGCGGCGCGCCATTGCTACCGGATCGCGCTGAACTACTCGGGGCTGGGCCGCTTGCGGGGGAGGAGACCGACTTACCGCCCATCGGGGACGGTGGGACGAAGGCCTCCTCCTCGACGCCCGATTCGCGCCAGCTCGCGCGGAACACGTCGTTGGCGCAAATGTCGCAGTTCTGGTACTCGTCGGTGTTGCGGGGATCGGCGAAGCCCCATTTCTGTTTGAGCTCGAGCAGCTCGCGTTCCTTCTCCTCGCTGAAGTAGTGAATGGGGCCAAGCTGCCGGGCCAGCATGAGAATGCGGCAGTAGGCGTCGAGTATCTCGGTCCACCAGTAGGCCCGTTCGACGTTTTCGCCGTAGCTCACCGTGCCGTGGTTGGCGAGGATGATGACGTTGGTCTTCTGCACAAACGGAATGACCGTTTCGGCGAACGCCTGGCCGCCGGGCGTTTCGTACTTGGTGATCGGCACCTCGCCCAAAAACACCTCGACCTCGGGCAGCACGCACTGCGGAATGGCCTGCCGCGCCACGGCAAATGCTGTGGCGTGCGGCGGGTGGCAATGCACCACGCTCTTGACGTCGGCCCGCTGGCGGTAAATCTCCAAGTGCAGCAAGGCTTCGCTCGATCGCTTCTTGCGGCCCGAGAGCTGCTTGCCCGTCATGTCGACCAGCGAAATGTCGTCGGGCTTGAGGAAGCCTTTGCAGTGCATGGTGGGAGTGCAAAGCACCTCGTTCTCGCCGATGCGCACCGTGATGTTGCCGTCGTTGGCGGCGGCGAACCCACGGTCGTAGATGCGGCGGCCGATTTCGCAGATGTCTTGTTTGAGTTTGTGGACGTTGGGCATTGGTTTCCCTTCGGGGAGTTTTCAGTGGGAGGATGTCCGTTGTCAGTGGTCAGTTGCACGGAAGGACAATGCCGACAACGGACAACTGACCACGGACAACTGACAAGTAACAACTAACCTCGT
This sequence comes from uncultured Pirellulaceae bacterium, assembly GCA_964415245.1. GTDB lineage: Bacteria > Planctomycetota > Planctomycetia > Pirellulales > Pirellulaceae > CAYQAJ01. The sequence goes on along the minus strand of CAYQAJ010000312.1, from coordinate 2,595 downwards.
CAGACCGAGTAACGTTCGACCTCACAAATATAGGTCGCAGTATTCCTCACCTCATACGTCGATCGATTCCAGGATGGCCGCGTTGTAGGCGTCGACCGGTTTGATGTCGGGGCGGAATGGTTGCGAGGCTTCGGAGCCTTCGCTCATGGCGATGCGACTCCCGATGCCGGCTCCCAGCTCGTCCCACGCGACGATCGGGTCGGCCGTCGGCTCCTTCTCGCCGGTGATGTTTTCCAGCGAGAGCGGCACGACCAGCCGCAGGCTTGCTCCTCGAAAGCTAGGGTGGGCGCGGTTGAGTGTCACCGTTCCAATGACTTCGGCGATACGCATGTTCGATTCCTCATCCTAAAAGCCGTCGGGGACTGGCTCATTTTGCGGAGTCCGCAGAGCAAAATGTGCCTGTCCCCTTCTCCGGACGGCTCGTTATCAGTCTCCTAACGCTGTTCGCAACATTTCCGGACACGTTCGACAGCCGCCGCGGATAAACGCTCGCACCATGTTTGTCAGCTCGTGCATGCTGCGACGTGTGGGATCGGCGATCAGCAGGTTCGCGCCGATTGCGGCGGCTGATCGCGCGACTGAGGCGCCGCTACCGGCGGAAATCGCCCGAACGCCGCGACTGCGGTTGGCCAGGCACAGCGCCGCTTCGGCATCGCTGGTCAGCAGCACGGCTAGGCACGCACCGGGCGCGAGCGACGGCACAAGTTTTTCGATCGATTCGACCACGTTGCCAGACTGCATGGTTGTGACCACGGCCTCACCGTCGATGGCCGCGGCGAGCGGGGCGGCGTCGCACGGCGGCGCGGCGGCGATAATGAGCCGCACCTTGCCCACCGAGCTCTTGTTTCCGAATTCGCTGCGTCTGCCCGCACCGCGCGACAGCTCGATGCCACGGTCGCGTAGCTCATCGCGCACGGCCGGTGTGACGATGGCGTCCGCGCGAACCGCGACGCGGCGCACGTTATCGAGGCGACCGGAAAGTACCGACATCGCTACCACGCGTTCCTCCACGCGAAGCTCGCTGCCAGCGCCCGATGAGGTCGCGCCGCCGCGCACGTGCGCTTCAATGCGGCGCAGCACTTCGGCCACGATTCGGTCGATTTCGCTTGCATCGGTGGGCACGAACGGCGATTCCCGAGCTTAATGTTCACTTTTCAGTGTTGGACGGTATGGACTATAGGGACGACATGGACGGCATGGACGGCGGTTTTTCTTTTGGGCTGTGCTCACTCGTCGCAAATCCCAATCACCGACCACCGCACCGGGCTGTTGTCGCTGCCCGCGATCTCGCGGGCGAACTTGCCATCGCTGGTGATGATTACGCTTTCGCCCTTGCCCGCGCCGAGCGTGTCGATCGCCAACAGCGGATCGCCGTCGGGCGTGCTGCCGTCGATCAATTGCGGCTGTACCACTAGCAGCTTCTGGCCATTGAGACTGGCATGTTTCACGATCGCCACGGCGTGGCCCAGTACGACGGCGCGTTGCATGGTTGTTCTCGTCGGCCCATCCCAAAACCGTCCAGAGAAGGGGACAGGCACATTTTGCTCCGCAGACTGCGCAAAATGAGCCAGTCCCCGACGGTTTTGGAATCGGCTCTAATCCTTTGGTTTTCCCAATATCCACAGATCGTCGATCATCGAGCATCGACGTTCGCGGGTGAACGTGAGGGGCGTGGTTACGCCCTCGCCCGTCGGGCCGGCGATCGAGAACGAGATGTATCCTTCGCCGCCGAGACCGAGCGACGCCATCGACGGGCCGTTCTTCACGAACAGCGTGGTATCCATGATCGAGCCCATGCGTGTCATGTTGCGGACGTTGTTCGAGTGGATGATGCTCGTGTGGCGGAAGCCGTGCTCGTAGTGCTTGGCCTTGTCGATGGCCTCGATCACGTCGCGGCAGCGGACGAACGGCACAAAGGGCATCATCTGCTCGACGGGTACGAACGGGTTCGACTCGTCGGTTTCGCCGAAGAGCAGCTCGGTTTTCGGCGGCACGTTGCGACCGGCGGCACGGGCGAGTACGGCGGCATCCTGGCCCAGGAATTCTTTTGACGGCACATCGTGCTTGTGCTCGCCTTCGCCCACTTGGACGATGGCCGCTTTGGTCAGCCGTTCGACTTCCTTCGCGTTCAATCGCACGGCGCCGGCGCGTTCCATCGCCTTCATCAGCGGCTCGAACACCTGAGCGACGACGAAAACTTCCTTCTCCGCGATACACAAGAGGTTGTTGTCGTAGGCGGCGCCTTGAATGATCGATCGGGCGGCGCGGTCGAGGTCGGCCGTTTCGTCGACCACCACCGGCGGATTGCCCGGCCCGGCGACGATGGCCCGCTTGCCGCACTTCATGGCTGCGCGTGCGACGGCCGGCCCGCCGGTGACGCAGATCAGCGCGATGCGGCGGTGGTTGAAGATGGCCTCGGCCGATTCGAGGCTGGGCTCGCGGATGATGGCGATGAGGTTGTCGATGCCGAGGTCGCGGTGGATGGCCTCGTTGAACCGACGCACGCCTTCGGTGGCCACGCGCTTGCCGCTGGGATGCGGGTTGACCACCAGCGAATTGCCCGCCGCGATCATGTTGATGGCGTTGCCGGTGATG
>CAYQAJ010000311.1:0-5846 GCA_964415245.1 uncultured Pirellulaceae bacterium | reverse complement strand
ATCGCGCTTTGCCCCGGGCTGTGGTAGTACGTGTGGTTCGAGTCCATCCACGCCGCCAGCAGAACCACCAGCACGACGGCGAGGAACAGCCCTATTTCATTGGCATTGACGGGCAACCGCTTCATCATAATCGGATGCCCCGGATCCTAGGACCCTTTCAATCCATACTTGTCGAGCCAGGACTTGAACTCCTTGAGGGTCATGAACTGCGTGCTCTCGTCGAACATCTCGGCCTTGAGCGGCGACTTTTTGTCGGGCACCACGACCTTCAATCCGGTGATGTGCATGTCGGCGTCGTCCCCCTCGCCGGGAAACAGCTCCTTCACGACTTTGTCGTCGCCCTCGATCATCGCCTTCAGCAATTGGACGGCCTTGTAACCCATGTCGTACGGGTCCTGCACCACCATGGCATCGATTTTTCCCTGGATCATGTACTCCACGGCCAGCGGTTCCGCGTCGAAGCCCACCACGACGTACTTTCCTTGCACGTCCTTCTCTTCCACCACGTCGACAATCGCCGGCGCATTGTATGACCAGATGCCGACCAGAGCGACAAGGTCGGGATGGTTGGTGATGGCGTTGCGGACGTTCTCGCGCGATTTGTCGCGTTTCAGGTCGTCGCCCATGCGATCGGCTTCCTCGAATCCTTCGCCGACCGTTTGGTTGAAGCCGTCCATTCGCTTGCGGGCATTGTCCGATCCGGTGCGTCCGACGAACTGCACGTAGCTTCCTTTCATTACGCTCCGCGAATCGAGCAATCCTTTGGCGGCGGTCCCCAGCGCCTTGCCGCCAGTGAGATTGTCGGTGCCGATGTAATACGCCCGCGAATCCTTAAATCGATCGCGATTCACGTCGGCGTCGACGCAGATGACTTTGATGCCTTTGCCGCGTAGCTTCTTCATCTCTTCGGCCACGGCGATGTTGTCGGCGTCGAGGGCGGAAACCGCGATCGCCACCACGTCGGCCTGATTGCCGTACTGCCGCAGCTTGTCGATCTGACCCTTGGGGGTGCCGTCGTTCACTTCCATTACGGCGACAAGCCCGGCGTCGGAGAGGTTAAAGTCCTTTTCGCCGGCCTGGAGCCCAGCACGGCAGGCATCCCAAAAGGGAGAGTTGCCGTTGGTCAGAAGAATGATCCGCTTCTTTCCACTACCACCGCCGCTGCCGCCGCTGCCGGTTCCGCAGCCGCCGGTCAGAACGATGGCAAACAACAGCAAACCCGCGATGAGCCTGAATCCGAAACTCATAGCGCTATTTCTCCAGATTCGGTTTCGTGACGGGAGACCGCCTTCGCCAGTGACGTGCACAAACGGTTTTCCGGCCGGGAACTCGGATTCTAAAACGCCGCACGGCGCCGGGCAAGTGGCGCGATCGGCTTGCCGAAGCGGTTTCGACGCAGTGGGATCGCCGAAGCGGGACTTTGCGGGGCCGGCAGACTTTTCGGGTGAGGAAGTTGACGCGACCCACGGCCCAGGCAATTGGATCGGGCGCTGCGTCCGGTCGGCGAAGCGATGCTCAACTCCCGAGCCGGCAGCGGCCGATTCATGCGATAGACTCATCCCTTCGCGCCGGCGACCGTCGGCACCGCACTTCTTCCGCAAGTTCTCCCCCGCAGGTAGTGATCGCCGGAGAGCGCCACATCAATGTGGCGGCTATCGGCACAGCGCCAGTGAATGTGGCGGCCGGCGGCACAGCGCCACTTGAAAGTGGCGGCTATCGAAAAATGACCTCTTCGCTCCACCTGCGCATCGACCAGGGCGTCAGCGCGCGCGCTGGCGACGCCGCGATCGTCGGCACGTGGCGCCTCGTGGCCAGTATTGGCGAGGGGCGGTGGACCCGCGTGTATCGGGCTCGGCCGCTCGACGCGCCGCCTGACGGGCCCGCCGATTACGCCGTGAAACTTCTCAAGCCCGAGCTTATCGCCGACTTTGCCGCGCGGCAGGTGTTGCAGCGCGAAGCGCACGTGGCGCGACTCGTTTCGCACCCGTGCCTCACGTCGGTGCTGGTCGATCACTCGGACGCGCGTCCCTGCTTCCTTGTGTTGCCGTACCTGCCGGGGGTCACGTTGTCGGAAGTTTGCCAGGGACAGCAGCTAACCAGCGTGCCGCAAGCCATCTGGATTGCGCGTCAGGCATCCGAGGCCTTGGCCGCGCTGCACGCCGAGGGCTGGCTGCACGGCGACGTCAAGCCGAGTAACTTGCGCGTCGCGCCGTGCGGTCACGCGACGCTGTTGGACTTGGGCTTGGCGTTTCGCCGCGGCGTCACGGCGGCGGAAGCCCTTTCCGGCACGGTGGCGTATTTGGCGCCGGAGCGATTCAGCGCGACACGTCGCGCCGAACCTGCCACCGACGTGTACAGCCTGGGCGTAACTCTGTTCGAGCTCTTGACCGGCCGGCTTCCGTACGAAGCTGGCGAACCGGGCAATATGGTGCAGGCGCACCTGGAACAGGCGCCCGACGAATTGCGCCGGCACCATCCCCAATTGCCTTCGCGCCTGGCTCAGCTTGTAAGAACGATGCTGGCCAAGGAGCCGCTGCGGCGACCCGTGGGCGAGGAGCTGATCGGCTTGCTCAGTCGGCTGGAGATTGAAACCTTCCACCTGCGCAGCGCGGCGTAGATGCAAGCCCGAAGCACTAGCGAGGGGCGACCATCGTAACCCGATGCGTAAGCGAGGAATAACCGGCGGGAAACGCTCCTTCGCTGGCGCTTCAGGCTTCTATTCCAGCTGCATCTTCAGCGGCTCGCGGCGGTAGCTTAGATCGAGTAAATCCATCGGGTGGATGATCTTCAGCCGTTCGCCCCGCAGCCGCGCTTCGCGCACGATTTGCAGCGTGCAGCCGGCGTTGCCGGTGACGACCACTCGCGCCCCGGTGCCGACGATGTTGTCGAGCTTGCGCCGCGAAAGACGATCGGCCATCTCCGGCTCGGTCAGGTTGTACGTGCCGGCGGCGCCGCAGCACAATTCCGACTCGGGCAACTCGACCAGCTTGAGCCCCGGTATGCGGCGGAGCAGATTGCGCGGCGCGTCGCGCACTTTCTGCGCGTGGACCAGGTGGCAGGCGTCGTGGTAGGTGGCGGTAACGGGGATCGGGCCGTTGGGCGGCACCAGGCCGAGCTCGTCGAGGAATTCACTGGCATCGCGCACCTTGTCGGCCAATTGGCGGCGCCCCTCGGTGCCGTCGTCGTGCCAATGATGCCCATAATCCTTGAGCATCGAGCCGCACCCGGCCACATTGACAATCACCGCGTCGACGTCGCCGGCATGCAGCGCCGCCACGTTGGCATCGGCCAGCTCGCGAGCGGGTTCCGCGCTGCCCGAGTGCAGGTGAATCGCGCCGCAGCACACCTGGCCGCGAGGCACGAGCACGTCGCAGCCGTTCTCCTGCAAAACGCGCGCGGTGGCCCAGTGCGTTTGGCGGAACATTACGTCCCCCACGCAGCCGAGGAATAGCGCGACACGCGCCCGTCGGCGCCCTTTGGCGGGAAGCACGTCGGGCAGGGCGGGCGATCGCCGTTCCAGCGGCGGCAACAGCGTCACCAGTCGTCCCAGTCGCCGCGGCAGCAGCTTCCATACACCCGACGCGAGAAGCAGCCGATCGAGCCGGAGCCGCTGCGCGATTCGCGCCGGCCAGAGCGCGGCGCGAAGCCGCTTCGGGTGCGGAAACAAACCGTACAGCACCCAGCGGTGAAACCAGTCGGCGGTTTTCTGCTGCCCCTGGCCCGACTGTTCCATCGCCGCGCGGAACGGCTCGATCAGCTTGCCGTACTGCACGCCCGAGGGGCACGCCGTCTCGCACGCGCGGCAGTCGAGGCACAGCTCGAGGTGCCGCCGCACGGGTTGCGACATTTCGAGCCGCCCGTCGGTTACGGCCCGCATCAGGTAGATGCGGCCGCGGGGACTGTCGTTTTCGTCGCCCAGCTCGACATAGGTGGGGCACGAAGCAGTACACAACCCGCAGTGCACGCAATCGAGGAAGAGACCGTAGTCGATTTCCGCCCCGGGATTGCTCGCGCCGGAAACGTGCGCACCGGCGCTCGCGCCTGCATGAGCGGGCGCAGTGACAACCGTGTCCGACGGGTCCGACGGCAATTGGGCCTGGTGATTCATGGAAACACGAAACGTCCGGGATTGAGCAGGTTCTTGGGATCGAACCGCTTCTTGACTGCAATCATTAACTCGTGCGGCTGGTCGCCGGCCCCCCACGCGCTTTGAGCCGTCATCTCGGAACCGGTCGCATTCGACAGCACGATCAGACTGCCCTGCGCGGCCACGGCCGCCGGGTGCAGCCGGCCTATAACCGTGCGCGACAGCCCATCGGTGGGAAACTGCGAGAAACGTGCGAATACGATGCCGCTGCCGGCATGCGCCTGGATCGAGCACTGGCGATCGACGGCCCGCACGGCTTCGATGAATCCCGTAACGCCACTGGGTGCGATGCTGGCCTTCAACACGAGCGGTGCTTCGCCGGCCGGGAACTCGTTGAGCCGTCGCGCCAGCTCGCGCCCGGTGTGGCCCGATACAACCCACGATCGGGCGACGCGCTGCGATTTCCACTCCGCGGCAAGATTGTCGGCCATCCAGTCGACTTCGCCCAGCGTGCCTTCGAGACCGACGGCGATGATATAGTGGTCCTGTGCTGGCGAGCGTCCGCCATCCGTCAGCGCCGCGTCAGTTTCCCACGCCGGTCCGCCGAGCAGCTCGATTGCAACGGGCGTCGTCTCCGAGCGAACCAGGCCGTTGAGCAGCCGGTCGGCTTCGGCGAGATCCTTGGCGACGGTGACCACGTAGATCGAGTTCTCGGGCAGCGGCTTGAGCTTGAACGTGAGCTCGGTGATGACGCCCAGCGTGCCCATCGATCCGGCCAGCAGCTTGCAGAAATCGTAACCGGCGACGTTCTTGACGACGCGTCCACCGCCACGGAACGGCCGGCCGGTTCCGTCGACCGCCCGGATGCCGATCACATAGTCGCGCACCGTGCCGTGGCCGTACCGTCGCGAACCGCTCCAGTTCGTGGCAATGACGCCACCCACCGTGGCGCGATCAGGATGCGGCACGTCGATGGGCAACTGCTGCTTGTGCTTGGCCAACAACTCGGCCAGCGCCTGCATCGTGAAGCCGGCTTCTACGGTCACGGTCATGTCGGCCGCGGGATAGTCGATTACGTGCTGCACGCGGGCCAGCGACACGCCCGTGCCCTGCCGCTTCGCGGCCAAACCGAAATCCAAACTCGTCTCGCCGCCCAGCGGATACACGGGCACATCGTCGCGATAGCACGACGCCACCGCTTCAGCGAGCTCCCCCGCATCACCAGGCGCCACCGTCTCAGCAATCGGAAGCGTATGGGTTACAGTACTCACGTTGTCCTTCTCAATCGTCCCGCTATACCGCTTGCGGTTTCGCGCGTCCCGTTATTCGCTTGCGGTTTCGCGCTCCGAAAGACCACCTACAGCGCCGCTTTCCTCCCCGGGTGCAACTGCTCCATCCCGCATCCGCCCGCCGTGGGCAGCATTTTGTCAGGGCTCAAACAGCGGTCGGGATTAAACGCATCCCGCAGGTTCGCCATGGCGGCCAGGTCGTCGTCGTTGAACATGCGATTCATGAATCCGATCTTCTCGACGCCGATGCCATGCTCGCCGGTCACGCTTCCACCGCAGTCGAGGCATTCCTGCAGGATTTCGCTACTGGCGGCCAACACGCGGCGAAGCTGATCGGCATCGCGCTCGTCGAACAGCAGGATCGGGTGGATGTTGCCGTCCCCCGCGTGAAACACGTTCACGATCCGCACCTGATGCGCCGCGCCGATTTCCGTAATGCGGCGCAGCATGTGCGGCAGTCGCGTGCGCGG
>CAYQAJ010000310.1:2996-5860 GCA_964415245.1 uncultured Pirellulaceae bacterium | reverse complement strand
CTGATCGGGCCATTTTCATTCTGACGACCAACGTGGGGCAGCGGATGATTGCCGACATGGCCAGGCAGGGCAAGTCGCCCGAGGAGATGACGGCGCGGATGAAGGAGACGCTGGCGCAGATACGGCACTCGAAGTCGAGCCGGCCGGTGTTTGCGGCGGAGTTTTTGGCGCGGATCAAGCGGGTGGTGGTGTTCGGGCCGCTGGACCGGGAGGTCGGCTACCGCGCCGCGCCCGCCCGCTGGGCAATCAGCGCATCGAGCTCCTGCTTCAGCTTCGGCAGAATCTCGTCGTACGAAAACGCCCCCAACGCTTCGGTGCGGCGCTTCAGGTTCACGTGGGTCGGGCCGCACCACAGGCCCAGGTCGGCGTCGTCGGTTTCGCCCGGTCCGTTTACGCGGCAGCCCATTACCGCGATGGTGATGGCGTGGTCGCGGGCGTACTGCGTCATCTCCTTCACCTGGCCCGCCAGCTCGATGAACGCTTCGTTCTCGACCCGCGAACAGCTCGGGCAAGCGATGATGTTGAGCGTGGTGAGCCCGTAGTCGACGACGCTCCGCACGCGCCCGGCGGCGATGTCGGCCAGAATCTGCCGCCCGGCCTCGATCTCCTCGCCTTTGCGCACATTGGGCACCGTGAGCGAGACGCGAATCGTGTCGCCGATGCCGCGGCTGATGAGCTGCTCGAAGGCGATGCGGGTTTTGATGATCCCCTCGGGCGGCATGCCCGCTTCGGTCACGCCCAGGTGCAGCGGCACGTCGGGCCGACGCTCGGCGAAGCGGCGGTTCACTTCGATCACCTTCTGCGGGTCGGAGTCCTTAAGCGACACGCAGTAGCGAGTGAAGCCCAACTCGTCGAGCGCGTCGCAGTGTTCCCATGCACTTTCGAGCATGGGTGTGATCGAGTCGCTGGCGTCGTACTGCTCCCGCTTGTCGGGATCGACGCTGCCGCAGTTGACGCCCACGCGAATGGCGCAATCGTGATCGGCGGCGATGTTTGCGATAAACCGCACCTTCTCCCGCCACGGCTTTTCCCGTTCGTGATGGTACAAATGCCCGGGGTTGTAGCGAATTTTGTCGACGTGCGGAGCGACCAGCTCGGCCAGCCGGTAATTCTCTTGCAAGTCGACGGAGAGATTGGCCCGCGTCTGCCGGCGGATTTCGGCCAGCGCCGCCGCATCGGTGCGGCTGTCGACGGCGATCCGCACGATATCGGCCCCGGCCTCGCGCAGCGCCTCGACCTGCGCCACGGTGGCGTCGACGTCGGCGGTGTGCGTGGCGGTCATGCTCTGCACGGCCACAGGATGATCGCGCCCGATCGCAATCGAGCCGATGCGCACACCCCGCGTAGGATTCCGCGGCAGTTCCAAGATATAGCACTCCTCAGCCAAGCACGGCGGTCCGGCAGAACTGCTCGCTGATAACTCAGCAGGTTCACGCGACGCTCGACCTATTGTTCACTGCTGGAATTCTTTTGACAACTCCGCCCGGTTTTCGGCGGCAAAAGTTGGGATCGTCGGGCTCCTTCAGTGTGTGGCCCGTTTAACCCAATCGCCGTCCCACGTACCCGATGGATTGCGATGCGCGGAGGGCGACTTGCTTTTCGTATAGCGTAGGATATACTTCCCAATGGCCAGTGAAGTACGGTTTGCCGTGGTGCCGGGGATGTTGGAACGCGCCGGGTATCGGTTGGCTCGCATCCGGGGTTCGCACCACTGTTTTACGAAGCACGAGAGTCCACTGGTCGTCGTTCCCGTGCAACAAGGCAAGGTCAAGGCCTTCTATGTCCGCCAAATCGAAAAGCTCTGCCAGGAGCATGGCCAGCAAGAACAACAAGAAAAACCCCCGCCGGGCGTTTGACCCGAAGGTGTTGGCTCGGGCGCGCAAGTTGGCGGGCGAGTATCAAGTGGTAGTGCACGCTGAGGAAGGGCACTGGTACGGACGCGGACTGGAAATGCCCCTGGTATTCGGCGACGGCAAGTCGCCCGAAGCGTGCATCAAGGACACGCGCGAGGCGCTGGTTCTGGCCGTCGCGACACTGATCGAAACCGGCGAGAATCCCCCCGCGCCCGCCATCAGCGGCCAGCGCACCGAACAAGTGAACGTGCGACTCTCGGCCGAAGAGCGGATGCTGTTGGAGGCGGCCGCGAAGCGCAAGGGATTCGTCGGAATGAGCGACTTCATCCGCGCCGTGGCCGTGGAGGCGGCGCGGTAGTGCAGAATCCGACCCTGGCAACACGGAATCGCTATACCACCGTCCCGGGCATGCGGCGTGAGCTGGTTTTTGAAGGAATGGCGAAGCACGCTGCCGCGGTCACCGGCGCCTATGAGGTGACCCCACTTCGCGAACTCGATTGTAACGAGTCGGCAAATGAGCGAGAAACGTCGGGGGCGCTCGCTTGATGTGGAACTGGTCGGTTCCTTTCTGGCGACCGTACCGCGGAAGTCAGTGGGCGATGAGGGGCTCGAACCCCCGACCTTCGGAATGTAAGTCCGACGCTCTAACCAACTGAGCTAATCGCCCGCACTGCCGCGGCCGCGGTGCGGTGTCGACCGCGACAATCGACGCCACTTCGGGGGTGTTCTCGTCGTCCGGCGACGATGCCGAGCCGGTGAAATTCGGCTGCAACGATCCATTCTGTCCGCCGGCGACAACTGTCTGCCCGCCGGCGACAATCGCGCGTTCATCGTAGGTCGCCGCCCGCACAGGTGTCAACGCGGCATGGTGGCGGCGGCAATAATGGGCGACAAGCCATCCGCCGCCCGTTCACGCGCTGTGATCACACCGAGCAGCCGGCGGCGCGTCTCGATACAATGGTGCGACACTGAAACGGGAAAGATCATTGACGCGGCGACACGGGGACACGG
>CAYQAJ010000310.1:0-2896 GCA_964415245.1 uncultured Pirellulaceae bacterium | reverse complement strand
AATGGTGCGACACTGAAACGGGAAAGATCATTGACGCGGCGACACGGGGACACGGGGACGCGGCGACACGCGGACGCGGCGACACGCGGACGCGGTGATGCGCGCACGTAGGCACGGGGAGGCGCGCTAAAGCGCGTGGCAGAGTGACGAGTCTGGTCTTGATTCTGCTTTTGGCGTTTCATCTGTTGTGCGTCGCCGCCGCGACGGGGGGGCCGCTGCTGTGCGTTCCACTCGAGTGGCGCGAGGCACGCGGCGACGGGGCGTCGGGCCGCGCCGGTCGCTATCTGCAGACCGCCGCGCTCGCGCTGTTGGCGGCCGGTACGGTGGTCGGGCTTTTCGTGGGCGCGCTGCTGTGGGACGACGCCATGCGCGACGTCGTCGTGCGGCAGTTAGCCTCGAAAGTTTTCTTCGGCGTGTGGGAGCTTGTGTTTTCCGCCGCGTGCATGGCTGGGCACGTGATCTGGTGGAAGCTGGCCCCGCGTCCGGCCGTCTGGCACCGAGCGATTCGCACGCTCTTGCCGCTGGCGGCCGGAACCAACCTGCTGTACCACTTTCCTTTCCTGTTCGTCGTGCTGTCGCGGCAAGTGGCGGCGGGATCGGGTGGCGAGGCGATCGACGCGACCGCGTTTCGCCACCTCATGATGGAAGGGGAAGTGCTCTCGCGCACCATGCACTTCTGGCTGGCAGCGCTGGCCGCCGGAGGCATCATGCTATTGCCGTGGGCATGGCGGGAGCTGAAACGTAGGGGCGCAGGCCAAAGCGCGGGTGAAAGTGCCGACAAGAATGCGGGCGAGAGGGCAAAACAGAATGCGGGTGTCGCCAGGTTCGGCGCACGCGTGGCACTGGTGGCCGTGCTGTTGCAGTTTCCCGTGGGTATCTGGATCGCAGCGGAGCTGGCACCGGACGTGCAGGGGCGCGTGTTGGGGGGCGACCTCGTGGCCACCGGACTCTTGGGGGCGGCGGTGCTGGGCGTGCTGGCTTGGCTGCATCCGCTGGCTGCCCTGTCGCTGGGCGACGTGCGCCCGGTTAACATGGCCGGCGCGGTGGCCGGGCTGGTGGTGGTCATGCTTTTGATGACCGCCGTACTCGAACGAGGAAAACCGCGCAGTAACACCGACGAGGGCGCACGCGCGAGGTCTTCGAATAGCGCCGACTCGATCGACGTGGTGCGATCGCGATACATCTGGCACGGAGGAGTCCAACACTTTGTCGCCACAAATCGTCGAATTGACCGACGCCAAGAGCGGCGCCAGAGCCAGCATTCTGGCCAGCCAGGGCTTCAACTGCTTCCGCTATCAGGCCATGACCGAGAGCGGGCCGATCGACGTCATCTGGGCGCCGCCCGGGTTTGAATCGGGCACCGAGCGGCCGTCGCGCGGCGGTATTCCGATCTTGTTTCCCTTTCCGGGCCGCATCGCGGGCGCCGTGATGCGTTGGGAGGGCAAGGAATACCCGCTCGAACCGGGCGACGCGCTGGGCAACTCCATTCACGGTTTCGTGCACACCCGGCCATGGCGCATTGAAAAGCAATCGGCGCACAGCGTGACGGGCGTGTTTCAGGCGTCGGTCGACGATTCCACGCTGGCGACACGGTGGCCCTCGGACTTTAAGATCACCGCCCAATACAAGCTCAATCGCGGTACGCTAACGATGCGGCTGCGGGTCAAGAACACGGGCGACGAGGAGCTCCCCTTCGGTTGCGGCATACATCCCTATTTCGCGATACCGCTGGGAGGCACAAGCGGCGAGCAGTGCGTGGCCCGCGTGCCGGTCTATAGCGGTTGGGAACTGAAGGACATGATCGTCACGGGCACGCCGCTGCCGCTGGGCGATCACGTGGCGCTGGTGCAGGGCATGCGGCTGGGCGACATGCAGTTCGACAACGTGTTCACCGCGCTGTTGCCACGAGCGGCCGATCCGCGAGCCGAGCTTCACGATCCTCACAGTGGGCGGACGCTCGTCATGACGTTCGACAGCTCGTTTGAATTCATCGTCGTCTACAACCCGCCCCACCGCAGCGCAGTCTGCATCGAACCGTACAGTTGCCTGCCGGATGCGTTTCGTCTCGACCCGATTTGGCTCGAAGCGAAGGAGCGCCAGTGGAGAGAGAAAGAGCGCAAGGAATGGAATCGATGGGCCCAAAGTGCCAGCCAAGAATCTGGTGATGAAGGACGCGACGAATGGGACTCCGACGAGGATGAGGAATGGCGGAACGATCTGGATTACGACTCCGACGATGCCGCCAGCGAGGAATCGGACGACGACGAGGACGTCGACTGGCGCGACAAGCCGAGCCCCGATTGGATCGACGAACGGAAAGAAGCGGGATTGATCGTGCTCAATCCCGGCCAGACCTTTAGCGCGAACGTCTCGTTACGCGTGGACTAAGCGAGGGGCGCACGACGACGCACTCTTCGCGCAACGGGGAACTGCCGCGCAGCGCTGCGCAAACGGCAATCCCATACGCATGACAACGGATGGATTCCGGAAAGCCCGAAGGCCTCAGACGATCTCTGCATCCCAAGAGTGCGCCGAGCCGTCGCCGCCGGCTATTCGTCGTCATCGTCGTCGTCGCCGGAATTGTCAGCCGGGGGGTCGACGGGAAGCTGGTGGTTGGCCAACCGCTGACCGTAGGTGGAACCGTCGGAGGCCTTCATGCCTTCGACCTTCTTGAGGGCTTCGTCAAACTCCTTAATGAGCTTCTCGATTTCGGCCTCCTTGGCTGCTTCACCCAAGTCGGTAGCGGTCTGCAGGCGCTCCTTGGCCGAACCCGGTATCAGCTCTTCCAGGGCGTCGCCGAATTCGTTGTGATTGGTCTTCGGTTTGCCTTTGATATGGCATACGTTGCAGCTTTGCTTCTTGGCCAGCTTTTTGAACTCGGCGTCGCTGTTCTTGT
>CAYQAJ010000309.1:0-5960 GCA_964415245.1 uncultured Pirellulaceae bacterium | reverse complement strand
TCGAACGCATTACCGAGCAAATTGCCAAGATCTACGTGGGACAGCACGAGCTGGTGATGGGAACCCTCACCGCGCTCTTCTCCAGCGGACACGTGCTGATCGAAAGCGTGCCCGGGCTGGGCAAAACGCTCTTCGTCCGCACGATGGGCCGCGTGCTGGGATGCCGGGTGGGGCGGATCCAGTTCACGGCCGACCTGATGCCCTCGGACATCACCGGGGCGCCCATCTTCGACATGAAGCTGCAGGAGTTCCGCTTTCGGCCGGGTCCGGTGTTCACGCAGTTCTTGCTTGCCGACGAGATCAACCGCTCGCCTGCCAAGACACATGCCGCGCTGTTGGAAATCATGCAGGAGTACCGCGTGACGATCGACGGCACGAGCCATCAGCTCGACCGCCCCTTTCTGGTGCTGGCCACGCAGAACCCCATCGAGTCGGAAGGGACGTACAACCTGCCCGAAGCCCAGCTCGACCGTTTCATGTTCAAGCTGGCGGCCGATTACCCCGAGGAAGCCGAGGAGGCCGAAATCCTCAAAATGCACAGCCGGCAGGTCGACATCAACCAGCGGATCGAGCAGGAGCTGGAAACGGTCACCGGTCCCGAGGAGATCATGGCCATCACCCGCGATAACAGCAACGTCCGCGTCGACGATCGGCTGCTGGGCTACGTGAACACGATCGTGCGGCTCACGCGGCAGTGGCCGCAGTTTCACATGGGGGCCTCGCCCCGCGCAGGGCTGGCGCTGGTGCAAGGCGCCCGCACGCTGGCATCGTTCGCGGGCCGCGACTACGCCGTGCCCGACGACGTGGCGCAGTTGGCCTTGCCCGCGCTGCGTCATCGCGTGGTGCTCACGGCCGAGGCGGAAGTGGAAGGGCACCGCGTGGACGAGTTGTTGAGCGATTTGCTCCGCACGGTGGAGGTGCCGCGACTGTGATCGAAACGGCGCTCGAACTGTTTTCGCGACTGGCGATGCTTCCTTGGCTGTTGCTCCTGTTGTTGACGGTGCCGTTGGTGGCGGCCGCCATCTGGAAGCGCGCCTTCCCGCACCTCGTGCTGGTGGCGCTCTTGTCGGTGCCCGCGCTGCTGTCCGTTGGCGTGCTGTTTCAGCCGGGGGTGATATGGCTCGTGGGGGCCCTCGACGCCGCGATCATGCTGGTGGCGATGGTCGATCTACTGCTCCTGCCGCGTGCCAGCGCCTTTGCCGCCGAGCGGCAGATGAACCGCATCGCGTCGCTGCGGCAGAGCCACCACGTGACGCTCACCCTGAGCAACCTTCGGCGGCGCGGCTTCTTTCTCTGGGTCCGCGACGACGTGCCGCAGGAGTTCGAGCCCGACCCCGCGCAGTTCGCCCTGCGGCTGGCCGGGCGAAGCCGCGCCACGCTGCACTACGAAATGAAAGCCAGTGTCCGCGGTGCGTTCGAGTTGTCGGTGGTGCACCTGTGCGTGCGCAGTCCGCTGGGAATGTGGCGGCTGTTCGTTCGCTGTCCCGTCAAGTCGGTCGTGAATGTGTATCCCGACATGAAGCAGCTTTCGGAATACGCGGTGCTTGCCCGCACCAATCGACTGAGCCTGATGGGGGTGCGGCGGACGCGGCGCATCGGGCAAGATAACGAGTTCGAGCGGCTCCGCGATTTCACCCGCGACGACAACTACAAGCACATCGACTGGCGCAGCACGGCCCGCCGCAACAAGCTCACCGTAAAAGACTTCCAGGCCAACCAGAGCCAGCGGATCGTGTTTCTGATCGACTGCGGCCGCATGATGACCAACGAGGCAGCCGGCTTGAGCCTGCTCGACCACGCCCTCAACGCCATGCTCATGCTCAGCTACGTGGCGCTGCGGCAGGGGGACTCGGTGGGACTGATCTGCTTCTCCGACCAGATTCACACCTTCGTGCCGATCCGCGGCGGCATGAAGCAGATGAACCACCTGCTACACGCTTCGTTCGACCGCTTTCCCCAGCACGTGGAATCGCGGTACGACCAGGCGTTCTTTTACCTCTCGGCGCGGTGCCGCAAACGCAGCCTGGTGGTGCTCATCTCCAACATCATCGACGACGTGAACGCCCACCAGATCGGGCAGCACCTGGGCACGCTTGCCGGGCGACACTTGCCGCTGGGCGTGCTGTTGCGCGACCGCCGCATCTTCGAGGCCGCCGACGCGCCCGTGCTGCACGGAAGCGAGAACTACCGCGCCGCGGCCGCCGCCGAGATTCTCACCTGGCGGCACCGCGTGCTGGCCGATTTGACGCACAAGGGAGTGCTGTCGCTCGACGTGTTTCCCGAGGAGCTGACCGCGCCGCTGGTGAATTGCTACATGGATGTCAAGGCGCGGCACCTGCTGTGAAGGCGGCCGACTCGTTTCTCGGCCCTTCATTCCTTCGCTTGCGCTTCAGGCTTACACTGTCACCCTCGTGTCTGCTTTCCGATTGCCGACTTCCGCTATCCGCTCGGCGTCGGACCACTTTCGGAAGTGCGACCGGCCAATCACCAACGAAGGCGGTGGTATCCTCCGACTGAAAACTGAACACTGAAAACTGAAAACTTGCGTTCCCGCTTTCCGCTTTTGTCCCTCTCGCATACTCTTTGAGTATCTTTGTCGCCATATCTCCGCCCCCACACGATCCACCCATGGCGCCGCACGACACCGCTGCCGACCGCTTTACTCACGAGGGGCTAGCGGCCCTCGACGAGCGGGCCCGGGCAATCGGCCGCGAAGTATTCGACGCGCTCCCCACCGAGCGCACGCACATCTTTCAGCGCCGCTGGTGGGACGACCGGCTCATGTCGTGGGCCATGCGCGACGAGCCGCTCAAGGTCGAGCTGTTGCGGTTCGTCGACGTGCTGCCCATGCTTCGCACGAGCGGCGACGTGGCCACCCATCTCGACCAGTATTTGAAGCCGCTTCGCGGGCAATTACCGCCCATGCTGCGGATGGCGTTGGGCGCCGCGCGACACTTCGGACCGGCCCGCCCCGCACTGGCCAAAGCCGCTCGCGTCGGCACCATGGACTTCGCCCGCCGTTTCATCGCCGGCACGACGGCCCGCGAAGTGCTGGCCGCCGCGCGTCGCGAGCGCGACCGGGGACGCGGCTTCACCCTCGACATCCTGGGCGAGGCCGTGGTGAGCGAGGTCGAGGCTGAGCGGTTCCTGCGCTCCTACGTCGACCTGATCGAATCGATCGCTCCCACCGTAAACGGCTGGCCCGAGGAGCCGCGCGTCGACCAGGGGGCCTATGGCGAAGCTCCGCGGGTGAATCTCTCCATCAAGCTCTCGGCCCTCGACAGCCAGTTCGACGCCATCGACCCGGCCGGTGCCATGAACCGCGCGGGGGCGCGACTGGCCGAGCTGTTGCGCGAGGCTCGCCGGCACCGAGCGTTCATCAACGTCGACATGGAGTCGTACGATAAGAAGGACCTCACGCTCGACATTTTCCGCCGCGTGCTCATGCAAGACGAGTTTCGCGACCAGCGCGACGTGGGCATCGTCATTCAGTGCTACCTGAAAGATTCGCCCGAGGATCTCGTCGCCCTGCGCGATTGGGCCGCGCGGCGGGGAACGCCCGTTTGGGTGCGACTGGTGAAAGGGGCGTACTGGGATTACGAAACCATTCACGCCCGCGCCGAGAGCTGGCCCGTGCCGGTGTTTCAACAGAAGTGGCAATCCGACGCGAACTTCGAGCGGCTCACGCGGTACCTGATGCAGCACACCGAGCACCTGCGGCCGGCGCTGGGGTCGCACAACATCCGCTCGCTGGCTTACGGCATCGCGGTCGCCGAGAAGCTGGGTCTGCCCGAGCGCTCGTACGAAGTGCAAATGCTCTACGGTATGGCCGACGCCGAGAAACAGGCGCTGGTGAATCGCGGACAGCGACTGCGCGTGTACATGCCCTACGGCGAACTGATTCCCGGCATGGCGTATCTCGTCCGGCGGCTGTTGGAAAACACGTCGAACGATTCGTTCCTGCGAGCGGGCTTTTACGAGCACGTTGAGCCCGACCAGCTCTTGGAAGACCCGGAAGAGGTCGGCAGGCGACTCGACTCGGCGCCGAGATCGCACGCGGAATTGGCATCGGCTCCAACCACATCACCGGACGAGATGGATATGAACGATACGAAAGCGAAACTCGGCGCTACGGCCGATGCCGAAAGGCCGCACCTCAAGGCCACGTTCCGCAACGAGCCGCATGTCGACTTTGCCCGCGAAGAGAACCGCCGGGCCATGAGCGAGGCGCTCGCCGAAGTAATGCGGAAGCTCGGCATCGAGTGCCCACTGGTCATCGGGGGCGAGCGGATCGAAACGCCCGAGCAGATTGACTCGCTCGATCCATCGCACAAAGACCGCGTCGTGGGCCGGTCGGCTTCCGCCACCGCCGAGCATGCCCGACGCGCCGTCGAAGCCGCTTCCCGCGCGCTACCCGATTGGGCAGCGCTCGGCGCCGAGGGCCGCGCCGAGTATTTGCGGGCCGCTGCCGACTTGATGGGCGATCGGCTGTTCGAACTGGCCGCCTGGGAAGTGTACGAGTGCGGTAAAGAGTGGCGCGAGGCGACCGCTGACGTGTGCGAGGCGATCGACTTTTGCAACTACTACGCTGCCCACGCCGTTGCTCTCGAAGCGCCGCACGGGGCCGACGTGCCGGGCGAGGAGAACCGCTTCGTGTACCTTCCCCGCGGCGTGACGGCTGTGATCTCGCCCTGGAATTTTCCGCTGGCCATTCTCACCGGCATGACTGCCGCGGCGCTGGCCACCGGCAACACGGTCGTCATGAAGCCGGCCGAGCAATCGCCTGTCACCGCCGCGCTCTTGATGGACATCTTTCGCGAAGTCGACCTGCCCGACGGCGTGGCCAACTACCTGCCCGGTCGGGGCGAAGTGGCGGGCGCCACGCTGGTCGAGCATCCGCGCGTCGCCCTGATCGCGTTCACCGGTTCGCGCGGCGTGGGGCTGGCCATCAACGCCAAGGCGGCGGAGGTGTCGGCCAAGGGGGTCGGCCCGGTCAAGCGCGTCATCGCCGAAATGGGGGGCAAGAACGCGATCATCGTCGATTCCGACGCCGATCTCGACGAGGCCGTGCTGGGCGTCGTACACAGCGCGTTCGGCTACCAGGGGCAGAAGTGCTCGGCGTGCAGCCGCGCCATCGTGCTGGCCGACGTGTACGAGCCGTTCCTCGCCCGGCTGATCGAAGCCACCCGCAGCCTCAAAGTCGGCCCCGCCGAGGACCCCGCCACCATCGTGGGTCCAGTCATCGACGCCGAATCACACGAGCGCATCGGTCGCTACATTGAGCTGGGCAAGCAGGAATCGCGACTCGCGCTGGCCGTCGACGTGGGCGAACTAACAAACAGCGGCTACTTCATCGGCCCGCACATTTTCGCCGACGTTCCCTACATGGCTCGCATCGCCCAGGAAGAGATTTTTGGCCCGGTGCTGGCCGTGATTCGCGCGGCCGACCTGAACGAGGCGATCGCCATCGCCAACGGCACCGAGTACGCGCTCACCGGCGGCATCTTTTCCCGCAGCCCGGCCCACCTCGACCGCGCCCGCCGCGAGCTGATGATGGGCAACGTGTACCTGAACCGCGGCATCACCGGCGCACTGGTCGGCCGGCAGCCGTTCGGCGGCTTCAAAATGTCGGGCATCGGCAGCAAAGCCGGCGGCGACGACTATCTCTTGCAGTTCGTGCTGCCCCGCACGATCACCGAAAACACGATGCGCCGCGGCTTCGCTCCGCCGCCGGAGTGAGCGCTACCGAGAGTTTTCAGTGTTCGGTTTTCAGCGTTCAGTCGGAATACGCAGAGAGGGTTCGAACGGCGAAATCCGACTTCCGATTTCCGACTTCGATGGAAATCTCCGCGTCTCCGCGTCAGTGGCTCACTCCTCGGCCTTCGGGAAACCCGCTTTGAGTAGATCCTTGTAGCCGGCCTTGAGCGGGCGGATGTCGTAGCCGAGTTCTTT
This sequence comes from uncultured Pirellulaceae bacterium, assembly GCA_964415245.1. GTDB lineage: Bacteria > Planctomycetota > Planctomycetia > Pirellulales > Pirellulaceae > CAYQAJ01. Next base: position 8 of record CAYQAJ010000309.1, on the reverse strand, counting down.
GAGGATGT
>CAYQAJ010000308.1:0-5960 GCA_964415245.1 uncultured Pirellulaceae bacterium | reverse complement strand
AACGTGAGGACGACGGCGGCGTGATTCTCAATGTGGGCTGGAGCCGAGCGTATTCGGGTATGGAAGGAGACTCGGGCCAGATGTTCGCCGCCGTGAAAGGGGCCGTGACCGCTTTCACCATGAGCCTGGCGCGAACGCTCGCGCCACAAGTGCGGGTCAACTGCATCGCGCCCGGCTGGATCAAGACGGCGTGGGGCGAGGGGGCTTCGGAACGCTGGCAAGAGCGGGCGGCCACCGAATCGCTGCTGGGGCGATGGGGCACTCCCGACGACGTGGCGCGAGTCGCCCGGTTTCTGGTTTCGCCGGCGGCGAGCTTTATCACGGCACAAATCGTAACCGTCGATGGCGGACATCGGTAGGTCGGGCTGTGCCTGACGGACGACCTCTTCTGTCGATTCGTCAGGCACAGCCTGACCTACCAAAGCGACTCCATGACGCGACGCAAAATTCACTTCGTAACGGGGCGGCTGGCCGAGCATGCGCTGCGCACGACGCTCGAACCCTTGTCGCAGCAGGCGGACTTCGATTACTCGATCGATGTGTTGCCCATCACGGTAGCTGCGCTCATGACGCCGCAGTGGATCGCCCGGCATTGGCGCGTTCCTGACGGTGCCGAGCGCGTGATCGTGCCGGGCTACTGCGACGGCGATCTTTCCATTCTCATGGAAGCCGCCAAAGTCCCCGTCGAACGCGGTCCGCGTGACCTGCGAGCATTACCGGAGCACTTCGGGCAGCCCAATGCCAAGGAAGACTACGGCGCCTGGGACATCGAGATCGTCGCCGAGATCAACCATGCGCCGCGCTTGCCGCTCGACGAGATTCTCGCCCAAGCAGCGACCCTGCGCGATTCGGGCGCCGACCTGATCGACGTCGGTTGCGATCCCGGCGGCACCTGGTCGGGAGTCGGCGATTGCGTGAAGGCGCTTTGCGACGCCGGGCATCGCGTTTCGATCGACAGCTTCAACCCCGCCGAGGTCGAGGCCGCGGTGCGGGCCGGGGCCGAGCTGGTGCTCTCGGTCAATAGTTCCAACGTGGACGCGGCCATCGGCTGGGGATGTGAAGTCGTGGTCGTGCCCGACGAACCAGCGACGCTTGCCGGGCTCGACGCCACGATCGATCGCCTCGCGGCCGCTGGTGTTCGTTTGCGTATCGACCCGGTGCTGGAGCCGATCGGCCTCGGGTTTGCCGCCAGTCTGGGGCGATATATCGAAGTGCGGCGACGTTATCCCGATGCCGAGATAATGATGGGCATCGGCAACCTGACCGAGCTGACCGATGCCGACTCGGCCGCCGTGAATGTGCTCCTGTTGGGCATCTGCCAGGAGCTGGGCATTCGCAGCGTACTCACGACGCAGGTAATCAACTGGGCCCGGTCGGCGGTACGGGAGTGCGATCTGGCGCGGCGGCTGGTGCGATACGCGGTCGAGCGCGGCGTGCCGCCCAAGAACGTTGAGCCGCGGTTGGTGATGCTGCGCGATCCCAAACTGTTTGAGATCGGCGACGACGAGCTCGAACTACTAGCCGCGCAAATCAAGGACAACAACTACCGCGTCTTCGCCGAGCGGGGCCTGCTGCACCTGGTCAGCGCGAAACTGCACCTGGCGGAGCGCGACCCGTTTTTGCTGTTCGACCGCTTGCTGGCTACGGGCCCCAAAAACCTCGACGCCGGCCACGCCTTTTATCTCGGCTACGAGCTGGCCAAGGCAGCCACCGCCTTGACGCTGGGCAAACAGTACCGCCAGGATGAAGCGCTCGACTGGGGTTTTCTCAGCGTGCCGGAAAGCGGACACCGGCTGCCGCGCTCGGCGACGGGTCGGCGGGCCAACGACGAATGAGGGGTGGTGAGCCCTTGGAAGCGCACTGACGCGGAGACACGGGGACACGGTGACGCGGGGAGCGATAGGGAGCACGCTTTTTGTATTATTCGTGAATGGGAATGAAGCTTGAAACCGCGAGAACCGGGGAATATGACCGCAAAGCCGAAACTACTGGGCTGACGGTTGTCGTTGCGCTTTCGCGGGCGCCGGACGTGGAAGAAGCGCTGCGTCGCTTGAGCTGTCGTCCATTCTGTCTGCTGTTGGACAGCGCCGCCCGCGACACGTCGCTCGGCCGCTATTCGTTTCTCACGGCCGACCCGTTCGATGTTTTTCAAGCGCCGGCCGATGGAAACGATGCGCTGGCCGAGCTGGCTCGTCGGATGAGCCTGTGGCAATCGCCGAGCGTGCCCGAACTGCCGCCGTTTCAGGGGGGGGCCGCGGGCCTGTTGGGCTACGATTTGAACCGCAGTCTCGAACGCATTGCCGCGCCGCGATTCGACGAATTCGGCGTGCCGGCGCTGGCGGTAGGACTTTACGACGTGGTGTTGGCGATCGACCATATGGCGGACCGCGCCTGGATCATCTCGCAGGGTTTCCCCGAGCGCGAGCCAGCGGCGCGACGCCGCCGCGCAACCGAGCGCGCCGAGCAATTCCGACAGTGGTTGGAAGAGCCGTTGCCGGCGCTCGGCAATGGGCGTTATGGGAATCGCGAAACCGCAAGCGTGGGTTTCGACGATCACGTACGGCTCGACCAGCTCGCGCCGCAGTTTGCGATCGAAAACACTCCCGGCCTCTTGAGCAACTTTTCGCCCGATGCATATCTCGCCGCCATTCGCCGGGCGGTTGAGTACGTTTACGCCGGCGACGTGTTCCAGGTGAACCTGGCGCAGCGGCTGCTCTACCCGGCGCACGGCGATGCACTCTCGCTCTACCTGCGACTGCGGCAGCGCAACCCGGCACCGTTCGCCGGTTACTTCGACCTGGGCCGCTTTCAGATTGTCAGCGCGTCGCCCGAGCGGTTCTTGAGCGTCCGCTCGCAGTTGGTCGAGGCGCGGCCGATCAAGGGGACTCGCCGTCGCACGGCGCGACCCGAGGCCGACCTGTTCGCCGGCGACGATCTGTTGCAAAGCGAAAAGGACCGCGCCGAGAACGTGATGATCGTCGACCTGCTGCGGAACGACCTGTCGCGGGTGTGCGAGCCCGACAGTGTGCGCGTCACGCAGCTATGCGGTCTGGAGACGTTTCAGTACGTGCAACACCTCGTGTCGGCGGTGAGCGGGCGGCTGGCCGAGGGCAACACGGCGCTCGACCTGGTGCAGGCCGCGCTGCCCGGCGGGTCGATCACCGGAGCCCCGAAGGTGCGGGCGATGGAGATCATCGCCGAGTTGGAGCCGACGGCGCGCGGGGCGTACTGCGGTTCGCTGGGGTACATCGGCTTCAGCGGCGACATGGACCTGAGTATTCTGATACGCACGATCACAGTCGGACGCGGCTGGTGGCAGATGCCGGTGGGCGGCGGCATCGTGGCGCAGTCGGACGCGGATCGCGAGTATGCCGAAACGTGGCACAAGGCAGAAGGACTCATTCGAGCCTTGCGGTAGTCTCATTTGCCGAGATGGTGCTTCACGCGAGGTGAGGAAACCACGACGATAAAATGACCAATCACCAAATCCAAATGACCAATGAATCGGTGGTAAATTGGTCATTGGTGCTTAGTCATTGGGAATCGCACTGTCGGCGGCGACTCGCGCGTGGACACTGCGACGGTTCGTTCCATGATTGTTTGCATCGACAACTACGATAGCTTCGTGCACAACCTGGCGCGGTACTTGCGCCGGCTGGGGCAGTCCGTGGTCGTCGTCCGCAACGATGCAACGAGCGCGGACGAGATTCGCGCGATGAAGGCCTCGGCGATTGTCCTTTCGCCGGGACCCTGCTGGCCCCGCGATGCGGGTTGCTCGCTCGACCTGGTGAAGCTGCTGGAAAACGAGGTGCCGATGCTCGGGGTGTGCCTGGGGCATCAGGTGATTGCCGAGGCGCTGGGGGGCCGCGTGATCCGCGCCGCCGAGCCAATGCACGGACGCGCCAGCGACATCGTGCACGACGGCCGCGACCTGTTTGCCGGGCTCCCCAACCCGCTACGGGCCGGTCGCTATCATTCGCTGGTCGTGGAGGAGGAGTCGCTGCCCGCGTCGCTGGAGATTGCGGCTCGCGCGGCCGGTGGCACGATCATGGCGATCCGGCATCGGCGGCAACCGTTGTTCGGCGTGCAGTTCCATCCCGAGTCGGTGTTGACCTCGCGCGGATATCGGTTGCTGGCCAACTTCCTCCGCGAGTGCGGCTTGCCGCTGCCCGATCGCCTGCCTGAAATCGACGACGAGCGGCCCAGCGACGCTGCGGCAGTACCGCCGGTGCTGAGTGCACCGCTCACATTCTAGTCGCTTGTTGCGCTTGGGCCGTCGTGCCCGGCGCGGAGAGATTCCATTCGTGATCCTCGAAGGCATTGTCACGACGCTCGATGCCGACGGCGGCGTGCATATTGCGCCGATGGGCCCGCTTGTCGACGAGGCGATGACGCACATCGTGCTGCGGCCCTTTTCCACTTCCGAGACGTACTGCAACCTGAAGCGCTCGCGGCAAGGCGTGCTGCACGTGACCGACGACGTGGAGCTCTTGGCACGCGCGGCAGTCGGGCGGCTCGACGTGTTGCCCCGGCTGATTTCGGCGACCGCGGTCGAGGGGTATTTACTGGCTGATGCCTGCCGCTGGTTCGCGTTTCGGGTCGACGAAATCGACGATCGCGAGGAGCGCACCGTTTGCCGGTGCACGGTGGTCGATCGAGGAAGCATCCGCGAATTCTTCGGCTTCAATCGCGCGAAGCATGCGGTGGTCGAGGCGGCGATCCTGGCCACGCGAGTCACGCTGATTCCGGCCGACGAGATTCGGGCCGATATGCGGCGGCTGGCTGTGATGGTTGAGAAGACGGGGGGACCGACCGAACGACGGGCGTTTGCGTTTCTCGATGCGTATATCGACGAGGCGCTCGGAAAAGCGCCGGGGAATCCGCGATGACCGACGCCGTTATCCGAGTTGCGGCGCCGAGCCGGCTGCACTTTGGGATGTTGGCGCCGGTTGCGCGCGAAACCGCAAGCGTGCGGGAGACCGGTGCGCCGGGTGTGGCGGGCGAAACCGCAAGCGAGGGGGATACCGAGGCGAGTGGGCTGCGCGAGTTTGGTGGCGTGGGCGTGATGATTGACGGGGGTCCGCGGCTCAAGATCGCGCGTGCTTCGGAGTTTGCGGCGACCGGGCCGCTTTCGGATCGCGCGGCGGAGTTCGTGCGGCGGTGGGCATCGTTCTACGGCGAGGATCGTTTGCCGCCGGTGCGGATTGCGATTCATGCGGCGCCGCCTCAGCACGTCGGTCTCGGCGTCGGCACGCAATTGGCGCTCGCGGTCGCCGGGGGGTTGAATGCGTTCTTCGACCGTCCGCAGCCGCTCGCCGCCGAACTGGCCGCCAGCGTGGGACGAGCCGAACGCTCGGCCGTGGGAACCTACGGATTCCTCATGGGCGGACTGATCGTCGAGCGCGGCAAGCTGCCCGACGAAAGAATCGCCCCGCTCGATTGCCGCCTCGATCTGCCCGAACGGTGGCGGTTTCTGCTCGTGCGGCCCGAACGCGAAACGGGACTTTGCGGCCAGCGGGAGAAGGAAGCGTTTGCCCGATTGCCCCAGGTGTCGCCCGCCGTCACCGATCAGCTCACCGCCGAGTTGCGCGAGCGGATGCTCCCCGCCGCCGCCCAAGGTCGCTTCGACGAGTTATCCGAGAGCGCGTACCAGTTCGGGCGCTTGGCGGGCTCGTGCTTCGCCGCGCACCAGGGCGGCCCGTACAACGGGCCCCTGCTCGCCGAGATCGTGGAAGCGATCCGGTCCATGGGCGTCGCGGGCGTCGGCCAAAGCTCGTGGGGTCCAACCGTGTTCGCACTTCTGCCCGATGCGAGCGGGTACGAACGACTTGCGTCGGGTCTTTCCGAGCGATTTCGATCCGAGCCGCTGCACGTGTCGCTTGCCGCGCCCGACAACCGCGGTGCGCGGATCACGCGACCGTAACTGCCTCTGGAATTCGGCCCGCGCGGGCATCATAATG
>CAYQAJ010000307.1:0-5966 GCA_964415245.1 uncultured Pirellulaceae bacterium | reverse complement strand
CCTTTCCTATCTTTGCAGGCCTCCGGGAACCGCTTCATCATGTCGATGTCTTTGATCGTGATGAGTCCGGTCAAGACGTATGATTCGTCAACCAGCAAAAGTTTCTCCACCTTTTTAGCCGTTAAAATCTTCTCAGCTTCCTCAAGCGTTACGGTCCCCGTGGCGGTGACGAGGCTGTCCTTCGTCATAACCTTCGATATGGGAATGTCCCCCGCCTCCAAAAAGCGAAGGTCGCGCCTGGTGAGAATGCCGACCAGGCGGCCGTCCGCCTGCGTAATGGGCACGCCTGAGATGTTGTGCAGGTCCATCAGCTCGCGCACGCGGGCCACGGGGGCATCGGGTCGGCAGGTGACGGGATCGACGATGATACCGTTGGCGCTGCGCTTAACCTTGTAGACCTCTTCCGTTTGCGCGTCGATCGACAGGTTCTTGTGAATTACCCCCAGTCCCCCCTCTTTCGCCAGGGCAATGGCCATTGCCGATTCGCTGACCGTATCCATCGGTGAGCTGACAAGCGGGATATTCAGCGGAATCCGCCGCGTCAGGTTCGTGCTGACATCGACATCCGATGGCACCACTTCGCTAAAACGCGGTGCAAGCAGCACATCGTCGAACGTGATTCCCGTGCCGGCGATCATTTCATCCATCGCTTCCGTTCTCGCAACATAAGGGGAGATTCACCCTGTATCCGCAGTCTTTGCGGCACCCACAGGCAGTGGGCGAAGCGGCAGCCCGGAGAGATACGGCCGTGACCGCGAGTGCCGACGTTGTACAGCGTCGCACGCACGGCCAGCCCGGAATAACGCGCGCTCCCTTTGGCCGCCGATCGCCGGCAGTCGGGCGCTTCGCGGCATTATGGACGGTCGCCGGACAACTGGCAATGTGCCGGCAGGGCATGCGGCGGTGGGCGAACGACGCGAGCCCCCCGATGGCACAATCTTGGGGTGTGGGTTCGCTCGGCAGCGGCCACGCGGCCGGACCGTGGAAGAGAAAGCCTAGCGGTCCCGCCGTCGGGGCCGGTCTCGGTTCCGTCGTCCGCGGCCGGTGCCGGTATTGTCGTCGCCAGCGATGCTGTAGTCGACGATCTCAAGCGTTCCACGTCGAACGACGCGCCCCTCGCTATCGAGCTCCTTGGCGGTGTGGTAGACCACGCCACCGGGCACATCCATGCAGCAAACCTCGAGGGTAATCGCGGTTCCTTTGGCCGTCTTCTGCACCGTCTTTACGTGCGACGACGTCATCGTCTCGTTCAGCAAGCGAACGGGCATGTCGAGGGCCAGCACGTCGACCTGGGTCTGCGAAGTCGTGGTTTCGCCGTTGGCATCGGTACACGTGGTTTCGCGCTTCAGCACGTAGGGCTCCACACTATCGGAATAATAGACCGTGTTGACCCGCCGACACTCGTCGCCGTTTACCACGCTTTCGCGCACTTCGGTGGGGATCTCCCGTCCGTCGATCACGACGCTCGCCATATGGACGGGGCGCAACTCGGCCCTTTGGCCGTTCGTTTCGCCGCTGAAGCCCTGGTGAATGATCTGCGGCTGCACCAGGAAGCGCTTGCCCGCTACTTCGACCGTCACGTCGACCTCAAGCGTGTAGCCATTCTCATCGACTGCGGTGAGTACCGTAACGGTCTCGGTGGTGCTCGCTTCGACGACATTGCCCTTGGCGTCGAGCGTTTCGTTGTGCACGCGCACCTGCTTCCACGAGCCGACCGGAAACCTTCCCCAGGCATGGTGGGAGCGCGGGACGAGTGCCTCGGCCCGCGCCGCTTGCGTTGCCAGCGCGAAAGCCAGCACGGCGATCCATACGGCGACGTTCGTCCGTAGCAGCACAGTCACACCGCGAAGTTGTAGGTGGGGAACCAGCGCCAGCCGCCCGGGGACCCGTTGTCTCCGCCCCGGCTGGTTGACTAGTTAAGTGTGTAAGTCTAGTTAATCTGCGATTGGGGCACGAGGGCCCTGCCGGCCGCGCTTCGGCACAAAATTACGGATCATCGCCATGAATCGCGTCCAACCGGAATGACCTGCATTGTCGTAATGGGGCCTGCGGGTGCGAATCCCCCGGATGGGTGGTGCGCATCCATGACCCACGCCTCCCACCGCGCGCCAACGGCAGTTTGCCCGATAGCCCCGGTCGGAAGACCGGGGTTGGAGACCGCAATTCGAACACCGGAGTTAGCAAGAACCTGCCTCCACCGTCGCTCACGAACCGGCCGATTCCGAGGCTGCCTCTGCCGATGCGTGCGCCGCCTCATCCGACTTCGATTCGTCCGAGCGCCCTCCGCTATCCGCATCCGCCGTTTCCTTGCCGTTCCGCGATTCGCTTCGGTCGAGTGCTTCCACCGCTTCGACCAATTGCGTGTCGTACCGCGGCGCCACGCTGCGCAGGTCCAGCAGCAGCCGGTCTTGTTTGATCCGCCCGAATACCGACGGCGTGCCGGTTCGCATCGCCTGGGCCAGCTTCTCGACGCTTCCCTGCGCCGGCCGTAGCGCGATGCACCACGTCGCCAGCTCTTCAGAAGGGACCGATCCGCCGCCGAGGTATGACACGTCCTCGATTGCCTCCGCATCGGCAATTGCTTCAACCGCCGCCATTTGCGGCGTCATCCGCGATGCGCGGAGCTTCAGATTCTCCAGCGGAGTGCTCAACAGCGCGAGCAGCGGCACCGATTGTTCCGCCCCCTGCGGATCGCGGTACAACCGCAGCGTCGCCACCAGTGCCGCCAGCACGGTCTTATCGACTCGCAAGGCGCGCATCATGGGATGGCTCACAACGCGCTCGATGTGTACTTTGCGCCCGACAATGATGCCGCACTGCGGCCCGCCCAACAGTTTGTCGCCGCTGAATAGTACGAGGTCGGCACCCGCCTTGATGCTGTCGGCGGCGACCGGCTCTCCCTCGACTCCGTACTTGCTCAAGTCGAGGAGAGCGCCCGAGCCGATGTCGTCGATCACCGGCACGCGGCGACGCCGACCCAGCGCGACGAGGTCCTCCAAACTCACCTGCTCGGTGAATCCGACGATGCGATAGTTGCTCGTGTGTACCCGCATCAGGGCCGCTGTTTCCGGCGTGATGGCCGACTGGTAGTCGGAAAGCCGCGTCTTGTTCGTTGTGCCCACTTCGCGCAGCATCGCTCCGGCCGACGTCATCACGTCGGGCAAGCGAAAACTGCCGCCGATTTCCACAAGTTGCCCCCGCGACACGATCACGTCGCGGCCGTGCGCCAGCGCCGTGAGCACCAGCAGCGTCGCCGCGGCGTTGTTATTGACTACCGCCGCCGCCTCGGCCCCCGTGAGCTGCTTCAAGAGCCGCTCGACCTCGCCGAGCCGCTGCGATCGCTCGCCCGATGCCAGGTCGACCTCCAGACTGCAATACCCGCGGCCGACCTCGTCGATAGCCCGCAGCGCGTCATCCGCCAATGGCGCCCGACCCAGGCCCGTGTGCAAGAGAATGCCCGTGGCATTGATCACAGGCCGCAGCCGCGGCGTCTCCTCGGCGGCGATCCAGCGGGCGATACGGTCGGCCAGCTCCGCTGGCGTCGGCACGTGAAACTCCGCGGCGGTGCTCTGCACGTCGTTGCGCAAGTTGTCGAGGAACGTCCGCACGCCCGACACCACCACGTTGCGGTTGACCCGCTCGACCATCCGCTTTAGCTGCGGGCTTTCGAGCAGCTCGTTCACCGACGGAAGTTTTCGCAGCACGTTGGGCATGGATGGGCCGCCTTGTGTAGGCAGGAAATGGATTGGTAAGTGTCAGGGGACCGCGTCATGGGCGCGCTGTCGTAGCTGGATTCGCAAGAATATCAGCCGCGCTGATCGGCCAGAGCGCGCACGTCCCCCTCGCGGATAGTGTAACCGATCTGGTCCAAATACTCGCAAATGGGCACGGCGTATTTTCGCGTGGTGCCCAACAGCTCGCGAATTTGGCTCACTTTCATGCCGGGACCGCCGGCCATTTTCTCGCGGAGTGTCTGTTGCAGCCGGTTCACAACCTCGCGGTGTAGAAAATACTCTGGCGCGATTTCGACCAACTCGCCGCTCGCAGCCGCCAGCTTCAGAAGCTGCGGAACCGAAGCCTGGTTTCGCACCGCCAGCTCGCGGCACTGCTGGATCGACGGCGACTCGATCCCCGCCGTGCGGAATCGTTCGATAAGCTGCGCCAGCAGCTTCTGCTCGTTGGCCGAGAGCTTGGGGCCGCAGCCCTCGAGCGCGACTGTCGCATCGGTCAGTCGAATGCGCCCTTCGTCCCGCATCCGCGCCAGTACCGCCGACACCAGCGCGTCGTCCCCCAGCCACTCCAACAGATGCATCAGCCGCGATCGGTCGATCACTACGCGCAGCGGCTCGCGATCGTGCATTTTCTTGAGTACGCCCGCGATGCGATCGGCCAATCGCTCGTATGCCCGGTGGTGCAGCGACACGCGGCGGCTGGGCGAAATGACCATCTCGATCAGTTCGCCCCGCGCGAGCAATTCGGCGCACACTTCGGCCCCATTGTCGATTCCCGCCAGGCGTGCCAGGTCGTCCGGCTTCCGCGGCCGCAGTCCGGCAAAGAACAACGCTGCCGACGCCCTTACCGTCCGATCGCCGCTTGCTAAGTCGTCGAGCATCCGGAGCACTTCTTCATCCGGCCGGCGAATTTTTTCGGCATTGGGATCGAGTACGTGCCCGCCGCCGATCGTGACCACGGGCGATTCGCTGCGAACCACCAACGGCTGTCCCCACACTACTGCCACCGGCTCGCTCAAGAAAAGCTGAGCCGGTCCGCTCTGACCCGCATCCAGCAGGTCGCGATCCAGCAATCGCACCACCGACATGACCTCGGCCGTGCCCACGTGCAGGCGGACGCGACTGCGATTCTTGATTGCCACGGCGACCGCGCCCGCGTCGGCCACCGTTTGCAGCCGCGCCGTGATGAGTCGGCTCGGCTTGAGATGCCCGACCGCCGCCAACAACTGCCCGCGCCCTAGTGTGTCGTGGTGCACTCCCGCCAGGTTGCAGGCCGCCCGTTGCCCTCGGTGCACTTCTTCGACCGGTCGATCGTGATTGTGCAGGCTGCGGACGCGGACTTGGATTTCGCCCGGCTCGACGACCAGCTCATCTCCCACGCGCGCCATGCCGCTGCTCACGCTCCCGGTGACGACAGTTCCGTGCCCGGCCAGCGAAAAGCTGCGGTCGATGGCCATGCGAAACGGCGCGTGGGCCGTGGGACGAGAGCCTGTCCCAAAACCGTCGGGGACTGGCTCATTTTGCTTGGTCCGCGGGCTTTCGTCCGTTGCTCGTTTTTCCGACGACTGAAAACTGAAAACTGAAAACTGAAAACTCTCGCTGTGCCTGTCCCCTTCTCCGGGACGGTTTTGGGACAGGCTCTCGGCCCGTCGCTCGGCCACGCGCGCCGCGGCCCGTGCTAACTCGCCCCTCAGCTCGTCGATCCCCAGACCCGTAACCGTGCTGGTTCGCACGATCGGCGCATCAGCCAGAAACGTGGGCCGCACCAGCTCGCGGATTTCTGCCTCGACCAGTTCGAGCCAATCGCCGTCAACCAAGTCGCACTTGGTGAGCGCGATCACGCCCGCTTCCAAATCGAGCAGCCGCAAGATGTCGAGGTGCTCGCGGGTCTGCGGCTTGATCGAATCGTCGGCCGCCACGACCAGCATGGCCAGGTCGATGCCCGTGGCCCCGGCCAGCATGGTCCGCACGAACCGCTCGTGACCGGGCACGTCGACGATGCCCAACCGCACATCGCCCAACGGCAGCTCGGCAAAGCCCAGCTCGATGGTGATGCCCCGTCGCTTCTCTTCCGGCAGCCGATCGGTATCAGTACCGGTGAGCGCGCGAATGAGCGAAGTCTTCCCATGATCGATATGTCCGGCAGTGCCCAGAATCAAATCGGTGGCCATGCCGCCATTGTATACATTCGCGGCTGCGCGCTGCACGTGCCCCGAAGTAGCAGGCACGCCACCG
>CAYQAJ010000306.1:0-5983 GCA_964415245.1 uncultured Pirellulaceae bacterium | reverse complement strand
GAAAGGCGGACTCGGCGCGGGACGCTCAACGTTTCGGCGCTGTTTCCCCGCCGATCAGCGAGCGATACAGGCGCTCGTACGCGTCGATCACGGCATCGAGCGAATAGTGCTGCTCGACGCGGGCGCGGTTGGCGGCGCCCAATCGTTCGGCCGCGGCGCGATGTTCCAAGATGCCGGCAATGTGGCTGGCCAACGCGCCGGTGTCGAGCGGCGGCACCGTTTGTTCGGCAGCGAGTGGACCGAGCACTTCCGCAACTCCCTCCACGTCACTCGCCACAACGGGCAGGCCGCTGGCCATTGCTTCCAACAGCACATTGGGCATTCCTTCCCACCGCGAGGGAAGAACCAACAGTTCGCTGGCGGCGAGGATTTCCGGCACGTCGCTGCGAAAGCCGCAGAAGTGAATCCGCTGCGCCGCGCCGCTGGTCGCCGCTTGCTTCTCCAGGCGATCCCGCCACCGCCCGTCGCCCACCACCAGAAGATCGTGCTCGGGCAAGCGCGCCAGAAAGCTGGGAGCGGCGTCCAGCAGGACGTCGACTCCCTTCTGCTGATCGAGACGCCCGACGTATACGATGGTGCGTTTGCCAGGGGGAACACCCGGCGCGGTCAGATCCGACTTATGCGCGGCGGAATAGAGTGAAGTGTCAATGCCATTGGGAATCACCACGAGCTTGTCGCTGGGAAGGCCTCGCTCGGCCGCGTGTCGCGCCACTGACTCGCTGACGCACACGAACCGGTCGAAGCGCTGCGCGAGGCGGCGCTGGATCCACAGGTGCCACCTCTTTGGTTCGGCAACGCGAATGCCGCCAACCAACACCGGCACGTCGGCCCGAGGCGCGGCAAGCGCGCCGACGACGTTGGCGTGAAATAAGAACGTCTGCAAAACGTGCGGTCGGAAGTCCACCAGCAGCCGCGCGAGTCGGCCGGTGGCCAAAGGGAGCTGCGTCGGGCGGCGTACTCCGACAAAGTGGACGGGAATCTCCTCCTCGAGCAGCCGGTCGACAAGAATACGGTTTTTCGGGCAGGGGGCCAACGAGTACACGGCCACGTCGAATCCACGCACTTTCAGACCGGCCGCCAGATTTGCCGCCGCGCGCTCTGCACCGCCGAATTCCAGCTCGGTAATTGCCAGGGCTATTCGGTCACGATGGCCACCGGCCGCGGTGTCTCCCAGAGGCAGTTCGGGCGCTACTTCGTGATCGTTCGCGGTGTCATGTGGCGTTGGCACTTTGAGGCCGAGGGTGTAGTGATAGGTGTGTGGTGCTTTGCGGGTTGGCGCCGTTTCGGCGCTACCGCTTCGGCACGTGCGAGCCCGAATGATGACCGATTTGACCCCGTATGACTATCATCTGCCGCGCGAGCTGATCGCCCAGGAGCCACTTCCCGAGCGGGCCGACGCTCGGCTGTTGGTGGTCCATCGGACCCAACGCACGCTGATCCACCAGCACGTGCGGGACTTGCCCGATCTAATGCACCCCGGCGATTGTCTGGTATTCAATGATACTCGGGTCGTTCCCGCTCGGCTCGTCGGCTTTCGCACGCAAAGCCGGGGAAGGTGGACCGGCCTGTTCCTGGATGCCGACGAGCACGGCGTTATGCGACTGCTGGCCCGCACGCGAGGAAAGCCGGCTCCCGGGGAAACGGTGGCGCTGCGCGATCGCGAAGGGAGGCATGCCGCAACGCTACGGCTGGTGGCTCGGCTCGAAGGAGGAATGTGGGCGGCACGACCGGAACCGCCCGAGGATCCCTGGGCGCTACTGGAGCGCGTAGGTCACGTGCCGCTTCCCGGGTACATTCGCGGCGGCCAGATGTTGCCGCAGGACGAGGCGCAGTATCAAACCGTTTTCGCCGACAAGCCGGGAGCGGTGGCGGCGCCTACGGCGGGCCTGCACTTTACCTGGCCGCTGCTGGAGCGGTTGAAACAAGCTGGCGTTGCGCTTTGCCGCGTTACGCTGCACGTGGGCCTGGGCACGTTTCGCCCCATCACTGCCGACACGCTGGAAGAACACCAGATGCACGCGGAACGGGGCTGCCTCGACGCTGCGACCTGCGACCAGCTCCGCGCGTGCCGCTCGGCCGGTGGACGCATTGTTGCGGTGGGGACCACGGTAGTGCGCGTGCTGGAAACGGCCGCGGCAGGGGGCGAGCTTGCTCCGTGGAGCGGCGCGACCGACCTGTTCATTCATCCCGGCTACCAGTTTCGCGCCGTCGACGTGCTACTGACCAACTTCCACCTTCCGCGCACGACGTTGCTTGTGTTGGTGCGCACGTTCGGCGGCGATGCGCTGATCCGCCGCGCGTACGACGAGGCCATCGAGCACGGTTACCGTTTCTACAGCTACGGCGATGCGATGTTGATTGAGTAGTTTTCAGTTTTTAGTGTTCGGTTTTCAGTGCCAGAATGCGCATCGTCCGTAGCCGGTTGTTAGCTGTCGGTTGCCGGTTGCCGAATGTCCATATCGTCTATTCTGATCCGACTTAAAACTGAACACTGAAAACTGAAATCCATTCAACTCGCCATATCTCCGCTTTGCCGCGTCAGTCGCGCTGGATTCGCGGTCGGTCGCGCCAACTGCAATGGCCGTTCGCGTTCGGTCCGATGAGGCGTGCTTGCTCCGTACACGCCGCGTCGGCAAGAAAGTACGCAAAAGCCACAGCGCTGCGACCGTCGAACGTGCGGCATTCGACGACGCGACGCACGTAGAGATCGACGCCTTCCTGGCCGTAGCATTCGACGCGGTCGAGCACGGTAAGCGTCTCGGGCACGTCGATCGGGTCGAAGTGCCAAAGCTCGCCCAGCACTGTGTCGGTTCCTCCGACAAGAGCCGGATACGGCCCCAGGTTATAGAGCCGCCCAAGCGTCGTGGCCGGTTCGATTCTCAGCGGCCGGCGAGGCCAAAAGCGGCTGCGCACTTCGCCCTGCATGAGCGTGCCGTAGACGAAGATAGCAGCCGGTCCGCCGGTCATTTCTCGGTTTTTCCGGTCGTCGTCGTCTTGCGGATTACGATCGGCTGAGTTCACGGGACATAGTGGCGGGCTGCGAGGCTCATGCGATGCCGTCATTGTCGCTGGCACACCGACAAACCCAATCGACGAGTTGGACCACGCGCTGGTGCGTGATCGACTGGTTTTGAATATCGGCGAACGCCGCCTGATGTACGATTTCGCGAATCTGATCGGACGATAGCGCATCGTTTTCATCGAGGTAGCCGCGGTCGAGCAGGAATCGCTGGAGCTCCTCCTGTTTATTCCCGCGGAAGCCCTTCACCTTTCCATCGGCCAGTGCCGCCAGTAGCGCCTTCGCATCTCCGCCTTGGTCGGCGGCGAGCTGCACCACTTCGTCGAGGTAGCGATCCGAAACAGCCTGCGAGTCGACGAGCGCCGCCCGATCGACCGGCCTTCCTCGCCCCACGCGCCACTGCCGATACGCCTGCTCGACGACGGTTGCGGCGGCCGCCGCTTGGCACATGAGCGGCGACTCATCGCTCAGCCCGTCGACCGCGTGAACGTCGGCCAGCGCCTGCAACTGTCCCCACTTGTTCACGCCCATTTGCAGGAGCCGGCAGAGCTCGTTTACGTCGTCGATCAAGTACCATAAATGAACGTCGCCGGTGCTGCCCCGCGCGTCGAGCGGCGGCGGTCGGAGCCGGCGACCGTACTCCAGCCAGTCGCACCCGTCGGGCGAAGGCACTTTGGGGAGCGGGGGCGGCTCGTAGACGGCAGCCGGCACGCGGTCGGCTTCGCTGAAGCGACGCACCTCGGCCAGGTCGATCTCGCGGTGGTCGATGCCCGACGACTTGAGCAGCCGCCGCCACTTGCTCACTTCGTCGTGCTGCGCGGTGAGGTAAAACACTTGACGACCGTCGCGACAAAACTCGATCGCCGCGGCGATGATCTGCTCGGCGCGGCGTTCGTCGCTGTTGCCCAGCGTTTCGTCGAAGATCAGCGGAAGCTTGTAGCCCTGCTCCTGCCGCTCGACGAATGCCACCCGCACCGCCAACAGGAGCTGCACGCGCGTGCCGCTGGAGAGCTCGCCCAGCCGCTTGCCCTTTTGCTGTGAAGTATCGATGGCGAGGAACTCGGGCGGGTCGCGGCGGTCGTCGATTTCGAGCCGGTAGCGGCCGTGCGTGGCGCGGATGAACAGCTCGCGCGCGCGGCGGAATACGGCGGGGAGCTCGGTGTCGCGCTCGCGTCGGGCCAGGAGGTCAGCCAGCAGATGGCCCGCAGCCGCCGCGCTGTCTTCGTCGCGCTGCTGGCGGAGTGCGTCGCGAGCCGATTCCTGTTCGGCCAGGGCGCGTTCCAGGTCGTTGGCCTGTTTGGCCGCGTTGGTGAGGGCTTCGATCTCGATGATCTGGTTGTTGAGCGGCTCCCAGCGGTCGGCCGTTTCGCGGAGTTTCTGCTGCTCGGCGGTGATGGTCTCGGCACTCTCGTTGGCCAGATCGGCGTCTTCTCCCAGAGCATTTTGAGCCTGACGGACGGCGAAATCGGCCTCGCGCAACTCTTCCGTAGCCTGCAGGAAAGCGAGCCGCCGATCGAGCCGCGCGCGAAGCGTAGCTTCGTCGCCGTCTTCCAAACCGAGGTGAACAAACAGCTCGCGACGCGAGTCTTCGCCCTGGGCGATGTCCTGGTCCAGCCGTTTGGCAAGCGCTTCGGCGTTGGCGCAATCCGCCAGGGCGGCCTTGAAGTCGCCCTCTCGCCGCGCGAGGTCTTCCACCTGCGAGGAGACGGTCTCGGCATCGGCCGCCGCGTCGTAGCCGAAGCGCGAAAGCGACTCACGCAGGGACGCCAACAGATTGTCGCGCTCCCTCTCGACGTGCGCCAGCGCCGCCACGCCACCGTGAAGCGCCTCGGTCGATTCTTGCGCGCGGCGCACGGCCGCTGCGAGCACGGCCGTGCCCGCTTCATCGAACTGCGGCGAAAGGCCCCAGGCTTGGCGCAGCCGCTCGAATTCCTCGTCGAGACAATGCCGTTCGTCCGCCAGCTCCTTCAACTTCGTTTCCAAATCACCCCACTTGGTCTTCTTCTCCTGGGCCAGCATCGCCTCGACGTATCGCGAGTTCAGGTCACGGGCCAGTGCGGCGACGTCGGCTTTCGTCCATTGTCTTGGCGCATCGAGCGCGAGGCTCTCATATTGCCCGTGGATGTCCTCTTGCGAGCCAGCCTGGCGACTCCCCCGGCTCCGCCAGAATGCCCACACCAGCGGCGCGGGCGACAAAATCAAGAGCAACCACCACGTCCAGTGGAACGCCAGGCCCATGACTACGGCCAAGAGCGCAAGCAAAACGGCGAAGGAGACCATCACCACTCGATCGAGCGACCGATTGACGGGCGCCGCGCTGTCCGCGGCGAGCCAGCGGCCCAGCAATTGCCATCCTTCGAATAGGCGCTGCGCGTCGTGGGGCTCCGACGCGGCATGCGGCTGAGACGCATCGAGCGTGAGCCAACGACGCAGCGTCTGGGCCGAATCGCACTCGGCACGCAAATGCTGCCGCTGCGCGACCAGATCGAACAGTTTCTGAACGGCGGCCGCCTCGAATTTTGGGGCGTCGGCCGGCAACTCTTCGGAACCGAGCGACGCGATTGCCTCCTGACGTTGCCTGTTCAGCCGCTGCACCTCGGCCGACTTTTCGCGGCATTGGGCAGCCGCATCGAGCAGCAACGTACACTTTTTGCGAAGCGACGCCGCCAATTCCGCCGGCACGCCTTCGGCAGGCAAGCGGCAGGCGTCGAGCACGGCTTGCGCCTGCTGGCCACGGTCGGACTGCTGACGGCGATCGCCCCGCTTGGCATCGAGCGATTCGCGCAGACGCTGGAGCTTCGCCAACTCATCGCCGGTCATCTTGGCCAGGCCGGGCGGAAAATCGTCGACGCGCTGCTGTGCGGCAACGCGGCGCTGTCGTGCCGCCAGAAGTTGTGCGGCACATTCGAGCCGGTCGAGGCCCTCTCGAGCATGGCTCGCCTCGCGCCGCTGTTCTTTGAGCTG
>CAYQAJ010000305.1:340-6004 GCA_964415245.1 uncultured Pirellulaceae bacterium | reverse complement strand
GACGACCCCGGCACGTTGTCGGCCGACGAGGCCCGCGCTGCCGCCGCCTATATTCACGACGCCTTCTATTCCCCTATCGCTCGCGAGCGAAACCGACCGGCGCGAATCGAAGTGAGCCGGCTGACGGTGCGCCAGTATCGCCAGTCGGTGGCCGATCTTGTGGGCAGCTTCCGTGGGCCGGCCGTCTGGGGCGACGAGCGCGGAGTTCGCGGCGAGTATTTCCAGGGGCGAAGGCTCGGCGGGCGTCGCCGCCGCGGAGGCGATCAGGCAGGGCAAGCCACGCGGATCGACCCGCAGATCAACTTCGACTTTGGCACCGAAGCACCGGTGTCCCAGATTACCGAGCCGAACGAATTCTCGATCCGCTGGCAGGGGTCGGTCCTGGCCGACGAAACGGGCACGTACGACTTTGTCATTCGCACCGACCACGCCGCGCGGTTGTGGGTGAACGATCTCGATACGCCGCTGATCGACGCCTGGGTCAAATCGGGCAGCGACACCGAATACACGGCCAGCCTGTTCCTGATCGCCGGCCGCCCGTACTCGTTGCGGTTGGAATTCACCAAGGCCAAGCAGGGGGTCGACGATTCGGACAAGCAGAAGGAAAAGCCGCCGTCGCCCCCAGCGTCGATCGCGCTGTTGTGGAAGCGGCCCCACGGCGAGTTGGAGCCGATCCCCTCGCGCAACCTTTCGCCCGAGACTTCGCCCGAGGTATTTGCGTGCACGACGCCGTTCCCGCCCGACGATCGCAGCTACGGCTGGATTCGCGGCAGCTCGGTGTCGAAGGCGTGGGACGAGGCCACCACCGTTGCGGCCATCGATGCGGCCGGATACGTCGCCGACCATATGAACGAGCTTGCCGGCACGCGCGACGGCGCAGGGGATCGTACCGAAAAGTTGCAAGCGTTCTGCCGCGATTTTGCCGAGAGGGCGTTTTGCCGGCCGCTCACTCCCGAGCAAGTGGAGCTGTTCGTCACGCGGCATTTCGCCGAGGCAGCCGATCCCGAAGTCGCGGTGACGCGAGTCGTGCTGTTGGTGCTCAAGTCGCCGCGGTTTCTGTTCCACGAGATTGAAGATCAGCCTGACCAGTACGGCGTGGCGGCAAGGCTGGCGCTCGGGTTGTGGGATTCGATTCCCGACAGCGAGCTAACCAGCGCCGCCGCCGAGAACCGACTCGCAACCAAGGAGCAGGTGGCCCAGCAGGCCGAGCGGATGCTGGCCGATCCGCGGGCCAAAACCAAGCTTCGCGAGTTTCTGCTCACGTGGCTGCACGTCGACTCTACCAAGGACTTGACTAAGAATCAGGAAGTGTTCGCCGGCTTCGACGCAGAAGTCATCGCCGATCTGCGCACCTCGTTGGAACTCTACCTGGACGATGTCTTGTGGTCTGAAGGGTCCGACTATCGCCGCCTTTTTTCGGGCGACGAAGTCTACGTGAACGATCGGCTGGCGGCGTTCTACGGCGTTGCTTTGGCCAGCGATACCCAACCGGCTGCGAACAGCGAGCCGGCCGCCACGACCGAACCAGCGACCGCTTCCGAGCCTCCCGCTGCTGCCGAATCGGCAACCGGCACTGAGGCAAACGCCGATGTGCAACAAGCCGCCGATGCCGAACCCGCCGCCGATGCCGAACCGCCGGCCAACGCTGAATCGTCTCCCGAGCCCGAGTCGCCCCCCCGCGATCCGCTCGCCCGCTCCGACCGATTCGAGAAAGTGCAACTCGATCCCGGCAAGCGGGGCGGTGTCCTCACGCACCCCTATATCATGGCCACCTTCGCCGGCGCCAGCGAAACTTCCCCCATTCACCGCGGCGTGTTCCTGGCGCGGGGCGTGCTGGGCCAGTCGCTTCGTCCGCCGCCGCAAGCGGTCGTTCCACTGGCCCCCGAATTGCGCCCCGACCTCACCACGCGCGAGCGGGTCGCCCTGCAAACCCAGGCCACCAACTGCATGAGCTGCCACGGCATTATCAACCCGTTGGGGTTCACGCTGGAGCATTTCGACGCCGTCGGCCGATACCGAGAATTGGATCGTGGCAAGCCGGTCGACGACACGGGTAGTTACCACACCCGCTCGGGCGGTACGGTCACGCTGAGTGGCGCCCGCGACCTGGCCACGTTTCTGGCCGGCAGCGACGACGCCCATGCGGCGTTCGTCGAGCAGATGTTCCACCACCTGGTGCAGCAGCCAGTTCGGGCCTACGGGCCGCGAGCACAGGCCGACCTGCAAGAATCTTTTGCCGCCCACGACTACAACATTCGCAAGCTGGCGATCGAGGTGATGGTTGTGTCCGCCTTCGCCGGACGCGATACTGATGAAAAGTCTGCGAGCGCTGGCGGACTGGCTCCGTTTGCGCAGTCCGCGGAGCAAAAGGTGCCTGTCCCCTTTGCTGAGGGCCGGTCGAACGAGGATCGGGGACTGGCTCCGTTTGCGGAGTCTGCGGAGCAAACGGTGCCTGTCCCCCTTTCCGAGGACGGCGCCGCCACGGGCGCAAATGAAAGCGCCAAACAAGAAGAGACAACAGAGCAAGCAGAGTAGCATCGGAGATTCACCATGCCTCGGGCCACGTCACGCCGCAGCTTTTTGCGCCGCTTCGGTCTCAGCGCCGCCGCCGTGCCGTTCATTATGAACCTGCCCAGTTTGGGCTTCGCCAACCAGGTGCGCCGCAAGCAGCGACTGGTGGTCATGTTCAGCCCCAACGGCATCGTGCCCAAAACGTTCTGGCCCGACGAGGAAGGGAGCGAGTTCACGCTGAAAGAAAGCCTCGCGCCGCTCGAACCGCTGAAGGATCGCACGCTCGTGCTGCACGGCGTGTGCGATCGCGTCCGCGGCGACGGCGACAGCCACATGCGCGGCATCGGCTGCCTGCTCACGGGCATCGAGCTGTTCCCGGGCAACATCCAGGGCGGCTCCGACACGCCCGCCGGTTGGGCCAGCGGCATCTCGATCGACCAGGAAATCAAAAACTTCCTTCAGGCCGACGAAGCCACCCGCACCCGCTTCGGCTCGCTGGAATTCGGCGTGATGGTTCCCGATCGGGCCGACACGTGGACCCGCATGTCGTACGCCGGGGCCAACAAGCCGATCGCCCCCATCGACGACCCGTACCAGATGTTCCAGAGGCTGTACGGGCAGATGAAGGACCGCGAAGCGCTGGGCAGCATTCTCGACGACCTCCAGGACGACCTGAAAAAGGTGAGCGCCGCCGTCAGCCCCGACGACCGACGCCTGCTCGACGAGCACGCCGCGTTCGTCCGCGAGATGGAGCAGGAGCTTCGCGCCGCCGAAGAGGCCAAACTGGGCCACGCGGTGCCGGTGCTCGAACCGGGCGTCAAGGAAGAGAACGATAACATTCCCACCATCAGCAAGATGCAGATCGAGCTGTTGGTGAACAGTTTCGCCAACGACTTCGCCCGCACCGCCACGCTGCAGTACACCAATTCGGTCGGCGGGGCCAAAATGCACTGGCTCGACATCGACCGCGGCCACCACGATCTCTCGCACGAGCCCGACTCGAACGACGACGCCCAGGAAAAGCTGACCAAGATCAACCGCTGGTTCTGCGAGCAACTTGCCCACCTCGCCCAGCGGCTGGCCGAAACGCCCGAGCCGGGCGGAACCGGCAGCCTGTTGGACAATACGCTCATCGTGTGGACGAACGAGCTGGGCCAGGGCAACTCGCACACGCTCGACAACATTCCCTTCGTGCTGGTGGGGGGCGGCCTCGACTTCACCATGGGCCGCTCGCTCAAATTCCGCCGCCAGCCCCACAACCGCTTGCTCATGTCGCTGGCCCACGGCTTCGGCCACAACATCGAGCGCTTCGGCAACCCCGACTTCTGCAACCGGGGACCGCTGAGTTTGAGCTGAGCGAGGGTCCGTTGTCCGTTGTCAGTTGGCCTCTGTATAGCCGCCACATTCATGTGGTGGTTGAAGTGCCATCGCGCTTCAACGGCAACTTCCTCGACCTCTCTGCCACTAGGCCGCTCCCATTCCAATCACAAGCGCGACGAGCCCGAACGTCAGCAGAAAAACGACAAACGTTACTCCAAAGCGGGTCAAGCTCAATCGAAACAGGCTTTTGGTATTCTCGGCCA
Source organism: uncultured Pirellulaceae bacterium (assembly GCA_964415245.1). Classification (GTDB taxonomy): domain Bacteria; phylum Planctomycetota; class Planctomycetia; order Pirellulales; family Pirellulaceae; genus CAYQAJ01. Next base: position 1,910 of record CAYQAJ010000305.1, on the reverse strand, counting down.
TCGCCTTGGTCTCCGGCAACTTGGCTCCTTCGCCGCCGCGGAAAACCCATCGGTACAAGCTCATTCTGGAAAGCAGTCGTTTCGCAGGATTCAACGACGGGGGAAACCCGGGCAGCATCGTTGGGCTGCCGAGCGATTCCCATAGTTCCGGCTCGTGCGTCTTGAGCTGGCCAATGAGCTTGAAGATCGAATACAGATTCCGCGCGACGGTTACGAAGGCGATTCCGAACCAAGTCACCACCGCGACCATGCAAATGGCGATCACCAAGTAGATGAACGGTATCATTGGTCGATTCGCGAGCACTGAATGGCAAGGCCGCGGACCATTCCCAGTGATCCCGCGTGCCTGCTCGATTCTAGCTGACGGCTGATAGCTGACCGCTGAAAGCTTCGTCGAGCCATGTCGCCTGTCGCGCAGCAGCTTGAAAACTGCCTCTTTAACGGACGAAAACGGTACGGAAAACGGATCGAAACGGTGGGCCGATGTCGCAATGCGCGTCGCCGACACGCTGGGCGACGTGCCCGCGTGTCGCCTCGCGCGATCGTTGAACCCGGAGCCAACGGCGACGGCGTGATTCGTAGTCGAGAGTCCAGAGACCAGAGCCGATGGCGGCCAGCCGAAAGTCGGAAATCGGATCTCGGAAGTCGGAACCTGATACCTGAATCCTGACACCCGACACCTGAAACCTGAAACCTGAAGCCTGACACCAATCCTTGCCTTTCGCGCACTTCGCTCCTTCGCGGTAATCTCGGGTCCGGCTGAAAACTGAAAACCGAAAACTGAAAACTGCCGCCCGTGGTGCGCCGATCGACCCTGCGCGCACCAAAAGTGCCCGCCTGGGGGCCCCATGATGGTGCGCGCCGCCCTTTTGGCGCACCAGTGACCGCCGCTTCCGCCGATCTTGCCGACACGGCGACGCGGCTGGTCTTGCTGACGCGGCGACGCGGCGCGTTCGACTGAAGCGCAGACGCGGGGACACGCCGCCCCGGGGATTGCGGGGACATGGTGGCATGGGGAAATTCCGGTAGTTTCACGGGCCCAGCGCCCCGTCCACGCAGGCGCAGAGGCACACGGCCACGCGGCAACGATAGTCGTTCGCCTGCGATACAACGGACAACGAACCACGGACAACTGACCTCCTCCGACTGAAAACTGAACACTGAACACTGAAAACTCCTTTCTCTTCTATCCTACGCGGCCCGGTTGAGAGGGGCAAGAGTCGTTAGTATTTACTAATTACCTTTTTATCACTTACGGGGCAGGACGCCTCTCGCGGAGCGAAAGGCGTCCTGCCCCGGGGGTTTACGGCCCCGCCTACCCTATCCCGCCGCTCCGCGGCCCCCCGGCGCGTGCGACGTACCTGATGGAGTCCGCGGCTAGGAAACTGTTCGCTGATCACCGCACGTTTTGGAATTCCAGCCTGCGTCCGTGGGCCGACACTTTCGCGATTTATTCCAGACAGAGCCGCCGAAAGCGACTCGTCTTCTTCTTCGAATTCCGTTATTCTAACGGCCGTACTTTCCCGTTCTCGAGTCGATTGTTTCTGTTAAGGCCAGTAGCCATGCGGGT
>CAYQAJ010000305.1:0-330 GCA_964415245.1 uncultured Pirellulaceae bacterium | reverse complement strand
AGGCTTCGTTTTTCAGTAGCCCCCTTCCCGAAGTTGACCCATTATTTGTTTCGCTACCCCGCAAAGTTTCATCCGCCCGTTGTACGTGCCCTGATCGAGTCATACACCAACGCGGGCGAAACCATCCTGGACCCATTTTGCGGGAGTGGGTCGCTGGCAGTTGAGGCAGCGGTGAGCGGCCGACGCTCAATCGGCATTGACATTGACCCCCTCGCCGTGTTCGTCAGCCGCATAAAGACGACACGTCTCAATTGGCGGCACCTGGAACAGACGTGGCACACTCTTTGGCGCCGCCTTAACGGATCGGAGCGCCCCAATAGCGAGTATATA
>CAYQAJ010000304.1:0-6111 GCA_964415245.1 uncultured Pirellulaceae bacterium | reverse complement strand
ATCAGGGCAGTCGAGCGATTGCAGCATGGGGTTGTTGCCGCAGCGGGCCCACAGGCGGTAAATCGTGCGGCGGCAGGTGTCGGGCGAGAACTCGTTGGTGGGGTCGGTGAATTCATGGTTGGTGTCGAGCTTGACGTTCACGTCGCGGAAGCTGCGGCCGCCGAGTTTCGAGTTGAGCGCGCCCGAGACGCTCAAGATCGCGTCGCGCACTTGTTCCCCTTCGAGGCGGCAGGTCGAGAAGTGCCACAGCAGCCGGTTGTCCTGATCCATGGCCGCAGCCGTTTCGTTGTGTACGCGCGACTGCTGCCGGTACGCGGCCGACATGACGATCAGCCGCTGCATGTCCTTGATGTTCCAGCCGTCGTCCATGAAACGGGCGGCGAGGTAATCGAGCAATTCGGGGTGCGAGGGGCGGCCGCCATTGAAGCCGAAATCGCTGGGCGAATCGACAATGCCGCAGCCAAAGTGGTAGTGCCACAGCCGATTGACGAACACGCGCGCCGTGAGCGGGTTGTTGCGATTTGTAAGCCACTCGGCCAGTTTGATGCGGCGTTCGGCTTCGGGCGCGTCGGGCGCCAAGCCGAAGTCGGCCGATAGCCCCGTGACCGTGAGCGCCTTGAGACCCGACGGCGAAACCACCTGCCGCTCCTGACGGTAGTCGCCGCGAGCCAGCACGTGCGTCACTTCGGGCTGGTGGGGATTGATCACGTGGGCCGTGCCCGAAAAGCTGACGCGGTCGAGCTCTTCTTGCAGCGAGTCGCGGCGGCTCGACAGTTCGCCATGCGCCGCGCGTTGCTGATCGGACACGCGGGCCAGCAGTTTGTCGAACGATTCGAGAGCGCGAATGTCGTCCGACTTGGTGTCGAAATGACGGCGCACTTCATCCTCGCTCAGCGCCCGACTGTAGAGTGCGACGAAGTGAAACTCCCCCTCCCAGCGACGCTCGCCGGATAGTTCGTCGCCCAAGCCGAGGCGGAATTCGCCGTCCCAATTGAAAAAATCGCCGCCGATGTCGCGCTCGGCGACGGGCCGGCCATTCACGAATAAGCGCCCTTTGCCCGCGCGGTCGAACGTGTACGCGACGTGCGCCCGTTCGGTTTTGACCGCTCCCTCGGGCGAAGCGAGCGATGGCAGGCCGTTGGCGTCAGTCTTGGAAGTGCGCAGGCGAACGTCGAAATGGTCGCCGTCCTGCCCCAGCGTGAAGTTACGCTGGCTTGTGTCCTTGGAAAGTGTGACGATGCGTGCCGGGCCGCTCTGCTTATCGCGGCCGGGCGTGATCCACGCTTCGATCGTGAGCTCGTTCGATGAGCGAATGGCGTCGATCAGGCGCTGCGGTGCACTTTCGGTGGCAAACCGCGCGGTCTCGCCCGCCTTGAGCGGAATGGGTTCGCCGGCCTGCGACTGGTCGTCGATTGTCTCCTGCGACGAACCGTCGAACAGATACAGCACTTGCATCCCTTCGACGCCGTGCGTGCCTTCCTTGCTCCCGTGCTCGGCGCGAATGTCGGCTTCGAGCTTCGACAATTCGCCGCGCACCTGGGCAAGCTGCTCCTCGATTTCCTTCTGGCGCCGGGCGTCGCGCGTGGCGTGGATGTCGTGGCGCTCCTCGGCTTCCTGGTACACGCCGGCCAGCGTGGCGACGATCTGGTAGTACTCCTGCTGCGAGATGGGGTCGAACTTATGATCGTGGCAGCGGGCGCAGTTGATGGTGAGACCCAGGTACGCCTGCCCCAGCGTTGCAACGAGGTCCTCTACGTGGTCGACCCGCACGCCCATCTGCATCTTTTGCGTGCCTTCGAGGTGGCCCACATGATCCCATGTGCCGCACACGTGGTAGCCTGTGGCCAGTAGGGCGTCGAGGTCGTCGGGGTAGAGCACGTCGCCGGCGATCTGCCGCCGCACGAACTCGTCGTACGGTAGATTTCGATTGAATGCGTCGATGACCCAGTCGCGGTATCGCCAGGCGTTCTCGCGGATCAAGTTGCGCTCGAAGCCCTCGGTTTCACCGTAGCGGACCACGTCGAGCCAGTGTCGCGCCCACCGCTCGCCGTAATGGGGCGAGTCGAGCAGCTCGTCGACCAGCGCTTCATAGGCGCGCGGCGATGGATCGTTGACGAAACGCTCAACCGCCTCCGGTTCGGGCGGCAATCCGATGAGGTCGAAATACAACCGGCGGATGAGCGTGCGGCGATCGGCCTGCGGCGCCGGTTCGAGCCCCTCGGCTTCCAGCCGGGCCAGCACGAAGCGGTCGACGTCATTGATCGGCCACGACGCATTGCGCACGGCAGGCGGCTCTCGGTGAGCGAGGGCTTGCAGCGACCACCAGTCGTACCCGGCGCGGCGATCGGTGGTGTAGGCCAACGGGTCGATGTCGCGCGTGCCCCAAGCGGCGCCGGAATCGATCCACTGCTTGAGGAGTTGCTTCTCGTCTTCCGTGAGCGGCGGGCGATCCTTCGGCATCTCGCCGGCTTCGATGTATTGCCAGGCGAGACTGTCGTCCGGCTTGCCCGGCACGATCGCATTGCCATTCTTGCCGCCGGCCAGAGCTTTCTCGCGATTAGTGAGATCGAGCCCGCCTTTTTTGAGCGCCGCGCTGTGACACTCCAGGCAGCGCCGCGCCAGGAGCGGGGCGATCTTCGCGTCGAACTCCGCGGCGGCCGTGGATTGCCCGTCATCATCGGCCCGCAGTTGGGCAGTATGAGGAACGAGCAATGCGGCCAAGAGCAGAATGGTTGCTAACGCAAGCAATCCGACGGAAAGCGCGGCGGCCACGAATCGCGTTGATCGAGCGCGAACCACCATGGCGGGAATACTCTTGGGCGGGGTTGGAATCGGCGGCGCAGCACGCGCGGGATAAATCCCGCGGCTATCGCACCACGGCATTCAGTCTAGCGTGTCGCCGCCGTCAAGAGAAACAGTGCCGCAATTTCCCACAAAGAAACCCGCGTTTACCGGTAGGGCTCGCCGAATCGACGTCCCGCGCAGACTGGCTATACCCCCGCCCCGCGATACCTGCGGAAATCGGCCGTCAAGCCTGCTGCAATTGCCCCCTCGGGCCACCTCGGGCCACCTCGGCAAATGCCTGTCAAAACGCAGCGCAAGCGGGTACAAATAGAGGAGCTTGTATCCCGTCCCCCACACGGCATGGCGGGCATAGCGTAGGGCACGACCTCGCGGCAACACACCTCCAGATGAACGGTGACGGCAACGTAGTCCCGTTGTACGGGGTTTCGGATTGTCGAAACTGGCTGAATGCCATAGGTTTTGCCGATCCGATTCCTGGGCAGTGTAGAATGGAATGCAGCAACTTTCCGGGAACGAATGCCCGACATTCAGTCCCGCAAGGGACTGCTTGAGCGAGACCGGAAAACCCCAGCGATCATGGCAGATACGAACGTAACAAGCCCGCTTCCGGACTACGAGAACCCCCCCATCGTCGAAACCGTTCTCGGGGTTCAATTCGACCGGCTAGCGCGTTTTAAGAACGTGCACCTAGGGGCGTTCTGGAGGACGCTGGATCGCACCGAATGGCCCACGGTTGCCGACGCGCCGCTGTTGCCGCAACAATTCGAACGATTCGTCGAAGCAGCGCGATGGGCGCAGGCGCTCCAATTTCAACTGACACAAGACCCGTCGAGCCGATTGCAAATCCGAAACAAAGACAACGACCGGATGATCCAGGTGCAGAATGCGCGGTTACACTTCAACTGGTTGAAACGGGAAGGCGTGCCGTATCCCCGATACGAGAGAATTCGGGATGAATTCCTTGCTGTCCTGGATCGATTCCGACAATTTGTAGTGGAGGAGGAACTGGGGGACTTTCGACCCAATCAATGGGAAGTGACTTACCTCAATCAAATTCCCCAGGGGACGGTGTGGTCAACGCCAGCGGACTGGGGATTCTTTCGGCCCTTGAGAGGTGTCCCAACCATCGAGAGTGTCATTGAGGGCGAGAGTTTCAGCGGCGAGTGGCACTTCGTCATTCCAGGTCGGCACGGGCGGCTGCACATCGCGTGGCAACACGCGAAGGGCGCGCAGAAGGGAAGCGACGACGAGGTGCAGCAGTTCATTCGCCTCACGCTGACGGCGCGAGGACCGCTGAAGGGCGACGATTCAGGCTCGATCCCTAATGGTTTGGACCTGGGGCGAGGAACGATTGTTCGCTCGTTCAAATGCTTGATGAGTGATACGGCAAACCACTCGTGGAGGATTAGGGAATGAACGAGGTAGTTGAAGCAGGAGCTTGTGTTTCTGAGGTAGTGCCAAGGCCGGTGGAGACAGGCGCTGATACGGGGGGTGCTGTAACCGTTGAGGTCGATCGAGAAGGACGATTTGGACAGGGGTGGCAAAGAGTGATCGACGAATTGATTGACTGGGCGTCCAATCCCGAGCAGTTTGCCGACGAAGGGATAGATGCTCCATCGCGCGAGACTTTGCGGCTTGCAGGAAAATTGGCACTCGAGTTGAGGGATAACGGCCTGCGCAGCCCCGACCGTATTGTTCCGGATCCAAACGGGGGGCTCGTCTTTGAGTACGACACGGCGCAGGGTGCATCGGAATACCACATCTGGGACGATGGCAGCATCGACTTTTGCATGTTCGACGACACGCGTCTCGTCAGCCGACATATCCTGTTTTAGCAGCGACGCGATCCTATCAGCCGCTTCGGCAAATGGACTGGAGACGCGCACTTTCGCGCCTTTGCAGGTGGCTCCGGGCAGTTCTTCCGGGGAGCGCGAGAATGTCGGTCGACGACGATCTGATCGCCGACGATGAGTTGCTTTACCGCCGGGTATCGAAGAGGTCGAAATGGTACAACCCCGATACCGACGCTTTGCATCCGCAGGCGTTTGCTCCACACAAGACGAGCGATGAAACGGGTATCTCTGTTTACCGGGCGAAGTACAAGTCAGCCGAGGAGGCGTCCAGAAGGACTCCGGGAGAATGGTATTACGTGGTCGTTCTATGTGCGGGCGATGTGCGTCGTGAGGGATTGGCGATCGTGCCAAGACCCCAACCGGATGACCCTGGTCATGCCGAACTGCCAGAACTGAACGCCGGAAATTACAAGTCGGACGTAATGGGAGTGCGTCAGCGGATTCTCGCCAAGCTGCGAATTAGAGTCGAAGGCCCCTTCCAAACTCCACAGGGGTGAAGCTGTGTGCTGGCACGGGGCACTGATCGTCAGTCGTGCACTCGCCGTCGCATGTGCATGCGCAGGACATCAGCTGGGAACATCGCGCCGGATGCGAATCTTGCGGATTGCTGGCAGGTGAACGGCGCCGACTTCGAGCGGGCGATACAAGCGGCGCTGTCAGGCGCCGTAACGAGCGACCAAGGCGAGGTAGGAAAGAAAGAACCCCTCGCAATCACCGGGGATTACGAGGGGCTACGATGCCTGACCAACGATCCTGTGGGCGGTAGGGGAATCGAACACCCCGCAAGATCGTCGGAAGAAACGCCGGTTGCCGGCCAAAGCGGCGCAGAATCCGGCGCACGCCGAACTTTGACCGCTTCGTCCGGTGCGAACCTTCCGCCCGATTTGGCCCGCGTCGTAGCCGCGTGGGACGATCTGCCCGACGCGCTCAAGGCCGCCATCCTCTCGATCGTCGCGTCCACCCAAGGCGACGGGAGGTAGCGCGGTGATCTTGGCCCCCTGCCCCACCACCGCTCCGGTTCGGCCACGACGTGGCCCCACGTTTGCGCACGTGGCGTTCGCGGGCGCCTGGGCGACCACGACGCCAATGAACGGGCCGACGCCGCCACGGGGCGAACGTGGGCGTACGGGCGCTATCGCAATTCGCGCTTCGAGCCGCGCGCCCGCAGGAGGGACGATAGCATGACCTCTGCGGTAGCGACCACCGAGCGGCAACGAAAGGCGGATCAGATCCGGCAAGTGCTGATGTGCTTCTGGCGCTCGTCCAGCGACCGCCGAATCGCCAAAACGCTCGGCGTAAGCAACCGCACGATTTCACGGCACCGCAAGCGACTCGAAGAGGAGGGGCTCATCCTCCCGCGTCCCGAAAGTACACAGCCACCCGGGGCATGCCAGCGCGATGTGTGTACTTCGGCCGTCGAACCGGCCCGGGTCAACAACCAGCTTTACGACCC
>CAYQAJ010000303.1:0-6144 GCA_964415245.1 uncultured Pirellulaceae bacterium | reverse complement strand
TGCGGTGTCGGTTCTTGCGACTTTTCGCCGTAGGTGTCGGCCATAATTTACGGTGGATTCGGCGCTGTAATCGCGCGGAGCGCATCGATGGCGGCGTCGGCATGCTCCTGGAACACCCACACCGCCGTGCCCAGCGTCAGGCACAGCATGCCCAGCATCACGAGCGTGTTGAAGCTGAACCCCACCGCCAGCACATTCAACTGCGGTAGCGTGCGGCTGATGAGCCCCATCACGAGCACCGACAGCAGCAGTGCCGCCATCACTGGTGCCGCCGCGCGAATACCCAGCACGAAGCTTTGGGCCATGATCTGGGAAAGCGTGTCAAAGATACCGGAGGTGAACGTGGCATTTCCCGGCGGCAGCCACTGAAACGTATCGAGCAGAGCCGACATCACGTGCCGGTGGCCGCCGACGCACAGAAAGACCGCCAAGGCCATCATGTCGAACAACTGCGACAGCACGGGCACGCTGTTTTCGAACGTGGGGTCGAAAATGTCGGCCAGCGCCATGCCGTTCATCTGCCCCAGAATCTGACCGGCCAGTTGCAGGCCGCCGAATACCATCATGACGCCCAGCCCTAGCGCCAGGCCGAGCAGCACTTCGCCCCCCAGCGCGGTCGCCCAAACGATCAGGTTTTCGGGCGGAACCACGTAGTGATGGACCTGCGTCGGAGTGATCAGCAGCGACAAAGCGACCGCCAACAGGGCACGGACTTGAAACGGCACCGAGCGCGTGCCCCACAGCGGTGCGCTCATGACGAGCGCACCAATGCGTGCCAGCACGAGCACAAAGACGAGAAACGGATTGAGGTACAGTTCTAAGAGCGCGGCCATGGTGCCATTCGTTAGTCTTGTAACTCCAAGCCGCTGTTGTGGCACGGTCTCCTGACCGTGCCACGGAAATGATCGTTACTCATCCGCGTGTCGCGGTCGGGAGACCGCGACGCAGCAGAGGTCCAGGGTGAGGGTTGAAATCGTGGGAGAGCCCGCATCATCGCCTCAGCCGCCCATGATGATGCGGGGAATGTCGAGTATCAGGTCGCGGCTGTACTGAACCATCTGTTCGATGAGCCACGGCAGGCACAGCCCCACCACCAACAGCATCACCACGATTTTGGGCACGAAGGAGACCGTCTGATCCTGGATTTGCGTCAGCGCCTGCAGTAGGCCGATCACCAGGCCCACGACCATTCCGGCCAACAGCACCGGCGCACCGACCAGCATGGCGGCGATCAATGCCTGGCGTCCCAGGTCGACAACGTCTTGGGTATTCATGGGCTTACTCCCGGCGGCGCGGCGGAGGTGATTGAGCGTGTGAGACGAATCGGTCGGGCGAAGCGGTGGCGGCATCGCGAGCAACGGTGGCGCACGGGTGCCGCGAACGGGCGTCACGAATACGGCACAAAGCTTTGCAACAGCATGCCCACCACAAGATTCCACCCATCGACCAACACGAACAGCATGAGCTTGAACGGCAGCGAGATCATCACCGGCGGCAGCATCAGCATGCCCATCGAAATGGTCACGCTGGAAATCACGATGTCGAGGATCAAGAAAGGCAAGTAAATCTGAAAGCCGATTAAGAACGCCGTCTTCAGCTCGCTCAGCATGTAGGCCGGCACGAGCACTTGCAGCGGCACGTCGTCGTAGGTTTCGGGCGCGGTGGACTGCTGGGGCAGGTATTCGTAGAACAGCCACACGTCGTCGCTGTTGCCGGCCGCGTCGATTTGGCGGCTCATGAAGCGGCGAATCGGCTGCACGCCCTTCTGCCACGCCCGGTCCATGTCGATCTGCCCGGCGCTGTAGGGTTGAATCGACTCGTCGTACACCTGCTTCCACACGGGGGTCATGATCAGCAGGGTCATGAAAAGCGCCAGCGACGTGATGACCTGGCTGGGGGGAAGTTGCTGGGTGCCGAGCGCCTGACGCAACAGTCCCAGCACCACGACGATCCGCACGAAGCTGGTCGTCATGAGCAAAATGGCCGGCGCCAGGCTCAGCACCGTCAACAGCAGCATGATCTGCAGCGTGGCGCTGAGACCCTTGCGGCTGGTCCACTGCTGCGGGCCGCCCGACACCAGGTCGGTGAGTGAATCGGGCGAGATGTCGGCGGGCGCCGAGTCCGCGGTGGAATCGGGCGAGGTTTGCGTCGTGGCGGTCTGCGCGACGGCGGCGTGCCATGTACCCAGGCCCATCACGACCGAGGCGATGAGCGAGCAGTACATGACGGCCCTCCGCCAGGTTCCACCCCGCCGCGTCGTCGCGAGAGTTGAGGTGCCAATCCGCTTGCGGTTTCGCCGTGCATCACGCGACGGGGCCCGCATCGCCGCCGCGCGACCTCGCGTGAATCGCGATATCGATTGCAATAATGTGTTCATCGGCGCTGCGCCTGGCGAATGAGCGATTGGCCCGCCCCGCGTTCGGATGCATCCGACGGCTCGCCCCCGCGCCCCTCGTTGGCACCGTCCCACCTTGATTGGCTGCTCATCTGACCGAGAACCTGACGGAACGTGGCCGATATGCTGCCGGGCTGCCCTGCGCGGCAGATGCCGCAAAGCCGATTGACCTCGTCGGGGTCCGTGATCTCGGTGAGCGATTCGGCGCCGTGCTGCGTAACCGAAAGCAGCACCAGCTTGTGGCCGATACGTACGAGGCTCATCTGTTGCCGGTTCGCCAGGGGTGCGCGGCCGATCACTTCGACCACTTCCGAGGGCAACCCCCCCACGGCTTTGGGCAATGCCCGTCTCGTGAACCACACCACGAGCAGGAACAAGCCCAGCACCACGCCGAGGCTTGCCAGCACCGTGGTCAGCGCCTTGGTCGGCGTGACGGGCGTCGCCGTGCCGGGTGCGGTGTTCCGCGAACCACTGGGCGGAGCCAGAGGGATTCCGTCGTCGCTGGGCGGACCCGTATCCAGTGTGTTGCTTTCCGTGCCGGCCGTCTCGATTCTATAGGGCGCATCCCCTTGATCGAGGTAGGCGGATCCTTCGGATCGTGTCGCGCCATCGGAAAGACGCAGCGGCATCAGGCCGGTCGGTCCCGTGGCGCGGACGGGCTTGCGGTCGGCGTCACGGGGCAGCGGCCCGGGCGTTGCGGAGGTTGGCAGCGATTCTTCTCGCGCCAAGTTGGCGGACCTGCGAGGGTCGGCGTCGTCGGGCGTCAAGTCGGTGATCGCGGCATCGCGCATCGCGCGGCCTTCGCTGGAGGGCGGTTGTACGCGCTCGTCGTGGGCGCGGTCATACCGGGCGCGCTCGTCGGCTGCGCCTTCGTCGGCCACGCGCTGCGCCAGAATGCGCTCTGCGAATAGGGGATACTCCGGTCGGCGCTGAACCGATGCACGCTGAGTCGGTTCGCGCTGCTCCGGCACGCGTCGCTGATCCGGCACACGTTGGCCGGCCGTGTTCGGTACCGCCCAATCCGCCCCGCCGGCCGCCATGGCGACGCAGAGCAGCAAGGCAACGCGCGCTGTCGATTCCGCAAGCCTACGCATGAACGCACTTCCTTGTGCCTGCTAACTACTCGCACGCTTTCCGCATCGCGCCGGAGCCACGAGCGCATCCTGCGCGGGTCCGGCGCGGTTCGCGGCGAGCTCTGATCCGTGTGACGAGTTCTGACTTTTGTGACGTGGCCGGGTCGGCGCGACTTGGTGCGTCGAACCCGGCTGTGGGCTGGCGGTCGACTAGGCGGTTCCCTTTTCCTCGCCAGCGATCAATTCGGCGACGCGAACGCAGAAGTTGTCATTGAGCACGAGCACTTCCCCCCGCGCGACATGCCGACCGTTGACGTAAATGTCAACGGGGTCGCCGGCCAGCTTGTCGAGCGTTACGACCGACCCTTTGCGAAGCTTGAGTACGTCTTCCAGGTACATATGTGTGCGACCCAGCTCGATCTTCAGATCGAGCTCGACGTCGCGGAGCAGTTCGAGCGATGCCTTTTCGGTCGATGGAGCCGCACCGCGCAACTCGCGCAGCTCGAACGACGTAATACCGTCGGGCAGCGTGCGGTCGGGATCGGCCACCGAGGCGACGGCTTCCTGCGCCTGACGAAGCAGCAGCTCGATATCGTCCGTGGGCCCGGCCATTTCACCAGTCGCGCGGCTGCCGGGCGATGCGGAAGTTGGCGCACCGGACGGCGCAGGCGAAACAGCGGCCTTCGGCGACGCGGCTGTGTCGCGCGACGCGGCCGAACCTTCTGGTGAATCGGCCGAAATCCCTTCCGCTTCCGACTCGGCGGCCGAACGCACCGACTCCAACATGGCCTCGATATCGGGCGCGCTGCCGGGCTGAATGTCTTCGGACGCGGGCATGGGAATCCGTCCCCTACCGGGCCGTCAGCAAGGCGGCACGGCTACTGCTCGACAAAGGAGAATTCGCTGAACACCACGCTCTTGAGCAGGGGTCTGCCGAAGAGGGCGTTACTTTTCTCCAATATCCGTCTGCGAATCAAGCCCAACCCGGCGTCGCGAAGGTCGGTCATGTCCGAATTGCGGACCTCGACGATCACCTGATCCCGCAGGCGGTGCTCGATATTGGCAAATCGCCGCTCGAATTCGCTCTTGTCCGACGTGGTGACCGTGCCAAACAGGGTAAAATCGATCCGCAGCGTCACATTCGACGAAGGTTGAAGCGACGTGATACTGTAGTTCCCCAACTCCACCTCTGTTACCGAAAGCGTGTCACTTACCACGACCGGCTCTTCGGGCTGGTCGACGGCGTTTGACAACTCCTCGACGTACCGCGCTTCGGCCACGGCCGCAATCTGCTTGCCCGATGGCACGAACAGATATGCCAGCAGACATTCAGTCAAAATGACGGCGGCGATAAACGACGCCAGGATAATTCGCTGTTTCAGCGAACTGCCTCGATGCGGTTGCGGCGCGGCGGCAACCGGCGTTTCGGTAGTCTGCGTGCTGGCCATGATTCGCTCGGGTCGTTCGACCAATGCAAGTGTGCCGGCGGAGCCAATTAGGGGCCCGAGCCGGCGGGAACGGGCTCTGGATTCACTTCGTTTAACAACAGGCCGCCGCGCTCTTCGACAATTTCGTCGAGCAGGAATACCTCCACGCGGTCGTTGCGCTCGAGTTGCTGGCGCTCCGCTCCCTGGTGCAAGGGCTCATTGGCGCCGGCGACCGACAGACGTATGCGGCGCGCATCAATGCCCTTGGCGCCGACCAAATACCGCATCACGTTTTCGCTGCGGCGGTAGGCCATCTGCCAATTGTCCTCCTGGGACTCGCCAGCGGGTCGGCGGGACGTGTGCCCGCGCACTTCGATGATTTGCGGTTTGCCTTCAAGCTGCAAGACGGCCTGATCGAGAACGTGGCGGCCCTCGGCGGAGATTTCGCTCGCGTCGAACGCGAACTGGATCACGGCACCGACCGCCGTCTTATTGCCGGGACGGATGAATTGAACGCGCGGATAATCCCCCACCGGCGCCTGCACCTTATCGCCGCCTTTCATAATGTTGAATCGGCTGGCACGGCCCATGGTGGCCAGCTTGGCGAATACCGAGTTGCGGGGCTTGGCCGAGCCCGGCACGAGACTCACGATCGCCGCGTCGTATCCGAACCGACGTCGCATCGAATCGACCATCGCCTGGTATTTTTCGTGCTGCTTCACTTCGCTCATCGAGACGAGCATGATGAAGAACGTCAACAAGAGCGACATCATGTCGCCGAAGGTGACGACCCATTCGGGCACGCCGCCGCCGCCATCATCTTCTTCCATCAGGGCCATGGTGGTAACGCCGTCTTCGGGGAACCGCCCGCTGCGCGCGGCGCGGTGAGCCAAATGCTCGCTTCACTCGTGTTACGGTAGGTGTCCGCTTAGCTCTTTCTTGCGTCGGTGCTCAGGTAACCTGTGCTGGTTTGAGTCCTTATGCCGCCATCGCGGTGCGACGCATCTTGGGCGGAAGGAACGTGCTGAGCTTTTGCTCGATAACGCGAGGGTTCTCGCCGGATTGAATCGCGATTACGCCCCGCAGCACCACCTCCAGCGCCAGTATCTCCTGCTTGTTCAAAAAGCCCAGCTTATCGGCAAAGGGTAGAAATACCATGTTGGCCGCTATGGCGCCGTACAGCGTGGTGATCAGCGCCACGGCCATTCCCTTGCCGATGCCCGACGGGTCGGACATGTTGCTGAGCATC
>CAYQAJ010000302.1:0-6205 GCA_964415245.1 uncultured Pirellulaceae bacterium | reverse complement strand
TCATCGACGAAGTGGTACAGGTAAAGGACGAGGATGCGGCCGAGACGGCCCGACGCCTGGCCAAGCTGGAAGGGATGATGTGCGGCATCAGCAGCGGCGCGGCCGCCTGGGCGGCGCTGCAAGTGGCAAGCCGACCCGAGAACGAGGGAAAGTTGATCGTGGTCGTGCTACCGGATATCGGCGAGCGCTATCTGTCGACGGCGCTGTATCCCGAGTAAGCATCGCCGCCGCGTTCACACGACGATTTAGCAATCAAGCGCAGAGCGCCGCTTCGCGCATCTGATTGCGCCGCGTCGATGTTACTCTTCGTCGCCGCGCAGGCGGGCGAGCACGCTGTAGTCTTCGAGCGTCGTCGTGTCGCCCACTTCGGCCTTTCCCTCGGCGATGTCGCGCAATAAGCGGCGCATGATCTTGCCGCTCCGCGTCTTGGGCAGCGCGGCAGTGAACCGCACGTCGTCGGGCACCGCCAGGGCGCCAATCTCCTTGCGCACGTGCTGCTTGAGCTCTTCACGCAGCTTGTCGCTCGCTTGGGCGTCGCCCTTAATCGTGACGAATACCGCCACCGCCTGCCCCTTGATCTCGTGCGGACGCCCGACCGCCGCCGCCTCCGCCACGCTAGGGTGGCTCACCAGGGCGCTCTCCACCTCGATCGTGCTCAGGCGGTGTCCCGCCACGTTGATCACGTCGTCGATGCGGCCCATGATCCAGTAGTAGCCGTCGTCGTCGCGTCGGGCGTTGTCGCCGGTAAGGTACTTGCCGGGCACGAGCGTCCAATACTGCTCGCGATAGCGCTCGTCGTCGCCCCAGATGCCGCGGAGCATGCCGGGCCACGGTTGGGCGATGCACAGCATGCCGCCGTGATTCGCGGGCACTTCGCTCAAAGACTGGTCGACGATCGAGGGCACGATGCCCGGCAGCGGCACGGTGCAGCTTCCCGGCTTGGTGGCGATAGCGCCGGGCAGCGGCGACATGAGGATTCCCCCCGTTTCGGTCTGCCACCAGGTATCGACGATGGGGCAGCGCTCGCCGCCGATCTTTTTGTGGTACCACATCCACGCTTCGGGGTTGATCCCCTCGCCCACGGTGCCCAGCAGGCGCAAGCTCGAAAGGTCGTGCTTGTCGACGTGCTGGTCGCCCCACTTGATGAACGCGCGGATGGCCGTGGGGGCCGTGTAAAGCGTGCTGACCTTGTACTTCTCGACCAATTGCCAGAACCGATCCTCGGCCGGATGGTTCGGCGCTCCCTCGTACATCAGCACGGTCGCGCCGGACGAGAGCGGGCCATACACGATGTAGCTGTGACCCGTGACCCAGCCGCAGTCGGCCGTACACCAGAAGATGTCCTCTTCACGGTAGTCGAATACCCACTGAAAGGTCATCTTGGCGAACAGGTTGTAGCCGGCCGTAGTGTGACGAATGCCTTTGGGCTTACCGGTCGATCCGCTGGTATAGAGAATGTAGAGCGTGTTCTCGCTGTCGAGCGGCTCGGCCGGGCAGTCGTCGATGGTCTGATCCATCAGCTCGTGCCACCAATAGTCGCGCCCGGGCTGCATGTTCACGTCGTTGCCCACGCGGCGCAGCACGACGCACTTCCCGACCGTGGGACTCTTGGCCAGGGCCTCATCGACCGTTTCCTTCAGCGGCAGCACCTTGCCGCGCCGCCAGCCGCCGTCGGCGGTAATCTGCAACTTGGCGCTGGCATCGTGATTGCGGTCGGCGATCGCTTCGGCCGAGAAGCCGGCGAAGATCACCGAGTGCACGGCGCCGATCCGGGCGCACGCCAGCATGGCGATCGCCAGCTCGGGCACCATGGGCATGTAGATCGAAACCACGTCCCCCTGTCCAATGCCGAGCTTCTTGAGAACGGATGCGAAGCGGCATACCTCACTGTGCAGTTCGCGATAGGTGAGGCGGCGTTCGTCGCCCGGTTCCCCTTCCCAGATCAGGGCGGTCTTGTCGGCACGCGTCGTCTTGAGATGCGCATCGAGACAGTTGTACGAGGCGTTGGTCTTGCCGCCGACGAACCATTCGGCCAGCGGCTCATTCCACCGCAGCACCTGCTGAAACGGTTGGAACCAGTGCAGCTCCTGTTTGGCAAGCCGTCCCCAGAAGCCGTCGGGATTGTCCTTCGCCTCGTCGTACAGCTTGCGGTAAGCGTCGACCGAGGCGATTCGCGCGCGTGCCGCGAACTCCTTGGGCGGGGGAAAGAGCCGCTTCTCCTGCATCACCGTGTCGATTTGGCCGCCGCTGTCCTGAGCCATGAGCCGATTCCTCGTGCAAGTTGGGCGTTGTCGTCTCGCCGCTTTCAGGGGGATTCTAGGAGCATGCGCAGGGAGTGTCAACGAATCGCAATGCTCGCCACGCGCGTCGGGCGAAAACACCCACCGCAACCCTTCGATTGACCCATGGCGCCGGCACTTGCATCGACCGCGCGACAGGGCGAGAATCGAGCCGCACTCGCACACGAACGGCCACGCGCCACGTCGAGGCGCGGCCAATTGCCACATCAAGGTGGCGGCTAACAGAGTAGCGCCACGTGAATGTGGCGGCTCATCAAGCGAAAGGAACCAGCCATGGCAGGGTACACGCTGCGGCAGATCGTGCGCTACCGCTTCGATAATTTTATGGCCCGTGGGGGCAGCTCGATCTTCATCTGCCTGGTGCTGATCTTCCTGGGCATCCTGATCAGCGTGTCGTCGGTGCGAGGGTTGATGCTGCTCACCGTGCCCAAAGAGAATCCCGAAGCAAGCAACAACGACGGCACGCCCAAGGAAATCTACCTCGAGCGCGGCGGCGGATACTTCCGTAACGTGTACGTCACGTTCCTGCAGATGACCGACCCCGGCAACATGAATCAGGACGTCATGTCGCGCCCCCATTTCAAAATCACCGCCGTGCTTGCTGGCCTGTCGGGCGTGGTGATGCTCTCGGCGCTGATCGCGTTCATCACCACGGCCCTGGATCGCAAGATCACGGAACTGAAAAAGGGGCACTCCAAGGTGGTCGAAGAGGGGCACACGCTCATCCTCGGCTGGAACGAGCGGGTACTGGAAATTCTGCGCGAGCTGTTCATCGCCAACGAAAGCGAGGACGACGCCTGCGTGGTGATCCTTTCGCCGCAGGATAAGGAGACGATGGACGACTATCTCAAGGTGCACGCCCGCGACTTCAAGAACACCCGCATCGTGACCCGCAGCGGCTCGGTCTCGTCGCTGGTGAACCTGGACATCGTGTCGGTCACCACGTGCAAGTCGGTCATCGTACTGGCCCAGTGCGCGGCGGGTGGCACGGAAGCCGAGAAGTCGGGCAGCGACACGTCGGTCATCAAAACCATCCTGGCCGTGGTGGCCAGCCGCCCGCCGGACATGAAGTTGAGCATCGTGGCCGAGATTTTCGAGGACCGCAACCGCCGCGTGGTGGAGGACATTTCGCCCGATGAGATCACCACGGTCGACACCAACGAGATTCTGGCCAAGATCCTGGTGCAGACTTCGCGGAGCGTGGGCCTGAGCGTCGTATATAGCGAAGTCCTTTCCTTCGACGGCTGCGAGATGTACTTCTACGACGCCAACTGGGGGGAAATCAGTTTCGGCCAGCTTGCGTTTCACTTTCCCGACGGAGTGCCGATGGGACTGCGGCACGCCGACGGCACGCTGGCCCTCAATCCTCCCATCGATACTCCGCTCAAGCCCGACGATAGCATCCTCATCCTGGCCGAGGACAACTCGACCATCGACTTCCGCCCGGAGCCGGTCGCCGTGCCGCGCGACTTGACATTGGCCGGCGGTCGGAAGGAACAGACGGTCGAGCGGGAGCTGATCATCGGATGGACGCTCAAGGTCGAGATCATTCTCCGCGAGTATGCCGACTACGTGCTCGAAGGCAGCTCGATCGACATCATGCTCCGCGCGCCCGACCCGAGCGTGCGAACCCACATCGAGCGGATCAAGGCCGAACTGCCGGATATCGAAATCAATCTGGTGGAAGAGGACCCCCTCCGTACCGAGGGGCTGCTGGCGGTGGAACCGTTCCGGTACGACAACATCATCATCCTGAGCCAGGGGGGCGAAGACGACGACGACGAACGAACCGACTCGGAAACCATCGTCATCCTGCTTTTGCTCCGCAAAATCTTTGAGAAGCACGGTTTCGGAAAGACCAAGCTCATCACCGAAGTGCTCGACTCCGAGAATCAGCCGTTGGTGGCCCGTACCGGCGTGCACGACTTCATCATCTCCAACCGCTTCGTCAGTATGATTCTGGCGCAGATCAGCGAAGACCCGGACATCAAGCGCGTGTACGACGACCTGTTCCAGGAGGAAGGCTCCGAAATCTATCTCAAGCCGGCCTCGCTCTATTTCACCCAGTTCCCCGCCGAGATCACCTTCGCCGACGCCATGCGGATCGCCCAAAAGCGCGAAGAGGTATGCCTGGGCGTCAAGATCAAAGCTCTGGAAGGGGACATGAACCAGAACTTCGGCGTGAAGCTCATCCCCGAAAAGAACCAGACCTATCGCCTCTCGCCCGAAGACGCGCTGGTCGTGCTGGCGGAGGATGAGACATAGGGCCCACTCTGCGAAAAAGTGCAGAATGCAAAGTGCAGAATGCAGAGTGTCTTGAGATTCAAGAGATAGGGGCTTGCCAATCCCCAACTCCCAGTCCCTAACCCCCAACCCCGGCCTGTACTCTGCATTCTGCACTCTGCATTTCTCCCCGCCCTGACCTACACTTCTTACGCGGCTCCGCGCGGACCGCCAACGCACTTGTCAATCGCGCGCCGGCACAATCGGAACACGAGGCATCACCGTCATGCACCAACCAATCAAGCGCATTGGCATCCTGACTGCCGGCGGAGATTGCCCGGGACTCAACGCCGTGATTCGCGGCGTCGTCAAGACGGCTCGCCGACACGGAATCGAAGTCGTGGGGTTCTTGCGCGGCTACGAGGGGCTGGTCGACCCGGTCTCGTACGTTCCGCTCAACCACAAGAACACCACCGGCATCCTCAACCAGGGGGGCACGATACTCGGCTCGACCAACAAGGGCCGCTTCGCCGCCACCGTGGGTATCGATCGCCACATTCGGCTCGACGAGGAGCTGCTGGACGGCGTCAAAGACACCTGCCGGCAATTGAACCTGTCCGGACTGGTCTGCATCGGCGGCGACGGTTCGCTGGCCGTGGCGCAGCAATTCCACGAATGCGGCATCCCCGTGGTCGGCGTGCCCAAGACGATCGACAACGACCTCTCGGCGACCGCGTTCAGCTTCGGATTCGACAGCGCCGTGGCCTGCGCCACCGACGCGCTCGACCGACTGCACACTACGGCCGCCAGTCACGAACGGATCTTCATTCTGGAGGTTATGGGACGGCACGCCGGTTGGATCGCCCTCTTCTCGGGCATCGCGGGGGGAGGCGACGTGATCCTCATTCCCGAAGTTCCCTGGTCGTATGAGTACGTCGTCAAAAAGGTGCTCCAGCGCGAACGACAAGGAAAGCGTTTCACGCTGATTGTCGTGGCCGAAGGTGCTCACCTCCCGGACGGAACGCTCGTGACCCGCGAAGGTCAGCAGCAGGATCGGCAGACGCGGCTGGGCGGCGTGGGAGCGCAAGTGGCCGCGGAAATCGAAGACCGCACCGGGCGGGAGACGCGCGTTGTCGTGCTGGGGCATTTGCAGCGCGGCGGAGCGCCCACGACATTCGATCGCGTGCTGGCCACGCAGTTCGGCGCCCATGCGGTGCGGCTGGTCATCGAAAAGCGATTCGGCGAAATGGTGTGCTATCAGCCGCCATCGGTGTGCAGCGTGCCCATCGTCGAGGGCATCCGCGAGCTGCGGTGCGTCGACCCGGCAAGCTCGGTCGTGCAGGCAGCCCGAGCACTGGGCATCAGCTTTGGCGATGAGGACCCCCAGGCCGTCGTGTTTGTCGGCGCGGCGGCGGAAAGCGATCGCAGTCTTCACGGCGACAATTCGCGCGGCGCCGATTCGCGCGGCGACACTCAAGAGCAAGACGAGGAGGCCGCTTGTCTCGACACGTTGCGGGACTGGCCGGCCGAAATCGTGGCGGCGTCGGTCGCAGCGCCGACGGTGGGGAGACCATCGGTCGCTGCGCCGACATCGCCGCCTGCGGCCATGCCGCCCGTTGCAACGTCGCCCGTGGCCACGTCGCTCTACGGGCGATAAGCGCATTTCCTAACCGTCGGGGACT
>CAYQAJ010000301.1:0-6265 GCA_964415245.1 uncultured Pirellulaceae bacterium | reverse complement strand
GGGAATCCCGCCTTCGTCTCGCTTTCGACTCTTGACGGAGTCCCTCTCATGGACGGCAGCGGGGCTTTCGCGTGCGCCAGTTGGTGGTGGCGACCACGCTGCTGGATCCGCTCGAAGCGCCGGCCGACGAACTGGCACTGTTGTACCGCGCTGCGTTGGCAGGCCGAGCTCGATCTGCGATCGCCCAAAACCACGTTGGGCATGGACGTGCTGCGATGCAAGACGCCGTCGATGGTCCGCAAGGAGATGTGGATGCATTTGCTGGTGTACAATCTGGTTCGGGAGCTGATGGCCCAGGCCGCGCGGCGCGTGGGCCGGCAGCCGCACGAGGTGAGTTTCAAGGGCGCGTTGCAAACGCTGAATCGTTTTCAGGAGTTGTTGGCGGTGATCCCCAAAGAGCGATGGCCCACGTTGTTCGACGAGCTCTTGCGGGCGGTCGGCACGCATCGCGTCGGCCACCGACCCGATCGCTACGAACGTGCGCGCCGTCAAACGCCGCCCCAAGCCCATCGCCCTGCTCACCGTGCCCCGCAACGTCGCCCGAAAGCGTTTACTGCACGCCGCTTGAATACTGCGCAAGTGCCATTCGTTCCTGACACCTGGTATGTCCCTAAAACTCCTAAAAGACAATGAAAAGGACCATCCTAGCGCTTCTCTGGGAGGAGTTTGTCCAGCCTTCCATCAGGAGACACTCGGATGGTCGCAACTACCAGGATACGCAGATCGAGGGGCGCGGCCAGTACGACGTGGGCGAGGGCCAGCCGCACTGGGGTTGGAAAACCGTCTACGAGCTGCTCGACGACGACCACCTGACGATCACCGCCTACAACGTCACTCCCGATGGAGCCGAAGCCAAAGCCGTCGAAACAACGTACGTTCGAGTCGACAAGCGCCAGCGGGATCGAAACTGAGCCGGGACGCTGACGCGTGGGAAACGTGGCGGAAGTGTGCCCCTGATTATTTGCCCCGTGCACCGCAGCCTGGTTACCGCTGACGTTATGTGCCTGATGGATCAAATCGAAGAAGCAGGTCGCACGTTTGACGCTTGGCAACATCCGTGGACGTTTCACGACGCAGTGTGCAATGCTCTGGACCAGCGTGAAAAACAGCAGTTCAATATGATTTGGCGAGCAGCCGTCAACGAGGAACATTGGCTGTTGACGATGACGTTACACCAAGGTGCGGTGAATGCCGAAAAGGCTTTATCAGACAAATTCCCCAACCTCGCGACCGATGTCATTCACCTCATTGTGAATGGCGCAGCGTACGAGTGGAAATGAAGCACATAGCAAACCGTTGCGCGGGAGCTACGGGCCGCGGGTTCTGAAGTTAACGTCGTTCACCGCAGCCTGGTGAACGGAGAGGCTATCCAGGATAGATCATGGAAGATTCAATTGTTTATTGTGACACATCTCTTGTGATCGACTACATGCGTGCCACTGGACGCGAGCCAGAGGCCGTTGCGCCTGTACCGTTTCCCGCATCTGACTTCGACCGCGACCAACGCGAGTACTGAAAAGCTCTATTTCGACACGACAAACGGTATCAGTTTGCCACACGGCTGCGCTCAATTGTTGGCTGGAAATTTCCCAAATCGAGTATGGCGATTTCCCCGTTCGTTTTGCTCGAACTCGACGAATGGTACGCAGAAGAAGCCTTTGATAGTGCAACCCTCGTTCTGTAAAGGTGGTCTGGGTTAGTGGGCGGATGTGGGCGTGACTTGGGAGAGGTAACGTTTTCCGGACTGCCACTCTTCGTCGGTCTCCATCAGCACCGCGGTGGCCAGGCGGAGCAGGGAGGCTTCGTTGGGAAACAGGGTCGCCACGCGCGTGCGGCGTTTGATCTCGCGGTTGAGTCGTTCCAGGCTGTTGTTCGTCCGCACCCGGCATCGTCGCAGGTTTGCCGCGTTTGAGTTCGCCTCGTCGCGATAACCCGGCGACGAAACGGGGGTGAAGTACTGCTCCTACGACTCGACCGCCGTACGCCAGAACGCGAGCGGCTTCGCACAACGCATTACGGAAGGTTCGAGCGGGCAGTTCGCTGAAGACCATAACTGCCACAACAAGATCGACGCGCGCACTCTCAAAAGGAAAGTGCGTTCGCAAGTCGAGCGTCGCGTATTGCGCACATGGCACGACATAACGCTTGCGCGCAATTTGCAGCAGTCGCGACGACGAGTCGGTTATGGTCAGCCGGGCGGGTTCCTTGCCCGACCGGCGCCGCCATAACAGCCGCGCGAAATACCCGTTGCTGGCGCCCAATTTCAGAATGCGCTGTTCCGATACATCTCCGATTAACGCCAGCACCCGCTCGTTGAGTACCAAGCGATTAAACGCGCCACCGTCCGACCCAGTGGCTTTATCCCAACTGGTTGCAATGCGATCGTAGTAACTCAAGTGCATGCTGATTGTCGATGGAACATGACCTTCGACGATTTGCGAGCCTTCACCTTCGGTGCCCCCGCAAAGTGTTACATAGGCAGATGAACCACAAGTCCAATCCACTCCATTTGTTCGCTGCACGCCTCGATCAGCAACATTTCCTTAATGGCAGGTCCGACGGGGAACCTGGCACTCAGCAGAAATACGCCCGGCATGGGCTCGCCTGCTTCGATCCGCTCATACGCTGCGCTGGGGGCAGAAGCGCGATCATGCGAAAGCAGAATGCGGTCGTTCTCGGCTGCCCAGCGGAGTATCTCCGCGTCGTTGGTGCCGGACCAACCCACGTCCTGCACTCGAACGATATCGAAATGAGGTAGTTGAAGAAGCAGGCCGAGTACGATGTCGCCGTTGAAGTTCTCATCGGCAAGCAACCGTATCATGCGCTATCCCTTGGACTGCCGCTGGGCGAGCAAACGGGCGCGTATTTCGTCCAGGCTGCCTTGCCGGCTTTCAATGCGCTGGCGAACTTCTTCGGCCTTCCGCTCGCGACGCGCGAGATAGTCCTCTACGTCTTTCCGGTGACGCAGATAGTACGCAATCACGGCATACACGTCGCCCAAAGTTAGCGCCGAGTAACGCTGCACAATCGTCTCGGGCGTCGCGCCGTCTTGAAACGCCCAGACGACCATTTCCAACAGGACATTCGTATTACCCACGCGCAGGGCGCCCGAGGCGTCTTCGCGAATGGGGGGCGATTCGGATGGAACGGTGAAGGTCACAGCTTGAATGTCCTGACCACGTGCCGGGCGAGTCGAACCCGCCCATGCGATTGCGGGTCTATCAACAACGTATCATACCCGCTTCGGCAACGAAGGGAAAAGAAGTACCGCGCCCGTCAAACCTGATACACGCCCAGTCGGTACGGCTCTTCGCTCACCGAGCGAGTGGCCGTTTCGAGGGCGAGGATCAGCACTTCGCGAGTGCGGGATGGGGCGACGATGGCGTCGAGCCAGCCGCGGGCCGCGCCGTAGCGGACGTCGGTTTGGCGGTCGTAGCTCCCCTTCACGCGATCGCGCAGCTCGGCCAGCTCGTCGGCGTCGACCTCGTGTCCCTGGCGGCGGAGGCTCTGCACGGTGATATCCAGCAGCGTCGAGGTGGCCTGATCGCCCCCCATCACGGCGCAGCGGGCATTCGGCCAGGCGAAGATAAACCGCGGGTCGAACGCCTTGCCGCACATGGCGTAGTTGCCCGCGCCGAACGAGCCGCCGGTGATGACGGTGATCTTGGGCACGCGGCTGTTGCTCAGGGCGCTGACCAGCTTGGCGCCGGCCTTGATAATGCCCTCGCGCTCAGCTTCGCGCCCCACCATGAAGCCGTTCACATCCTGCATGAAGATGATCGGCAAATGGTCCTGGTTGCAGCTCATCACGAATCGGGCCGCCTTCTCGGCGCTGTCGACGTACAGCACGCCGCCGAACTGAAAGTGGTGGTCGGGCGCCTGAATGCGGTGATGCTGGTTGGCGACGATGCCGACCGAGAACCCGCCGATGCGGGCCGTGCCGCAAACCACCGTCTGGCCGTACTCGGCCTTGTACCCGTCGAACGTGCCGGCATCGATGACGCACGCCAGCACTTCGCGCACTTCGTACTCGGTGTCGGGATCGGGATCGACGATTTGGTAGATGTCGGTCGTGGGGCGGCTCGGTTCGACCGCGGCGGTGCGGGCAAACGGCGCGGGCGGCTGCTCGGGATCATGCGGCGCGAGCGCGACGAGGCTGCGAATCCGCTCGAGGCAGGCGTCGTCGTTGGGCTCGCGGTAGTCGATGGTGCCGCTGATCGAGGAGTGCATGGCGGCGCCCCCCAGCGCTTCGCTCGATACGTCCTGGCCGATGGCGCTCTTCACCAGCGCGGGCCCGGCTAGGTACAGGCCCGAGCCCTCGGTCATGAGCACTTTGTCGCAAAGCACGGGCAAGTAGCCGCCGCCCGCGACACAGTTGCCCATGATGGCGGCGATCTGCGCGATGCCCGCCGCGGAGAGGACGGCGTTGTTGCGAAAGATGCGGCCGAAGTCGTCCTCGTCGGGGAACACGTCTTCCTGCAAGGGGAGAAAGATGCCGGCCGAGTCGACCAGGTAAACCAGCGGCAGGCGATTGGCGAACGCGATTCGCTGGGCGCGGAGCACCTTCTTAGCGGTGGCGGGAAAAAAGGCGCCGGCTTTGACCGTGGCGTCGTTGGCGATGACCATGTGCCGCCGACCGGCGATGAGGCCGATGGTGGTGACGACGCCGGCAGCGGGTGCGCCGCCCCAATCGTCGTACATGGCGTGGCCCGACCAGAGACCGAGCTCCAATTGCGGCGCGCCGGCATCGAGCAGCTTGGCGATGCGCTCGCGGGCGGTGAGGCGATTCTTGGCATGCTGCCGGGCGATGGCGGTGGCGCCGCCGCCTTCCTGAATGCGGCTCTCCTGGTCGGCGAGCTCGACGGCCAATTTGGCAAGAGGCGAATCGTCGGTCGATGGGGTGTCCATACGCTGTCGCCGTCGCTTTCCGTTCGAGCCCATCCCAAAACCGTCATGAGAAGGGGACAGGCACATTTTGCTCCGCCGACTCCGCAAAATGAGCCAGTCCCCGACGGTTTTGGGATAGGCTCTCAACCTGAGTCCGTCGCCAGAATCTCTCGCACAGCCGCGATCACTTCGGCTGCGTCGTTGGCGAGCGAGGCGTCGCGCGTCGCGCCCGATGCGAGGTCCTTCACCTGGCAGCGGTTCTCGGCCCACTCATTCTCGCCGGCGATGAGCGCCACGCGGAAGCCGCGCCGGTCGGCGTATTTGAGCTGTTGGCCCAATCGCCGCGCTTCACAGTGCAGCTCGACGTTGATTCCGGCCGATCGCAGCCGCGCCGCCAGCGCCAAGTAGTCGTGCAGCCGCTGCTCGTCGAAATACGCCAAGAACACCTCGGCCGGCGTGTGCACCTTCTCGATCAGGCTGAGCTCTTCCATGGCCGCCAACAACCGATCGAGCCCCAGCGACGCGCCGACGCCTGGCAGCTCCTGCTTCGTGAAAAGCTGTGCGAGATTGTCGTACCGCCCGCCGCTGCAGATGCTGCCGATGCCCGGCAGCTCGTCGAGCAGCGTT
This sequence comes from uncultured Pirellulaceae bacterium, assembly GCA_964415245.1. Classification (GTDB taxonomy): domain Bacteria; phylum Planctomycetota; class Planctomycetia; order Pirellulales; family Pirellulaceae; genus CAYQAJ01. Next base: position 751 of record CAYQAJ010000301.1, on the reverse strand, counting down.
TCGTACACGGTGCCCGTGTAGTAGTCGAGCCCGCGGGCGATCGACACGTCGAGCTGCAACCGCTCGTCGGGCACTCCGCCTGCTTTCGCGCCGGCCGCCACCTGCTGAAGTTCCGACAATCCCTGCTCACCAATCGCGCTGCCGCGCAGCATGGGACCAAGCTGCGCAATCACATGATCGTTATCGCCCGACAGCGTGGCCAGGGCCAGCACGTCGGCGGCTTGCTGATCGCTGGCGCCGGCGGCAACCAGCTCGTCGCCGACTTTCACGGGACCGATCTTGCCGAGCTTGTCGAGGATGCGCAGCACCGCCACCGCGCGGTCGGCCAGTTCGAGCTTCTCGAGCAGGCCGGTGAGAATTTTGCGGTTGTTCAGCCGCATGGTGAACCGCGAGAAGCCGATCGCCACGAGCAAATCGTGAATCACCAGCGCGGTTTCGATATCGGCCACGACCGACGAAGTGCCAATCGTGTCGAAGTCGCACTGCATGAACTCACGGTATCGGCCGCGCTGCGTGTTCTCGCCTCGCCACACGGCCGCGATGTGGTAGCGCTTGAACGGCGTTCCCAGCTCACCGATGTGCTGGGCGGCAAAGCGGGCCAGCGGCACGGTCAGGTCGAACCGCATGCCCACGTCGCGGCCGCCGTGGTCCTGAAAGCGGTACAACTGCCGATCGGTTTCGTCGCTTCCCTTGCCCAGGAGCACGTCGAGGTATTCGAGGGCCGGCGTGTCGATCGGCGCGAAGCCGTACG
>CAYQAJ010000300.1:2755-6278 GCA_964415245.1 uncultured Pirellulaceae bacterium | reverse complement strand
ACGACGTGGCGGATGACTCGCTGACTGGCGGCGATTCGCCGCGCGGCCTCAATCTCGTAAGCGTGCCGCTGCCCATAGCGGAACGTGATGGCGTACGGCTCGAAGCCCTCGGCCCGCGCGATGGCCAGCACGGTGGCCGAATCGAGCCCGCCGCTGAGAAGAACGACCGCCTTACGCTGCGCTGTGTCGCGTTTTTCGGCCATGCAGCGCATGGTAGGGAGGATAGTGGGAAGGGGCAAGCTCCCCCAAAAGCGGAAAGCGGAGAGCGGAAAGCGGAGAGCGGGCCGGAAATCTAATCCGCTTTCCGCTCTCCGCTTTATAGGACATGACCGCGTACTGTGGTCACGCGGCGCGGGAGCGCGGCACGTCAGCGTCGCTCGAAGCTGCGTCGAAGTTCACCAGCTCCGCCACCGCGTACGGCTGCGTGTTACGGCTAGAGTAGTAGATGCGAGCGTTCACTTCGGCCAACAGGCCCAGGCCGATGAATTGCCCGCTCATCATGGTCGACAGCACGGTCAGCATGAGCAGCGGGTTGCCGGTCATATCGACGCCGCCCCAAAGCTTCATCCCCACCGTGGCCGCGCCGGCGACCATCGCCACCAAGGCGCACCACAGGCCGATCTTGCCCAATAGTTTCATGGGGCTGGCGAAGTAGTCGAGCAGGTACTTGACCGTGATCAAATCGAGCACGACTCGCAGCGTGCGACCCAAGCCGTACTTGGTTTGACCGAACCGGCGGGGATGATGCCGCGTGACCACCTCGGCACAGCGGGCCCCGCGCTGATGGGCCAGAATCGGGATGAAGCGGTGCATCTCGCCGTACAGCTCCAGTTCCAGGGCGATTTCGCGCCGCATGGCCTTGAGCGTGCAGCCCAGGTCGTGGATGGGGAACCGGGTGACGCGGGCAATGAGCCAGTTGGCAACGCGCGAAGGGAGTTTGCGCGTGAGCCAGTGGTCGTGCCGCTCGCGCCGCCAGCCGTGCACCAGGTCGTATCCCTCTTCGAGCTTTTCGATCAACCGCGGAATGTCGCCCGGCTCGTTCTGCATGTCGCCGTCGATGGTGACGATCGTTTCGCCCGAGGCGTAGTGTAGGCCGGCTTGCAGCGCGGCGGTCTGACCGAAGTTTCGGCGAAAGCGTACGACTTTGACGCAGTCGTTCTCGGCGGCCAGACAGGCGAGCCGCTCGGCGGTGCCGTCGCGCGAGCCGTCGTCGACGAACAGGATTTCGTACGGTCGGCCCAGCTCGTTCATCACGGCGACAAGCTGTGCACAAAGCGGCCCAACGTTGTCGCATTCGTTGAAGACGGGCACGATGACGGAGATGGTCATGGGTGGATTCCGATAGCCGCCACATTCATGTGACGATGGCGGCGGAAACGAAGACAGCATCTCGCCGCAAGGGTTGCGGAGTCTAGCGAAACAGGGCACTGGGGGCAATTGCAGTCGAGGAACCGTGGCGCCAGTGCGTAGTGTTTGGGGAAGCATGCCGAATCCAGGGATGGCGGACCCACGGATAGGAATCCGTGGGCTTATGGGAATTGGGAATGCGGTGAATCGAACGATTTGTGGGCTTTTGTGCGCGCGGTGTTGTGCGCCTATACTTGGCCGCACGTTTCGACCGCTTGCGTTCGGCTCCAGTTCAACAAACTGGCACCCGCCATGTCCGACCGCGTATTCGAATCCGTCCGCCTATATCGCTCGTGGAGAATTTGGGCGGCGTATGCGGCGCTCTTCGCCGTGGCAATTCCCTGGTACTGGCGGCTGTTGCCCGGTGGCGGCGACTGGTTCTGGCTGGGCCTGCCAGTTTGGGCCGTGGTGTCGGTTGCCGGCTCGGCGGCGATCAGTGCACTGACGGCGTGGCTGTTGCGCAGTCGCTGGCCGGGTGAGGAAGACGATTCCGACAACGACGCGAACGTCGGAAGCCGTACGGACGATTCTTGCCGAGCGCCTGACGAGGAGGCCGCCGCGTGACCTCCGAGTTGCTTCCGTTCGGCCCGCTCGAATTGGCCTTCATCGGCGTGTACCTGCTGTCGTTGGTGGCCATCGGCTACGCCGGTTACAAGGCCCGTCGCGAGAACTCGCTTCGCGACTTCTACCTGGCCGGGCGCGGCGTGGGGTTCGTCGTCCTGTTGCTGACGCTCTACGCCACGCAGTACAGCGGCAACACGCTGTTTGGATTCTCGGGCAATGCCTACCGCGCCGGGTTCTCGTTCACGCTGTGCGTGCACTTCATGACGGCGATCGTGGTGTTCTACCTGCTGTTGGCGCCGGGGCTGTTCGCCCTGGCGAAGAAGCATGGCTTCATTACGCCGACCGACTTTCTTGATCGGCGGTTCGGATCGCCGCCGCTCAATATCGCGGCGACGGTCATCATGATCGTGGCCATCTCCAACTTCTTACTCGCGCAGCTCATGGCCATGGGCCGCGCCTTGCAAGGGCTGACCGACTACGATCCGGCCGTCGCCTACATCGTGGGCGTGGTCGTGCTATCGCTGATCATCGTGGCCTACGAAACCCTGGGGGGGTTCCGCGCAGTCGCCTGGACCGACGTGATCCAAGGGCTCGTGCTGTTTGTGGGATTCGCCGTGCTGCTGGGAATGGTGTTTGTCGAGTTCGGCACGCTCGCCGATGCGACCAGACGGCTGCGCGATGAGGAGCAGGTGTCGCGGAGCAACGACCTCGCACCGCCAGAATCGACGGCGACTTCGTACCACGCCAAGTCGGACGTGTCGCGACCCGAAGACGAGCCGCAGGCCGAGAGTTCCCCCGCTCGATCAGCGTCGCGCGTGTCTCCGCCCGGTACGACGACATCGCTGGGATGGCTCAGCTACGTGCTGATCGTGGGACTGGGGGGCGCGCTCTACCCGCAGTCGATTCAGCGGATCTACGCTGCGCGATCGGGCGCCATCCTGCGACGCAGCCTGGCAGTGATGGCATTTCTTCCCCTCACAACCGCGCTGGTGGCGGTGATCGTGGGCATCATCGGGGCGGCGCACGTGTCGGGGCTGAGCCGCACCGAGTCGGATCAGATTCTCACGATCCTGTGCCGCGAGGTGCAGCAAAGCTCGCTGGCCGGGCGGTGGCTGGTGGTGGTGCTGTTCGCCGGAATCCTGGCGAGCATCATGTCGACGGCCGACTCGGTGCTGTTGTCGATTTCGTCGATGCTCACCAAGGACCTTTATGGGCGGTTTGTGCGGCCGGGCGCTTCGCAGGCACACTTGACGCTGGTGGGGAAGGCATCGTCGTGGGCGCTGATCGTCGTTCTGGCGGGCGTGGCGGTTTTCCTGCGGCAGAAGGCGACGCTGATCGATCTGTTGGATCGTAAGTTCGACCTGCTCGTGCAGTTGGCCCCGGCGTTCTTCCTGGGACTACACTGGCGGAGATTACGCGCCGGGCCGACGCTGTGGGGCATGCTGGCCGGCACGATGACGGCCCTTGTGCTGGCGTCGGCCGGACTGGGAAAGGTGGCCGGAATTCACGCGGGGCTGATCGGCCTGGGCTTGAATGTGGCCATCGCAGTGGG
>CAYQAJ010000300.1:0-2655 GCA_964415245.1 uncultured Pirellulaceae bacterium | reverse complement strand
TGGCCGGGCTTGAGGTTCAGCACGTTGATCCGCTTGTCGGCATCCTTGCGGCGGTCGAGGCCGGCTCGTTCCAGCAGCGACTGCCGCATGAAATAATCGGCCTTGTCTTCCGCCGGGGGAGGCCCGACAGCCCCCAGATCAATGGGGGCGTACTTTACCTCGTAGTCGTGCTTGGCGATCGAGAGCACGTCGCCGGGGTCGAGCCGCTTGCGCGAATCGCCCCGGATCCGGTTGCCGTTCACCTTAATACCGTTACGGCTGCCCAGGTCTCGCACGAACCAATAGCCCTCGTCGACGCTGAGCAGGCAGTGATTGGCCGAAATGTTGGCGAAGCGAAGAACGATGTCGCAGTTTTCGCGCCGTCCCATTCGCAGGGATTTCTTAGTAAGCGGAATGGGGTCGCCGCCCCCCACCGGAACGAGCTCGCCGTACATACGCGCGTCTGCCTTGCCCGCGGAACCGCGGCAGATATATGATGAACGCCTGTTCCAGCCGCGTGCCCCGATGAACGGGGCGAAAGATGCACTCTTCCTGGCTGCGCCACCTGCCTTTACGTTAGCCAACGATTCCCTTGTCGTCAACGCATTTGCCTCCGCTAGCCCTCGATAACGCCTGCTGGCGCACGGCCGGGCTACGCTTTTACCCGTACGGTTTTTACTTGCGCCGGCGGTTTGGGCAGCGGATTCAGAAGGTGAGCGTCGACGCCGGCTTCACATGCCCGAACGTCGATGGATCGGTGGCGGTGGGGGGCTGTACCTTTTGCGATAACCGCAGCTTCGGCCCCAGCCGCCGACTCCCACGCCAGGGCATTGCCGGACAGATCGCCGAAGGAATCCGCCGGATAAAGCGTCGGTACGACTGCGACCGGTTCCTGGCCTACTTCCAGCCGGCCACCAACACCTATGCCCCGGTCGAGCGGCTGGAACCGCTGTATCGCCAGGCCCTGGCGCACGAGCAGGTGGTGGGCTTGGCGAACGGCACGCGGCCCGACAGCGTGGCCGACGACGTGCTCGATCTGCTTCAGCGGCTGGCCGGCGAGACGTACCTGTCGCTTGAGCTAGGCATGCAGTCGATACACGACCGCTCGCTCGACTGGATGAATCGCGGCCACCACCACGATGCGATGACCGATGCGCTTGTTCGGGCGCGCCTGCGGGGCTTCGAGCTGTGCGCCCACGTCATCCTGGGCCTGCCCGGCGAAACGAAGATCGACATGCTGGCCACGGCCCGCGAGGTCGCGCGGCTGGGCCTCGACTCGGTGAAAATCCACAACCTGTACGCGGTGAAGAACACGCCGCTGGCCGATCAGGTGGCGCGGGGCGAAGTGGCGCTGATCGAGCGCCACGCGTACCTCGACGTGCTGGTCGAGTTTCTCGAGCTGCTGCCGCCGACAATGGTCGTCGAGCGCGTCAGCGGCGAAGCGCCTCCCGACTACTTCGTCGGGCCATCGTGGTGCCTCGACAAACCCGCGGTGCGACGCGCGCTTCATGCGGAGCTGGAGCGCCGCGACACCTGGCAGGGACGGAAGTACAGCGGCGCGTGATCTTTGCCGCGCGCCATTCTCCGGTGCGTGTCATGCTCTCACGCGAAGCGGGTGAGCATGGCTTGCGCGATGTTGGGCGTCGCGCCGCTTTTGAACAGCCCCGGGCCGGCAGGCCGGGGTTTTCGAAACTGAGGCTACTCCGCGTCGGGCATCTCCGACTTAGCATCTTTTCCCACTTCGACGAGCGTCAATGAGATGGTGCTTGCGTCTACCCGTCCTTCACGTTTGGCATCGATTCGAATCGTACTAGTGATTACCCCGAATGGAGCGATTTCGTGCAAACGATTCTCCATAACAATGCTCACGTTTGCGACATTCATTCGCGCCGACCCGCGTACCCCCTCGCAGCGCAAATTACCGATGCCACTATTAACGTCGACCGGCGGTAAGTGCTTCGCGTCGCCAAGTGGACCACTGAGGAAGCACGTCATAAGACCGGAATCCTGACTTTTTGAGTCCTTAATCGGGCGCGGATTCGAATCGGTACCAATCTTCAGCCAAGCCTTCTTCATGTTTGCCCATCCGTCTTGCCCGCGCGTCAAGTTTTTCTCAGGTACAAGTACCTTAACGGTAATGGGCTCAGCCTCATCCGTTTCCTTTGCAGCTTTCATTTCCATTCTCACTTCGATCCAGCGACATGCCTGGCCATCGACCTGAGCACTGCCGACCGAGCTCAACGTCAGCGATCCCGACCTCTTTTCCTCAACGCCTGTCGGACTTATAGCCTTGATCGCCAAGCTGAATCGCGCCGACGTGCCGTCCTCGGGCAACTGGTAGATCAAACCATCGGCACGAAGTGGGGCTGTGACGCATGCCACCGCCAAGAATGCGACGGCCACCGTCGCTGCTACCAATGGGCTCTTGTGCAGGTTCACGTGATGGCCCTCCGATTTGCAGGCAAGGTATCCGACACGGCGTGCGACCACTCGTGCCAGCGGTGCGCCGCTACTTCGCGTCGGGCAAGTCCGACTTGGCGTCTTTGCCCACTTCAGCGAGCTTGAATTTGATGGTTCCCTTCTCGCGTGCGTCGCCGTCGTGCGTTACCTCGAATTTCATCGTGCTGGCGACCACACCGAACGGGGCCATGTCGTGCAGGCGGTTTTCCATCTGAA
>CAYQAJ010000299.1:0-6375 GCA_964415245.1 uncultured Pirellulaceae bacterium | reverse complement strand
GCTCGCCTGGCCGAAGCCGAACAACGCAAGGCAGCCGACGAAGCGCGTGAGGCCGCGGAAAATCAACGCGAGCTGGCCGAGGCGAATTTCCAAAAGGCCCGCAAGGCGGTCGATGAGTACTTCACCATTGTCAGCGAAAGCAAGCTGTTCGACGTGCCGGGCATGCAACCACTGCGCAAGGAATTGCTCGATTCGGCACTGCGGTTCTACCAGACAACTGCAATCGAGCGGACCGACGATCCCGATGTATTGGCCGATCTGGCCGTTACCTACTTGCGCGTGGCCCAAGTAAACCACACGATCGACCGAAACGATGAGGCACTCGCGGCGATTAGCAAGGCGCTGGATGTTGTCGACCGCCTCCGCCGCGAGTATCCCGACCATCTCAAGTCGCCTGAGCGCCTAGCCGGTTTCTGGAACGGATACCGACCCACCCAGATGCGAACGCATATGCCCCAGGACCCCCAGGCCGCGCTCAAGACTTTGCAACGAGCGACGGAAACGTGGCAAGAGCTGGCCGACGAAAACCCCGCAGAGCCCGCCTTCCAAAGCGATTTGGCGTCGCTGTGTTATTTGACGGGGCTCCTATTGGGCGGCGTCGACGACGGCGAGTCGCTGCGTTACTACGAACGGGCCCAAAAAATTCTGGAAAAGCTGGTCCTCGTGCAGCCCGAGGTGCCAGAACACCGGGCCGATCTGGCGCGAGTCGAGCAGGTGATGGCCGAAACACTCGCCCGAGCAGGACGACGCGCCGAGGCCGACGCGGCTCAGCGTCGCAGCTTATCGCTGCGCGAGAAGCTGGTCGAGGAGCATCCCAACTTGCCTCAATATCGAACCGAATTGTCGGTGATTCTGTACGAGCGCGCCCGTGCGATTGCCAGGCAACAGCCAGCGGAAGCGGGGGAGATGTTCGAGCGCTCCGCCCGATTGAGCTTTTCGCTCGTACGCGAGTTCCCGCACGCGACCATCTACTGGGGACTGTTATCGACTAGTCTCAATGGCTGGGGAAACCATGTCTTCACGGCGGGCAATAGCGAGCAGCTAGATCGCTTCCAAAAGTGCGTTGAAGAAATCAAAGTGTATGCTGCCGATAGTCCGAATCGATTGAGCGCGAGCCTCGTCCTGGTCGCGGCGTACCGTGGAATCGCGCAAATGCAGACGGGTCCCGAGCGGCTGCAGACTATCAAGAAGGCCATCGCGGAATGTCGCCGCGCCATCGACGATTCGGATTCCCAGCGCGGCTCCCCCGAGTCGTCTCCAAATTCCCAGGTAATGCTGGCAACTCTCGCTGGCCTGATCAGTGGAAGTCCCGGCTTGGCTTCGCTGGTGTCCGGATCGGGTCAGTCCGCCGAGGCGGTGGATACCGCCGAACAACTCGTCGACGTGGCGGAACAATTGGCACAAGCGAGACAGGTCGGCTTTGCGAGACTCGGGCACACCTGCCGGTGGCTGCGCGGCATGCCGGATCACGAAGAGGATTACTCGCGCAAGGCCATCGCCGCATTCGAACGCTGCATCGCACAAGAGCCGCACAGTCCCACCGATCGCCGGTTTCTTGCAGTTACCTACGTTGAATTCGGGAATTATCTGCTGAATCGCGAAGAGTTGGCAGAGGCAGCGTCGTGCTTCCAGAAGGCGACGGCGATCTACGAAGCGTTGATTGCCGAGTTTCCCGCCGACCCCCAGTATCCGACGCTGCTGGCGCAAAGCAACGTCGGATCGATTCAGATTCTCCTCGCGGGAGGCGATCCGGCCAAGGCCGACGAGGCGATTCAGGAGACTGTCGAAAAGCTGGAGAAGCTGGCGGCCGACGCGCTCAACAAGCCCGATATCGAGCTGGCCCTGGCGAACTTCCACAACGAAGTCGCGACGGCGCTGTGGGGGGCCGGTCGGGTCAAAGAGGCCGAACGACACTACCGACAGGCGGCGACTCTAAAAGAAGAGCTTGTGGCAGCGTTTCCGGCGAATCCCGATTACCGCTTCCACCTGGCCCATTCGTACCTCGGCTTGGGCAATTTAACCAAAGCCACGAATCGGCCCGAAGAGGCCGCCAGATTCTACGAACAGGCCCTGGCCATCTTCGACAAACTCACCGACGAGGTGCCCTCGCAGCCCAACCATCGCGTGGACGCCGGCCACATTCTGTGGCAATTGGGGTCCGTTGCCTCGGCCGCCGGAAAGCACGACAAGGCGGAAGAATATCACCGCCGAGCCCTGGACGTTTTCGAGAAGCTGGCCGTCGACTTCCCCGGCAACGCCTATTACCGGCAGGAGCAGAGTTTCAGCAACTGGTATCTGGGCGACTTGTACAAGTCCACCGACCAACTGACTCAGGCGGAGGAGCAATTCCGGGATTCGGTCACCGTCTATGGCGGCTTGGTGGCCGACGACCCGGAAAACGCCGAGCATCGATCCCGGCTCGCCCGAAGTTACGCTTACTTGATCGACGTGCAGGCGTTACAGGGCAAGACGGCCGACGTGCTGGCGTCGATGCGAACGGCGATCGAGCAGAATCCCAACGGCTGGCAGCAACTGGCGGGGTTTCTCCGCGATCAAGGTCGCAACGAAGAGCGTAAGCAGCTTGTGCAAATGCTGGTCGATACGTTACCCGAGCCGGCCGGTGATCTGCCAGCGCACATGGAACGGGGCGATCTCTATCGCGAAATGGGCGAGCTCGACAAGGCCATCGAACAGTATTCTTGGGTGATCGATAAGGATCCCAAGCGCGCAGACGCCTGGGACATGCGCGGCAACTGCTACGTTCACTCGGGCCAGTTCGCCAAAGCGATCGAAGATTATTCCCGCGCCATCGAGTTGGACCCGCGAAACGGTTGGTACTGGCACGAGAGAGCCCATTCGCATCTGATGCTCGGCCAGCACGAGCAGGCCATCGCCGATCACACTGAGGCCATCGAAATCTCGGACCAGGATGCCGGACAGCGGTTCCGCCGCGGGCTATCGTACGCGGCGCTGGGCAGGCTGGCCGAGGCCGAAGCGGATTACAACCGCGCGATCGAGCTGGGCGGCAACGATTGGAACATCTGGCACCACCGTGCTTTCGTCTATCTGAGACTGAAACAAATCGACGACGCTTTTCGGGACTTCAGCAAGGCCGCCGATCTACAACCCAACTCTGCCCTCTACCTCAACAACATGGCATGGGCTTTCGCCACGTACGCCAATGAAAAGGCGCGCAACGCTGAAATGGCAGTAAAACTGGCCCAGCGCGGGATCGAGCTCGAACCCGCGAGCGTCGTCCTGCCCAACGCCCTGGGCGTCGCCTACTACCGCGCCGGCGAGTGGCAGAAAGCGATCGAGTGGTTGGAAAAGTCGACGCAAGTTCGTGGCGGCGGCGACAGCTTCGACTGGTTCTTCCTGGCCATGGCCCACTGGCAGTTGGGTAACAAGGAGAAGGCGCGCGAGCTGTACGACCAGGCGGCCGAGTGGATGGACACCAACGCCGCCGACAACGAGGAGCTCAAGCGATTTCGCGCCGAAGCGGAGGAATTGCTCGGCGTCGAAAAGGACGAACCGGCCGTTACCACGCACGAGTAGTGTCCCGTCGCCACCAACCTGTCACCGCTCAAGAAGGCAGCGCGGCCTGCTCCGGGGTCGCCACCGGACGCTGTTCCAGTTCCTCGCGCAGCACCAGCACATCCGCCGGCGCCTCAATGCCCAGGCGAACCTTATCGCCTGAGACGCGCACGACCGTCACGACAATCGAATTGCCCAACCGGATTCGTTGGCTTTGCTTGCGGGAAAGAACCAGCATGGCCGTGCTCCTCCGTGATTCTGTTCGGATGAATAGTGATGGTGTTATGTATACTATTGCCGTGGAAGCGGTCAAGCCGGCTTCCGGCATCTGCGATTCTTGCGGTCCCATTGCCTGGCCCGACGCCGTACCGGCGCTGAGCGGGGCAAGTGGTCGCCGCCCGGGTGGGGCGATCGGCGGAAACGTCGGCCCCGCCAAACTTCGTCCGACGGTCTTATGCCGCCGCTGCGGCAAGTTGGGGAGCACGAACGAGCTGCGTCCGCTGCGTTCGCTCGCCGGTCGAGCCGTAAAACAGGACGCTGCTCGTGTCGGTCTCCCAGATGGCCGTCACCTTCACACTACGCGGCCCATTCATACAGAAGAAAATGCCGCAGGGCTCCCCGCTGCGGACGATGAGTCGTTCGGTGATTGCAAAAGCGCCAGGTTCGAAGTCGTTCAGTTCGCAAAGTGTTTCGTGGACGTAGGTTCGAAGTTCATTCAGATTGCGGATCTCTGGGGCATTCGCCTGCATGTTAGGGCAGCACTCCTAATAGGCGGGATGACTATGAAGAGAAGGCAAGCTGAGTCAGCTTGCGAATTTGTGCTGGGGTGTCAGCATAGGGTACTATCGGCAGAATGGGGGAAATTCATTCGCCGGCGAACATGATCTGCCTAAGAAGTTTGGGAATTATGCGGCAGATCATTCGGCACGTGACGGATGTCCCGATGCGACGCGATGTACACAATAAAGTCGCCTCTCGCTCCGCGAGAGGACGCAGGGTAACGCAGTTAGACGCAAGCCGTGATGCGATTAGTCGCAGGGCGTGATCGGGTACGCCCTCTCGCGGAGCGAGAGGCGACGTTACGAGGCAACGCCTACCTACGGCTTCATCCCCTTCTCGTACTCCGCGTACCGCTCGGCGATGCGCCCGGCATCCGTATCACCACGGTGCAGGAGGACGCGGTACCGCAGGTTAATCGACTCACCGGCCGGCAGCGTGTAGGAGCCATCGACCTCGTTCGTCCCCTGAAAGTCGTGCAGCCCAAACGGGTTGGCCGCGAACAGGCCATAGGTCCGCACGTGCCAATAGGTGGGAAAGCGAAAACTGGAGGGGTGATTGAAGATGGCGATGCCCTCTACGTCCCCGCCCACCGGGCCAAAGTAATCGACCCACTTGGCCGGCTTGCCCCACGCCTCGACGTCGGTCTGCCCTTCGCTGTTGACGATCCGGCCTCCCATCTTGGCGTCGACTTTCATCGTGCCGGCCACCCGCAGGCCGAACGTGCCCTCTTTGGTGTCGCCGAAGGTGACGGGCCGATCGGGCGCGGTGAGCGTGATGTCGAAGTCGATCCACCGCGCGTCGTCGTCGGCGCCAAACAGGAGCCGCCGCTCGTCGCGCAGGTGCACGGTGCCGTCGGGCCCCACCCAGTCGTTGCGGGTAACGATCAGCGCGTCGCCGCCTCCCCGCGCTTCGACCAGCTCGCGTTGCACGGTCGTGCCGTGCTTTTCGTTTTCGCTCCAGAAGTCGACCCCGTTCACGTTGCCGTGCGTGAAAAAGAACGAGCGATGGTGAGGATGGTCGGCCTTCTCGTCGGCCGTCGCGTCCCGCATCGGATATCCGCGCGTCATCTCCTTGCCCCCGGGACCGACCACCGGCCACAGAATAGGCTTTCCGCCCGAGGAATACACGTACCGAGCAAACAGCTCTCCCTCATAGGTGATAGTCAACCCGTCGTCCTGCTTCGTGACCTCAAATCCGCGGGGCGGATCGGGCTCAGCGGCGGTTGCTGACCGGATTGTGCCGGGCAACGCGAAAACCGCGGGAAGGACCAATAGCGTGATCAAGAACGTGCGCAAGCGGATCATGGCAGGGGGTTCCTAGCGGTAGCGGCAGGGATCGCCGGAGAGCTTTGCCCGTCGGAGATCGCTCGAAAAAACGGAAATAGCCGCCGGCGGAAGCCGGCGGTTGTCTGTGCGTCTCGCCGTATCGTACTCACTCCCGTAGCGGCCCGCCACGCGCGGAGGCAAAAGCGAAGTTTGGGGCCGCCAAAGCGCCAAGATCGCTACAACCTCACCAACCGCATAACCGTGGCCGCCCTACGGGGCTCGCGGCCAATCTGATAGGATCGATCGGTCGGCTGCAAAGTACGGTAATAAGGTGGGGCGGGCCGGGCGCATACAGATTTGCGTTCGTGGCTGGAGGCGACTGGCGCTCCGTAAGCCGGTCGCACCGCAACGCTCCTTCGCTTCGCCGGACCACTGCGCCATGTGCGGAATCGTCGGATACGTCGGACATCGCCGGGCCGTCGACTTTCTGGTCGAGGGGCTCCGCCGTCTCGAATACCGCGGCTACGACAGCGCCGGCCTGGCCGCCATCACGCCGACCGGCGAGCTCGCAATGGCCAAGACCGTCGGCCGCATCGACGCTCTGGCCGCCAGCGTCACGCCCGAGTTGGAAGCCGCCCACGTCGGCGTCGGCCACACACGTTGGGCCACGCATGGTGCAGCTACCGAACCCAACGCCCATCCGCACTTGGGCGGCCAGCAGGTTCTGGCGATCGTGCACAACGGCGTAATCGAAAACTATCGGCAGCTCAAGGAACGGCTCGCTCGCCAGGGCTAC
>CAYQAJ010000298.1:0-6407 GCA_964415245.1 uncultured Pirellulaceae bacterium | reverse complement strand
CGCCGCATCCAAAAGTCGATCGACACGCGGCTGTACTGGTCGCGCGGAAAGGCTTCGGCGTCGGGCACGCGTCGCTGGATATCGCGGCACACACGCTCCACGTCGGCTCCGGGCTCCGTTTGCACGAGCACGTAAGAACACACGTCGGGTCGCTTGCCGGTATACGCCACGGCCCGGTCGTAGGTCGTGAACACGTAGGGCGTCACGAGAAAACTGGTGATGCCCTGGCTCTTGCCGACGATGCGCGCCCGGTGACCGCCGATCTCGCGCATCTCGCCGACTTGCGGGTACTCCAGCTTGTGTCCCTCGCACGCGTCGACGATCACGCCGTCGGTGCGCAAAATATCGCGCGGCTGCCCCTCGATCAGGTTCCACGCGCTGCCCAGCATGCTGGATCTGTCGACGCCCACGACGACGACCCCCTCGAATCCGCCGCTGGGAAGTGTCATTTCCGAAAAGCCGATCAAGTGCGGCTCGGCCCGCACGACGCCGGGCACGACGCGAATGCGATCGGCCCAGCGGCGGGGAATGTCACGGGGGAAATCGACGTTGTGCATGTTCTTGTGCCCGACCCAAATGTCGGCCTGGCCGTGATCGACCAGCATGCTGGCCTTACGGACCAGCCCGATGAACAGGCCGCCCTGCACGTTGACCAATACGACCGAAAACACCACACCCACCAGCGCGGTCAGCAGCTTGCCGCGGTCGGCCACGAGCATCTTGAGGGCGAGGGGCCACATAGCATTACAAGAATAGGTCAGGGGAGAGCCCTGTCGCTCAGGGGAGATCCCGGTTATTCCGGTGAAATGAAGGGGTATTCCCCATCAGCCGAGAGGCTATGAGGGGGGGGCTTCTCACCGGCCGCTGTGCCGCCGTGCCGCTGTGCCGCCGTGCCGCTGTGCCGCCGTGCCGCTGTGACGCCGTGACGAGGGCGGAACACTATCAGGCTTTGGTCCGCCGGGCAACACGAACCCGCCGCCCAAAAAGAAGTGCCCCTTGTCAACAAAGGGGCGCCGCTCGATTCTGTCTGTAGCCCTGTCGCCGGTTAACCGGCGTATAGCAGCTCCCGCGCGTTCGCTTCATACCCGGCCGCGTGCTCGAAGCTGGCGTCGATCAGGTCGGCTAGATACAGCTCTTCCGAGAGCGAGAGGGACTGCGGCCGGAGCGACTCGGCGGGAAGCGCGCGGCCGAAGAACTGGTCGTATTTGGGATGCCCGGTGCGCTGGGCGTGATCGAAGTCCAGGCAGAGTGCCACAGCCGGCCGGTCACACACATGCGAACACGTTGATACGTCACTGATGACATCGAAGCCCAGGTACCGCCGGTAAAACCGTGCGTGCCGAGGGTGGGCCGCCACGAGAAGCTGCTGGACGCCCTGGCGCCGCCCGTACTGGGCCATCAGACGGGTGAGCTGGCAGAAGGTAGGCAAATAGCGGCGAAAGTCGCTGCGGCGGTCGGCCAGGCAAGAAACTTCGCCGAACAGAATTCCGTCCCGGCGGCGCTCTTCCACGACCTCGGGAAACGTCAGTTCCAGCGGCACGCCCAGGTCGCCGTCGATTATCAGGGTCACCGTCGACACCACTTGGGCCCGCAACTTGGCGATGAACAGGGGCGTGGACGGAAGAAGATGGTAGGGGGTCACTCGCATCTGGTGCCGGTTCGGAACCTGCAAACCGGCCCGCACATACGAGTGGTAGATCAACCGAAACGCGGCTTCGCGGTCCCGCCGCGTTGCGGCAACCAGACATTCCGGTTCTGCTGCGGGCTCATTGTTCGCTTCGCGGGCGGACTCGGCCTCAAGCAAGTGCGAGGAGACCTGGTCAAGTAAGACGCCGGACATGCACACATCCTTGGTGCGCGCCTGGCCACCGAAGTGGCACTGGGCACACGGCTGCGAATTGCCGAGTGCCAAAAGCAATGCCATTACAATCGGCCAGACCGCACTTGCTGAGACAGAGAACCTGAGAAAAGAAGACCGACGAGTTCGCGTAACGCGGCCGAGAAATCGCCGCAAGTCCGCAGTGCGAAAGGGTAACGAACCAAACTAACCGGGAATTCACATTGCGACCGGGCACGAGAATTCGGCCGATCGACAAAACGAAAAGTCAGCAAACCGACAAGATTACAAAACGAGACATTAAGACTGGCTTATGCGTTCCACCAGAGACCGTGTGCACCGGGACTCGATTCCTGCGGATGCCGAGGTGTTCGCGGCTGACAGAGGCCGGAAATGTGAGGATCTGGCCCCCCCCATCGCGGGGTCGGCGCTCAGCCGCGAGCGACGAGCAACTCAGGTGCCGCAAGATGTGATTGGCCTTGAGCCACCCCACGCCCAGCGAAGCCGACGCCGCAGGCGATGCACACGCTCTCTCTACAGCGCAACTCTATGGCACGACGCCCGGGGGTCAAATTGCGGGCTTTAGAAAATCTGGAACCTTTACGGGTGTCTGCGATTGCGTGTTCCGATTGAGCCTTCTGTTAGGGATGTGCCCGTCGCTGAACCTGTGCGACCGTCACAGCAGTTCGCCCCGTCGCGGCCGCCCACGCACGCGATCGCGCGCACTCGGCCACCTCGCCGCAAATTTGCCGCCGCGTGGCGCATCACAGTTCGCCCGTCGCCCTCCGCAAGCGCATCATGGCTATAACGGCGTCGTAGGCGGCATGATGATGATTGCGGTAGGCCGTGGTGCGGAGCGTCTCGGCATCGAGCACCTCGGTATTGGTCGCCGCCCCCAGTCCGTACCGCGTGCGGGTCACGCGCAGATTCTCGTCGGCGCGGCGCATGGCCTCGCGGGTAACGTCGAGACGACGGCGGGTCTCCGATACGTCGAACCAGGCCTGCCGCACCTCCAGGCGGATGCGCGACTCCAGGTCGGCGCGACCCCGCCAGGCAGCCTCGGCCCGGTGGCGGATGGCTTCGGCCTGGTGGCGGGTGCGGCCGCCGTCCGCCAGGTTCCACGAGACCACCACGCCGGCCGAAGCGATTCCGTCCGGCGACTGGAAACGGTTCTCTTCGAACGTGTAAGCCCCCAGCAGCTCGGCTTGCGGAAGATCGGCGGCCCGCATGCTGCGCGCGAGGTACTCCAGGGCGCGGGCCCGCGCGGACGCTTGCAACAGCTCGGGACGCTGAGCCAGCGCCGCGGCGGTCGCGTCGTCAATGTCGATCAACGAATCGGAGGCGGTCAGTGGCGCCAGGCCGACTTCCGCGGTCAACTCACGATGCAGCAGTCGGTTGTAGGCGGCACGCGCAAGATCGAGCTGGTTGTCGGCGCGAATCGCCTCATGCCGCGCATTGGCCAGTGCCACCTGCGCGGCCAGCAAATCGTTTTGCGGGACCCGGTTTCGGTCGTGCAGCATTTCGACGTCGTGCGTGTGCGCCTCGAGACTGCGCAGTTGCACTTGCGCCACGTCGACATCCTGCTCGGCGCTGAGGACCGCCACGTAAGTCTCGGCAACGCGAAGCTTCAGGTCCAGCGCGGCGCTGTCGACGTTGTGCGCGGCGGCCGACATTTGGGCGGAAGCGGCTTCGATGGAGTGACCGATTCGCCCCCCGGTGTACAGCGGCAGGCTGACCGTCGCTTGAAAGGCGAAGCTCTCGGCCTGACCAAAGGGAAACGTGGTTCCCGCCGCTAGGAAGCCGGGAGCCTCGAACGCAAAGGCGGGCTCATTGTCGCGAACCGTGTACGACCCGCGCAGGTCGGCCACCGGATACCGCTCCGCGAATGCCGCCGACAACTCCTCCTGTTCGGCCGACAAGTTCAGCCGCCCTGCCTCCAACAGGTCGTCGAATGACAGGGCCGCAGCCCAGGCCGCCTCGAGATTTTCCCGGTCGGGTGGCTCGGGCAATTGCATTGCCGCATCGTCCAGCGGCGCCGCCGGATGGCCGTCGTGTCCTTGCGTCGGCGATGCCAGGATCGGAACGTCATGGTGCGGCGCGGACGTCGGCAGGTTGTCAGGCGTTGCGGGCGTTGACCTACCTGGGCGCACGGCGAGATCCGAGCCGATTGGGCGAATAGCGACGATGCGCGCTAATAGCAACGGCTGCGATGGTTCGACCGAGGGAAGACGGCGAATGGCAGTGTCGGCGTCTTCGGATTCGGCCCCGTGCGCCCTATCATCGTTCCGCCGCGGCGGCTCGGCGGTGGTGCGGCCCGCCGCCAGTACGATGGCAGCGACGACGCACCACAAGCACGCTCGACTACGCGTCGTCATCGGCCGTCTGGTTCCTGGGTCGGGCGCGGCGTCTCAAACTGCCGCGCGCATGGTGAAACGCAACACCGCGCCATAGGGGGCACTGTGCCGGGGCACCGTCTCATAAGGGTGGCGCTTCCGCCAACGAATGTGGTGCCCCTTCAGGGAGTTCGGCGATTTGCCGTCGTCGGCTTTGGCGCAAGCAGCATAGGCAACGAGTTTGGGGCGGGGACTCGCAGAGCGCCTTCGAATTCCGGACTGGCGAGGTAAAAGGAACCAGTTACGCGGCGGTGGGCCGCACATTCAGCACAATGTTCGCACGAGTACCTCGCCACGCCACCGGCACAACTGACACCTCCGCCGAACGAGGGGGTACCGCCGCTTGGCTCAGATAGACGGCGGTTCGTGGCGGGTGCACTGGGCGAAGCGGTGGCCGCCTCGTTAGCCGCCGCGTTGGCCGTAAACGGAAGGCCTTCAGCGAGCGGGCACCGTTCGCCGAATCGCGGCGAGCTCGGTTACTCGCTCGACGGGAGAGTGGCGTCTCGCTGCAAGACGTGACAACCCACCGCCGCTCGCCCAATTTCACCGTTCGGGCGGTGTTTTTGGGCATTTCCGAGGCACAGACCAGTTGGACCCACCGTTTGTGTTCAACCCGATGGCGCGGTAGTGTGGAGGCTTATGCCTCGCATTCATGCCGTCCGAGTCGTGGGTCAAAAGCCCAGGTCGCGAGGCTCCACGACGGTCGGGGTGCGCCGTGTCGAGTGAGCCGCAATACTGGTGCGGGCAACGCATGATGGTCACCGTCAGGGGACCTGACGGGCAGGCGTCGCTCATCGTCAACAAGCCGTTTGCACGCGTCGGCTCTCATGAGTCGTCCGAAGTGTATCTTCCCGACATGGCCGCCCGGGCCGCGTATTTCCACGCGACGGACTCGGGCATCTATTGCCTCGACCTGACCGCCCCCAAGCCCGAGGAAAGCCTGTTCCACGGTTGGCTGCCGCGCGGCGAATCGATCTACATCGGGCAATACCAGATTTCGGCCAGTCTCGCCGAACCGGTTGTCGACGACGACGAACGACCCGAGTTGGACGAGTTGGGGACCGCCCAGCCCCCCTTTCCGGTGGTGAGTCTTTCGTACAAGGGACACGACGCCGTGAAGAGGCGACTGCGGGGCCAACTGACGCTGGTGGGGCGCACGCCGCCCAGCCTGCTGCGGATCAAGCACGATTTGGTCTCCGCCTGCCACTGCGTGCTCTATTGGCAAGACGGGAATCTGTGGGTGATCGATCTGTTGAGCCGCAACCATACGCGGCTCAACGGGCAGGACGTGGAGGCAGGGGTTCTTCCCGTCGGCCAGAAGGTGAAGCTCGGCAAGATCGAGCTGGCGTTTCTGCGGACCTCGAAACGGTCGCGCGATCCGGGAGTTCGTTTGCTCAAGGGCGGCGCGTCAGTCGACGAACAGGGGCAGGAGTCGGACGCCGGCGACTCGGGCGCTCGCGCCCAGGACGATGATGGCGGCAACTACGATGGGGACAACAGAGCGGCCCAGTCGCGCGAGACCGTCGATCCGGTCGCGATGGCCAAACTTCTGGACGATCGACTTTCCGCCGAGCGAGCCGCTGCTAGGGCGGAGGCCGCCCGGGCGGAGGCCGCCAAGGTGGAGGCCGCCGAGGCCGAGGTCGAACGGCTGCGCCAGGAATTGGACCAGCAGGCCGACCGGTTGACCGCTCGATCGGAGCAACTTGCCCGCGTGGAGGCCGAACTCGAGAAGGTCCAGACCGACCTGGAGGCGCTGAGCCAGGCGCACAGCCAACAAACTGCCGCCTGGAACGACCGGCGTGCCAGCTTGGAGAGCGAGCTTGCTCACCGCGACGAACAACTGGAGGACTTGCGCGCCCAACAGGCGAGCGCCGCCAAAGAGCTCGTCAGCGACGAGACGGCAGCCGCAACCGATTCGTCACAGCAAGACGAAGCGCGTGCCCAGCGGGAGCGGGGGCTTGCCGAGCTCGAAGAGAAGCGAAAACAACTGGATTCTGACCGGGAAGCGCTAGCACAATGGCGCGAGGAGCTTGAGAACCAGCGCGCCCAGCTCGATACGGTTCGTTCGCAGCTCGACGGCGAGAGATCCGAACTGGAAGCGGCCAGGGACGCGCTCGCCCAACAGCAACTCGATGCGGCCCAACGAATGCACAACGTGGAAAGTCAGGCCGCTTCGC
>CAYQAJ010000297.1:2143-6412 GCA_964415245.1 uncultured Pirellulaceae bacterium | reverse complement strand
GGGCCTGCGTGTTGGGCACGTCGTGGTTTCTGAATCACGACATCGACGATCGCCCGAGCTGCCACGTCGACGGCCGGCCCGCGAGCGTCGAACACGGCATCGAACGGGCCGCCCGCATTCTGGCCGATGCCCGCTACCCATTGGTGTATGGCTTGAGCGACACCACGTCGGAGTCGCAGCGGGTGGCGGCCAGCATCGCCGACTGGATCGGCGGCAACCTCGACACCACCACCAGCGTGTGCCACGGTCCGTCGGGCATGGCGTTTCAAGGCGTGGGCGAGGTGACGTGCTCGCTGGGCGAGGTGAAGAACCGCGGCGACTTCATCATGTTCTGGGGCTCGAACCCGGCCGAGAGCCATCCCCGCCACTTCACCAAGTACAGCCTGATGCCCAAGGGCATGTTCGTGCCGCGTGGGCGCAAGGACCGCACCTGCGTCATCGTCGACGTCCGCCGCACCAAGAGTGCCAAGGCGGCCGACCTGTTCGTGCAGATCAAGCCCCGCAAGGATTTCGAGGCGCTGTGGACGCTGCGGGCTTTGGCGCAGGGTATATCGCTCGACTCAGCACAAGTCGAAGAGGAAACCGGTCAGCCCCTGGCGCTGTGGCAGGACCTGATGGACCGCATGAAACGGGCCCGCTTCGGCGTGATCTTTTTCGGCATGGGGCTGACCATGACCCGCGGCAAGCACGCCAACAGCGAGGCCGTGCTCGCACTCACCCGCGACATGAACCGCTACACCCGCTTCGTGTGCAAGCCCAACCGCGGGCACGGCAACGTGACCGGGGCCGACAACGTCGTCGCATGGCGCACCGGCTACCCGTTCGGCGTGAACATGGCCCGCGGCTATCCGCGGTTCAACCCGGGCGAATACACGGCGGCCGACGTGCTGGGCCGCCGCGAGGCCGACGCCGCGCTGATCCTGGCCAGCGACCCCATGTCAAACTTCAGCCAGGCGGCCCGCGAACACTTGGCTTCGATTCCCTACGTGGCGTTCGACCCGAAGGACACGCCGACCACCCGTGCCGCGGCGGTTGCGTTCACGGTGGCCACGTACGGCATCAACGTCCCCGGCACGGTCTACCGCATGGACGACGTGCCGATCCCCCTGCGCCCCGCGTTCGACTCGCCCCACCCGAGCGACTACGACATCCTCACCGGCATCGAGCGCCGCGTGCGGGAGCTCAAGGGCATCGCGGCAGAGGCGTAGGGGTTGGCTTTCGTGGAGGCATTCGCGGTGGGCGCCCAGGTTGTCCAGGCGTATACTGCTCGGATGGCCGTACAAAGAAGGTGCGTGGCGTCAGCGAGTGCTGGCTGCGTTTGCCGCGACACGGTGATTTGAGGGTCTCGTCACGACGACTAGATCCAGGGATTCGTTCGATGAAAAAGATTTCGACCAACCCAAACCACTTCGTAAAGGTTGCCGAGAGGCATCTGAGAAAAGTCCGCGAGGCTTCTGCACTGCCCGATTGGAGTGATATTGGGACATACGGGTTATATTGTCTGGAAGCGTCGATTCGTGCGGCCGCTTTGAAGAGTGGCGAAACGCCGATACGTACACATTGGGGCAAAGCGGACCAGGCGACCAACCTCCATACGAAACACGGGCTTCCGAATATCAGAGACCTGCTCGAAGACTTGAACGTGATGCGCAAGGCAATGGCTTACGGCGACGAGGAGTTCGAGGAATCGGACTTCGACGCCCAAAAAATTGCGAACGAAATCCAGGACTACTACGACAAGGTGTTGGCGTTCATAAAAACACCCTGAAAGTTGTCGGCGCGCCCGCCGATGCGAAGATCGTATGACGAACAACGAATTGACGGTGATCCGCAAGTGGATTGGTGCGTCCGAGGACTGGCTACGCGCACTCTTAGCCGATATAAAACCGATATCGTCGATCGTTTGCGTTGTCGCCATGGGCTCGACGGTTAGGGAGCGAGTCCACCGACGGTCGGACCTCGATCTACTGATTCTGTTTCGCGGTAGGCGCCCTACGCTTAAGCCGCCCCTCGAAGTCGATGTTCGCATGTATCCGGTTGAATCAGTTGCGGATCGCTTGGCAAGCGGCCACGAGGTTCTCGGTTGGGCCATGCGATTTGGTGTTGCTCTATATGATCCTGAGCGCGTTTGGGATTCGTTGCGGAGAAGGTTCGCTGATCGAGTTCCGCTTCCGTCAGCCGATGACGCCAGAAGTCGCGCAAAGCAGTCCTTGACCCGAGCGCGCGAGATGCTCAGTATCGGCGATGATTCCGCGGCAGATGATCTCGTCCTTGCCGGTGCAACGCAATTGGTTCGAGCTAGACTCATCGAGAACCGCGTATTCCCGGCCTCTAGGCCGGAACTTCCCGCGCAATTGGCGGAGATTTGCCCGGATGACCCGTTTGCGCAGGTACTTGAGGATGCCATGTATGGCGACGATGGGCCTGCTGAGCTGTTGCATCGGATCGATGCGATGTCCGGCGCGGATGCGACGTCCGTGTGAGATGGGCCGCGAGCGAAGATCACCGGGCGGATGAGCGGAACGGCGACACTCGTTCGGTTAGGCCGGGGCGCTCAAGGAAACAGACCTACGCCGTTTCGCGCTGTTTGAGGCCCAGGGTTTCGATCATTTGTTCGCGGATTTTGAATTTTTGGATTTTGCCCGTCACCGTTTGCGGGAACGTGTCGACGAAGCGAACGTAGCGGGGCACTTTGTAGTGGGCCAGTGCGGCGCGGCAGAATTGGCGGACTTCGTCTTCGGTGAGTTTGGCGCCCTCTTTGCGTTTGATCCACGCGCATAACTCTTCGCCGTACTTGTCGTCGGGCACACCGACCACGGCCGATTGTTCGATTCCCGGGTGCGTGAACAAAAACTCCTCGATCTCGCGGGGGTAGATGTTCTCGCCGCCGCGGATGACCATGTCCTTGATGCGGCCCGTGATGCGGTAGTAGCCGTTGGGGAGTCGTATCGCCAAGTCGCCGGAGTGGAGCCAGCCTTCGGAGTCGATGGCCGCGGCGGTGGCCTCGGGGTTGTTGTAGTAGCCGAGCATCACCACGTGCCCCCACGAGCAAAGCTCCCCCTGCTGATTGTCGCCGAGCGTCTGGCCGGTGGCCGGGTCGACGATCTTCACCTCGACGCCGGGCAAGGGGCGGCCCACCGTTTCGACGCGCAATTCGAGCGGGTCGTCGGTGCGGGTTTGCGTCACCACGGGCGAGGCCTCGGTTTGCCCGTAGGCGATCGTCACCTCGCGGGCTCCCATGCGGTCGATCACCTGCCGCATGATCTCGATGGGGCAGGGGGCTCCGGCCATGATGCCGGTGCGGAGCGAGGTGAGATCGCGGCCGGCGAACGTGGGGTCTTCCAACTCGGCGATGAACATGGTGGGCACGCCGTAGATGGAAGTGGCCCGTTCGCGTTCGATGGCGTCGAGCGTTTCGGTGGGGGCGAAGTGCTCGTTGGGCACGACCATGGCCGCGCCGTACACGACCGAGCACAGCGTTCCCAGCACGCAGCCGAAGCAGTGGTAGAACGGCACGGGGATGCAGATGCGGTCGGCTTCGGAGAGCTTCTGACACTGGCCGACGTAGAACGCATTGAGCAGCAAGTTACGATGGCTGAGCGTGGCGGCCTTGGGAAAACCGGTGGTGCCCGAGGTGTACTGAATGTTGATGGGGTCGGTGGGGTCGAGCGTGCTGCCGATGCGCGATACTTCGGCAGAGTCGACCGAATCGGCGCGGGCGGCGAAATCTTCCCAGGGGAGCACGCCGGGCGGGGCCGTTCCCTTCATCGCCACGACGTGGCGGAGGCGAGGAAAGTCGGCGCGGGCGGCTGCGCCGTCGGGAGAATCGCCGGACGGGCTTTTCGCGGAGTGGCCAAGCGCGGGATGCACTTCCGCCAACATCGAAAAATAGTCGGACGATTTGAAGCGATCGACCAGGAAGAGCGCTACCGCGTCGCTCTGTTGTAAGACATACCGCAGCTCGAAGGGGCGGTAGGCCGGGTTGATCGTCACCAGGACCGCGCCGATGCGGGCCGTGGCGAATTGCAACACCACCCACCGCGGTACGTTGGTGGCCCAAACGGCAACGTGCTCGCCGGGCCGCACGCCAAGTGCGAGCAGAGCGCGGGCAGCGGTGTCGATGTCCTCCCAAAGCTGCGACCAATTCCATCGCAGGCCGAGTTTGGGGAAGGCCGCGGCGTCGCGGTCGCGATGGCGGCGCACAGTCTCCTCGAACACGCTGCCGATCGTGCGGCCATCGACCCAGGGGATTTCGCGCGATTTGGCGGC
>CAYQAJ010000297.1:0-2043 GCA_964415245.1 uncultured Pirellulaceae bacterium | reverse complement strand
ACACGCTGCCGATCGTGCGGCCATCGACCCAGGGGATTTCGCGCGATTTGGCGGCGTTGGACATTGGTGGGACTCGTGCAGGTTTTCAGTTTTCAGTGTTCAGTTTTCAGTCGGAGAGCGGAGGCGTTCCGGCACTGAAAACTGAACACTGAAAACTGAAGACTTACCTCGCGTATTATACGAAATGCCGCCGGCAGCGCTTATTGTCGAAACGCGCCGGACATGGCCGACGCCACCGGCACCATCACCACCAGCGGGCACCATGCGGCCAGCGCCGGGCTGATGAGGTATTTCATGCCCAGCACGTGCGACACGGTGACGACCGCGAAGAAGCCCGCCACCACCAACAGGCAAAGACCGGACGCTACAAACACGTTTCGATCCTGGCGGGACAAGACCAAGGGGAGCCCGACCAACAGCAGTGTCATATCCAACAGCGGCTGGAGAAACCGCGAATGCACCGTCAGTCGCACGTCGGCACCGACGTCGGTACCCGGCTTTCGCAAGTACGCCAACAGATCGGCCGTCGAGGAGTAGCGGCGCCAGGCGTCGGCCGAGGCGAGCTGCTCGAAATCGACGTCGCTCACCACGAAGCACTGGTCGGCGGCGAGCCACGGCGTATCACTCGGCATGAGGATTACTTGCTTCCCGTCGAGCGCGGCCGACTCCCGCGTGGCCAGATCGGCCGGTTCGGTAACACCTTGCAGCAAATAGCCGCCGGGGCGCGTTTCGGTGCTCGGCCGGTAAACGGCCGATTGGGCGGTGAGCTGGCGCCCCAGGTTGGTCAAAGCGTCGGGAAGCCGGAAAGCAGGCTGGACGATTTCGCGCCGCTTGGCGATTGCTCCGCGCCCGCCGATCAAAATGTCGGAAAACGGGTCGTAGCGGGGCGCGATCGGCCGGGGCGCCTCGCCGGCCAAATCCTGGGCGTTGAGGCTGAGCCGGTCGCGCAGTTGCGGCAAGAGCAACTCGCGATTGGCGGCGGCCAACCCGCTCACGACGGCGGCGCCCAGAATGACGGGCATCACCACGCGGCGCTGCGGCACGCCGGCCACCATGAGTGCGGTCATCTCGCGCGTGCGGCGCATCCAGGCGACAGTGAATACGGCCCCCAGGAGAACGAGCACGGCGCTGGTGCTGTCGAAGAACGACAGCATCCGCACGCCATAGTAGCCTGCCAGAACGGTGAGCAGGCTTCCTTCCTGCTTGCTGAATACCAGGAATTCGTCGAGGTTGCCGAACGCGTCGACGACGATCAGCAGGCCCGCCAGGCTCAAGTAGCTGACGACCAGCGACTTGACGAACAAGCCCAGCACGTATCGGTCGATCGTCTTCATGCGGAATCCGTTCCTGCGGAAGGAGTTTCAGTTTTCAGTGTTCCGTTTTCAGTTCAGACAAGAACGAGGAATTCAAGAACTGAACACTGAAAACTGAAAACCCGCTTCCACTTCGCCTCTCATGTAATTGCGGCTTAGGGCTTATCCAAAAACCGTCGGGGACTGGCTCATTTTGCGCAGTCCGCGGAGCAAAATGTGCCTGTCCCCTTCTCTGAGACGGTTTTTGGTTAAGCTCTTAGGACGCCACCGCCCGAATCGCTCGCGCGAGTGCCTCGATTCCCGCGGCGATTCGTTCGCACGATTGCACTCCGAAGCTGAGGCGGATGCGCGAGCGGCTGGCCGGCACGCCTTCAGCCGGATAACAGAACTCGCCCGGCACGTACAGCACTCCCTGTTCGATCGCCGCGTCGAACAACGGGCCGGAAAAGCCCGTGTCGATCGGGTCGGGCACCTGCGCCCAGACGTAAAGTCCGCCGGTGGGCCGGAGCCAACGCACGCCACTCAGGGGTGTGAGCCAACGGTCGGCGGCCGCCAGCATGGCTTCCAGCTTCTCGCGGTAGCTGGTGCAAATGCTTTTCACGTGCGCGTCGAACAGGCCACGGTCCATCACGTGAGCCATCAAGTGCTGGCTGAAGTTGGGCGAGCCGAAGTCGATGTTCCCTTTCTGATTGCACACCGGCGCCACAAGCTGCGGGGGCAGAAAGCCCCA
>CAYQAJ010000296.1:0-6420 GCA_964415245.1 uncultured Pirellulaceae bacterium | reverse complement strand
TGATCCAGTCGATGGAGATTCTGCAGTTGCCCGTGATGGCTCTTCAGGAACGCATCGAGCAGGAGATGAACGACAACCCCCTGCTCGAAGTGCTGGAGGAGGAGCCTGCCGCCCCCGAGGAAACCGAGGAGCGGGAAAACCCCGATGCTCCCAGCGAAGAGGAAAAGGAGCTCGTCGTCGACGGGGAACATAACAACGTCGATGACTTCGAGCGGTTGGTGAACCTCAACCAGGACTGGCCGGACCAGTTCGACGAGCGCCCGCGCCCCTCGGCGACGCGGATGGAGGAGGAGGGCGACCGCAAGCACGACGCGATGGCCAACGTCGTCGACCGCCCCCTTTCCCTGCACGACCACTTGCTGCACCAGTTGGGTGAGTTGGAGCTGGACGACGCGCTGCGGGCCATGGCCGTGCGAATCGTCTCCAGTCTCGATCCCCAGGATGGAGGATACCTACGCTCCAGCCTCGACGATTTGCTGCCGCCGGACGCGACGGCCGAGGATCGCGCCCGAGCCCAGCGCGCCCTGGAGGTGGTGCAGCAGCTCGACCCGCCCGGCATCGCCGCCCGCGACCTGCGGGAATGTTTGCTGCATCAGCTTTCGCCCGGCATGCCCTGCTACGAGGAGCTGAAGACACTCATCTCCTCTCACCTGGAAGACTTGCGCGACAACCGACTGCCGGCGATCTCGCGTGCCACGGGCTACAGCATCGCCACCATCCAAACGGTCTGGGAACAGTTGCGCAAGCTCAACCCCAAGCCGGCCGCCGCCTTCGCCGATCAGGTCGTGCCCACCGTGACGCCCGACGTGTCGGTCGAGCCCAACGACGACGGGCACTATGTGGTCAAACTCGAGGACGATCGCATCCCCCGGCTGTACATCAGCGAGTACTACCGCCGCCGATTGGCCAGCGGCGAAGCCACGAACGACGAGAAGGAGTTCATCAAGCGCAAGCTCAATGCCGCGCAGTGGCTGATCGAGTCGATCGAGCAGCGGCGCAACACGCTGGTGCGCGTGGCGCAGGCCATCGTCGACCACCAAACGAAATTCCTGGACCAGGGGCCCGAGCACATCGAAACGTTGAAAATGCAGCAGATCGCCGACAAGGTGGGGGTTCACGTAACTACGGTCAGCCGCGCCGTGGATGACAAGTGGATTCAGACGCCGCGGGGCATTTTTCCGCTCAAGCGGTTCTTCGTGGGGGGCACCGTTAGCGCCGACGGCGAGGAAGTAGCCTGGGACATTATCCGCATCAAGCTGCAGGAGCTCATCGAGAAGGAAGACAAGCAGCACCCCTATAGCGACGACGACATCGTTCACAAGATGCAAGAGCAGGGGCTGAAAGTCGCTCGCCGCACCGTGACCAAGTACCGCCAGAAGTTGGGCATCCCCAGTTCGCGGCAGCGAAGGGATTGGAGCGCGTCGTAGCGAAGACCGCGAAATTGCCGGCGGGGATTGCGCCCCGGAGCGCGAAACCGCAAGCGGAGAACTGCGCACGGATATGCGACTGCGCGTTCTGATAACGCGCGTCAAATCGCCTCGACCTGAATGCTGCGGGCGGCGCGTTCTTTGCGCACGGTGGCGTCGATGGCGTCTGCCACCTGCTCGACACGGGCAATTCCGGGGATTCTGAGCGTGGGGTGGGTGCGGTCGCTCGACGTGATGACGATGGTCCCCACGCCGGAGAAGCGCTCGATCAGCCCTTGCTCGAAAGTGATGTCGTCGATATCGATCACTTCGATGCGGTCCATCACCCGCTTGAGCAGTCCCGCGCGGTGCATAAACCGTTGGTTGGTGAGGCGGTAGCCGACGCTCAGCTTGCGGTACAGGAGCAGAAAGACCAGCGCGAGCCACAGGAGCGCCAAAAATCCCGCGGCGACAATCCACACGATCGGTATGCCGCGAAGCATGATGGTGCCGACGACGAGGAGCACCGTCACAACGCCCGCCAGCAGCCAGTGCCCCCACATGGCGTGGCCCGAATATCCCCCCCGCCAGATTTCCTCCTCTTCGCCTAGTGCCCCCGAGGCGGCAGTGGCCTGCTTGAGCCGATCGGCGGCTTTGGTGCGCTTCTGTCCGGCGTCGGCACTTCCCTTTGGCGTGCCCGGTCGCGCGTCGGCGTCATCGCCCGTCGCGCGCTTGCTGGCACGCTTGCCTTCGGCCGCCGCATCATTGGCCCACAAGGGAGCCGACTTGATCTGCGCCTCGTCGTCGACCACCCTCTCGCCGCACTTCGGGCAATAGACGGAATCGGCCCCCATCTCCTCGCCGCACGTCTGGCACTTCATCGCGTCGCACTCCCCCGCGCGGACCTAATTGAGAGAATCACCCCACCGGGCAGCGATTATAGCGTATTGGGGCGGTGGGTGGTTGTGCTTCGGAGCGCTAAACCGCAAGCGAGGTGTCAGGACGAGTGGCAATGGCTGGCGAGGCAGGGAGCGACTCGGGTATAGTGGCGTCATGAAGTGCCCGTTCTGCCGCGAAGACAACGATCGCGTCATCGACTCGCGTGCCAGCGAGGACGGATTTGCGATCCGTCGTCGTCGCGAGTGTCTGAATTGCCGCCGCCGCTACACCACCTATGAGCGGCTCGACGAGATCGTGGTGAAGGTGGTCAAGAAGGACGGAGTGCGCGAGCCGTTCGACCGCGAGAAGATTCGGCGGGGGCTGGCCAAGGCCTGCTGGAAGCGGCCCATCAGCGACGATCAAATCGAGGACATCATCTCGTCGGTCGAAAGCGCCGTGTACACGAAGTACGATTCGGAGGTGCCCAGCCGCGAGTTGGGCCAGTTGGTGATGGACCACCTCGCCCATCTCGACCAGGTGGCCTACGTGCGCTTCGCCAGCGTGTACCGGGAATTCAAGGACGTGCGGGACTTCGTCGACGAGCTACAGCCGATGCTCAAGAGCAGCCGCCGGCCGGGGGCGCCGCCAAAGTAGGGGGGTGGGTATCTGCGCCCCGGAGCGCGAAACCGCAAGCGGGATGGATCGTGAGGCGCTTCCACGAAGAGTCGTGGGAATCGGCGCGCCATCAAGTCGGCGGCACTCCACTAAGTTAGCGGCACTGCACTCAGCGGTAGAAGTCGACCCAATTGATGTACAGGGTCTTCGCGACGGGGTCGAGGAGCACTTGGGGCACCTCGACTTCGATTGCGTCTTTGCCGCGGCGGATCGGCATGGCGTGCTCCGGTTGGGATTCCACCGGAAAAAATGCGCCGTGGTCGCCGGGCTTGTACGCTTCGACACCCGCTAAGCCCAGCGCGCCGTGCAGGCGGAGGCCGTCATTCGCGGCGCTGAATCCCTCCAGACCCTTCAGGTGAAGCAGTAAAACGATCTTTTCCGGCCACGGCACGTCGTCGATACGAGAGATGCGGGCCATGCCGAATCCGGTCTCGGAGCGCACGGCGATGTGCGCTTCGCCCATGACCATGGTCACCGTGCAGGTGTCCCCTTTGCGCTCGGCGACAACTTTGACGGTGGGTTTGTCGGCAATGGGGATATCGTCCGCTAGGGCGGTGGCGCGAAAATGCACGACGATCAATGGGATTGCGACACCAATCGCGGTGGCAACGTACTTGCGCATTGCAGATAGCAACATGGGATTGTTCGTTCGGCGGAGCGCTAAACGGCAAGCGAGCGGCGGACTGGGTCGATCACGCAGGTCCTTACTCTAGGGTACTGAATTCTCGTGAATCCATCTACCGCAAGCGGGATGGTTAGTGTGATCGTAGCACGACGAACTTCGTGAGTAAAATGAGCGACTCCAGAGCGGGACTTTTGGACAAACAGACGAGCTCCCGGCGGGCAGAAGTGGCGAACGATCGCGCCTGCCCGCGGGCGTAGCCCACCGCCCCGAATCGCCGCATCCAGGGCATGAGCTGGCGATATCGGTCGGCGGCGCCGTTTTGCAGAATCGCGAGAATCCGCTCACGTTGCTCGGTTCCAGCCCGCTCGAGCGTGCGGATCAGCGGCAGGGTCGGTTTCTGCTTTTCCAGGTCGGTGCCCAGCGACTTGCCGGCTTCGCCTTCGTCGCCGACGACGTCCAACAGGTCATCGGCAATCTGAAATGCGGTACCCAGGCCGCGGCCGTAGCGAGCCAGCCGCTCGGCCGTCTCCTCGTCGGCCCCGGCATAGTGGGCTCCCAACTGGCAACAGCAAGCGCACAACTCGGCCGTCTTGGCGGCGACGATGTCGAAGTATTCCAACTCGCTCAAGGCAAAGTTGCCGCGATTGGCAATCTGCCGCAGCTCCCCTTCGCACACGATGTTGGTGGCGCGGCCGATTGCCTGGCAGGCCCACGTGCTGTCGAGCGTGCTGGCCAGGTAGAAGGCATGGGTGAAGAGGAAATCGCCCAACAGCACGCTCGCTTCGTTGTTCCAGCGGGTGTTGGCGGTGGCCAGGTGGCGACGCACATCCGCCTCGTCGAGCACGTCGTCGTGCACCAGCGTGGCGGTATGGATCATTTCGACGACAGCGGCCAGCAGCAGGTGATCGCGCGTCACCTCGCCCACGGCTTTGGCCGACAACAGCAGCAAAGCCGGCCGCAGCCGCTTGCCACTCAACTGGAATCCGTAGCGGACCATCTCGTCGACCAACGGGTATTTGCTGTGCAGTTGGGCCTTGAGAATCCGCTCCACTTCCGCCAAGTCGGCTTCGATGGGCGCATACACGGCCCGTAGATCGAGCGGGGCTGCATCCTGCTGCTTGACTGCGGAGCTCACGCTTGCCCTCCGTCGGCTGCGCGGGGCGATGCCGTCTGGCCACGCACATAGTGCCCGCTGCGGCCCCCCGACTTTTCCAAGAGGCAGATCGATTCGATCGTCATGGCCCGGTCGACCGACTTGCACATGTCGTACACGGTGAGCGCGGCATTGGTCACGGCCACCAGGGCTTCCATCTCCACGCCGGTACGGGCCGTTACGGCGACGCGCGACTCGATGGCCAGGCAGCCGTCTCCCCGCAGGTCGAACGACATTTCCACGGCGTCCAAGGGCAGCGGATGGCAAAGCGGAATCCACTCGCTCGTCCGCTTGGCGGCCATGATGCCGGCCAGCCGCGCCACCTCCAGCACGTCTCCCTTGGCCAGCTTGCGGTCGGTGATGAGTTGCAGGGTTGCAGGCTGCATGCGGACGATGGCCGCGGCGCGGGCCTCGCGCCGCGTGGCGGGCTTGTCGCCCACGTCGACCATGCGGCTGGCGCCCTGTTCATCGAAATGGGAGAACTGGCTCATGCGGGCCTATTCTAGGGTGGGGGCGGAAATCGTCCAACGGGACCGTAGGGCGTGGGGCAGGCTTTCCAGCCTGCCGTCGTTCCGATCAGCGTGAGAATGGCAGTCTGGCAGACAGGAATGTCTGCCCCACGGCGATGAGTTAACCGCAAAGACGAGGGGATGCGCAACCGGCCCTTGAGCACCGGGGCGCGCAAAAAAACACCGCCGCGGGGGTCTCCGCGGCGGTGTGATGGATCTGGGCGGCGATTGTCCGGTGCCCTGACGCTACACCAGCTCTTTTTTGGCGCCGATCAGCGTCCGAAGACGCTCGGCCAGCAGCTTGGCGTCAAAGGGCTTTTTGAACGTTTCGTTGATGCTCGAACGATCGAAGCTGATTGCGCTTCCGTCGTCGGGCAACAGGGCGATCAGGATCGTGGCGCCGAAGTCGGCGTTCTTCCGCAGATTCTGACAAATCTGCAGCGCCTCAATCTTGCCGATCGAGAAATCGGTAATGATGCAGTCCGGGTGGAAGCTCTCGGCCTGGATGCCAGCCTCAAAACCGCTGGCGGCCACGGCCACCTTGAACGAGCGGTCCAAGGGCAGCTTTTGTTTGAGGTTTTCGATCAGCACCTGGTCCTGGCCGACCAACAGCACTTTGGCCATTGCTTCGTCTTCCAGGTCGCCCAAGGGCATACCGTGCTCTTTGAGAAATCGGATCAAATACTCACGCGGAATCCGGCGGTCCTGGCTGCCGGGAATGCGGTATCCCTTCAGCCGGCCGGAATCGAACCATTTACTTACCGTACGTGGGGCTACTTTACAGATCTTTGCGACCTGACCCGTTGTGAAGACCTTCATCGCAGGCTCTCCAATTGACTCGCGCTGGTGTGGGAACTCCTCTCCGCACGGCGTGGCTGTGCGGAGCGTGCTTGCCCCGTGCTCATGGCGTGTTCGGCCGTCGTTCCGGTCCTTCGGGCTGGCTGTGGGGTCAACCGGCCATCCATGAACATCTGGGTCGGGGCATTACCTTTGGTTAATTGCTTCGCCGGGGCGTGGTTCAGGTCCTTCCGATCCCGAGCCTCAGTAAAGACATCGGCAGACTGCCGCGTCGGTCAGTCGTTGAAAATCGACAAACCGTAAGGTTTGCCCACCGTCTCAGCGACGATGGTTTCGTTTCGACGACCGACCGAATCGCTTCGGCCTGACTTAGTA
>CAYQAJ010000295.1:0-6462 GCA_964415245.1 uncultured Pirellulaceae bacterium | reverse complement strand
CCCGACAGGAAGTCGAAGGCGCGAAAGTAGCGCGGCTGCTGGTCCTCGGTCGTCGCCGGATCCTTGAGGATGCGGGCGAGCATCTCGGGTGTCTTCTTGGCGCGGCTCCGCCAGATAATGTCGCGCCCGGCGGGGGTGTTCCAGCCGTCGCCGATCTTTGCGAGCCACGCATCGAAGCAGGCATCCCAATTGTCCATGGCGCCAATTCCGAGCGCTTCGAGATACCAGCGGTCCTTGCCGTCGTGCCGTAATGCCAGTTCGGCCCACAGCGCGGGAGCTTTTGGCGACTTGCAGCCGCGGAGCGCGATGGCGCACTCGCGGCGGACCTGCGACGATTCGTCGCTCGCCAGCCGCCCGACGACGCGGGTCACGTCGTCCTCCACCTGGCGAGCCAGCCGCACGGCCGTGCCGCGGATGTCGGCGTCCTTATCGCCTGCGGCCAAATCAACGTAGTGCGACCCGCGGCCCTCGATTTTGCCCAACAGCCACAGGGCCCGGGCGCGGTGCCGCACGTTGTCCGATTCGCGATAGAGCCTAAGCAGCGCGGGCTCCGCCTTTGCCCCCTGGGCGTGGAGCGAGGTCCACGCCAGGTAGCGCACGGCATAGTTGGGGTTCTGCAGAGCCTCGATGGCTCCTTCGACCGTGTCAAATTCGAACTTCGGCACCGTGTACGTATGATTGGCAGGCGCCACGCGGAAGATGCGTCCCCGCTCCAGGTCGCCCTGTGCGTGACCGCCCACGCCCGGGTCGTACCAGTCGGTAACAAACAGCGAGCCGTCCGGAGCGACGCACACGTCGGCGGGGCGGAACCAGTTGTCCCGCGCCCCGTGGAGGATATCGACGACGCTGGCCTCATAGCCCGCTCCATCGGCCGTGACGGGATAGGCGCGAACCACGTTGGGCCCGGCGTCGCAGTGAATCACCTGATCCCAGAACACGCGGGGAAGAAGCCGACCCTCGTACACGGTGATCCCGGTCGGCGATCCGGCGCCAGTAAAGAGCAGATTGGGAACCACGCCGGGATCATTCTGATGCCAGTGGCGGTGCGGAATGTCTTCTTCCATGTTGGTGCGCGGACTTTGCCAGCCGGCACCGGTCTTCTCGTCCAGGTAGCCGTAGTTGCCAAACTCCATCACGTAGTTGATCCGCACGCCACGGTTGCCGTCGTCGTCGTTGTCGCTCTGCCAGAGTGCGCCCAGCGAGTCGACGGTCACCTCGTAATTGTTGCGGAAGTTGTGCGCGAGGACCTCGAAATTGCCGCCGTCCATGTCGCAGCGAAACACCATTCCGCCGAAGAACGGCTTGCCGTTGTCGACCACCTGGTTGCCGAACCGGTCGATCACCGGCTTACCGGCCGCGTCGTGCACCGATTTGCCCTGGTTGCCGAAATTCCAATACAGCTTTCCGTCGGGGCCGAACAAAAACGTGTGGGCTGTGTGGTCGTGCTGAGGAATGCCCGTGTCGGAGAACAACACTTCCTTCTTGTCGGGCTTGTCGTCGCCGTCGAGATCGGTAAACACCAACACCTGGGGGGAACAGGAGACGATCACTCGGTTGCCCAGCACGCAGATTCCCATGGCCGAGTCGACGTCGCGTCCCTGGTAATACACTTTGGGCGGCTCGGCGCGGCCATCGCCGTCGGTGTCTTCCAGGATCAGAATGCGGTCTCCCTCGGGGCGCGTGCCGGCGTGGCCGCGATAGTTCATCACTTCGCACACCCAGACGCGGCCACGGGCATCGACATCGAGATTAGTGACGTTGAGAATATCGGGCTCGCTGGAGAAGAGCGTCGCTTCCAGGCCGTCGGCCACGTCGAGCCCCGCGACGGCGTCTTCGGCGTCGTGGCTGCCCGAGTTGCCTCCGCTGGCGAAAGCCGGAGGGCGCTGCGTGTAGACGAGAAAGCGAACGCTGGTTGCGCCGCCACCGCCCTGATCGGTACCGCCGTTATCGAGCCCTCCACGGGCCTGGAAGCGCTCATACCCCTCCGGCAGATCGAAAGCGATGACGCTGTTGGCGTGCGTGCCGATGCCATACTCCACCTCCTTACCGTCGATGCGCAGCGCTCCGCCGCCGGCGTTCTTACCGATGCGCACCTGTCCCCAATCGGACGTCGCCGACTTCCACTTCAGCTCGGTAAGCTTCCTTTCACCCTCGGGACCGAGGAGCCGCGGCTCGGCCCAGTCGGACCAGTCGCACGAATAGCCGTTGCCGCCGTCGGTCACGACGAGGTAAAGCTGCTTGGCTCCGCTGATATCCACGTCGACGTCGACGGCGTGGCCCGGCGTCTGCGAGGTGATCACATCGCTGGCGAAAAGCGGTTTGGCCGCCGGACCGCGGCGCCGCGCCGCATCGCCCAACCCGTCGCGCAAGTGGTACTTCTTGCGAATCTCGTCGCGGTTGAACCCCTCGGGCTGTGGGAAATCCTGGTTCGCCTCCAGATCGGCCATCGTGGGGCGCTTATCGCGCACGCCGCGGTCGGGCACTTCGCCGTGGGCGGTCCAGACGATGGCATTGAGCACGAGCCGGCGGAAGCTGTCGTTACTCCAATTCCAGTGCACGTGGCCGCCGGTGAAGCCAAAACCGCGTCCGCCCGCTTCTCGCTCGGCTGCCCAGGCGACGTGCTGAATCTCCCCCTTGGCGACCGCTTCCCGCACGGCTGGGTTGCCGCTATGCGTGCCGTCTTCGCGGTCGAGCGTGCTCTTGGGTGGATGGGCCGAGAGTATCGGCGTGACGCCCTTCATCCCCTCGCGGAACCGCATGTGGTAGTACCACTCGTCGTTGATTTCGAACGGCTCGACCCCACGGGTGATGGGGTGGTCGGGCAGTTTTTCGAAGTTAGCCGTCCAGTGCGGATTGACCGACCAGTCCGTCTCGAAGTAGCCGCCGATCCAGTCGAGAAACCGATCGCCCGGCTCCCCTTTGGGCACTTCGACGGCATAGTGCAAGCAAACGATTCCCACTCCCTTTTTGGCCAGCTCGTCGACCTGCTTCGTGTGCGGAATCGAGGGATGCCCGCCCCCGCCGTCGCTGTAAATGACGATCGCGTCGGCCCCGTCGAAAGCGTGTTCGTCCCGCGGCCAGCCCCCTTTGACCACGGTCTCGAAATTGGGCATGGCCTCGGACAACGACTTCGCCAACAGCGTGCAGCCCGCGAAGTGCTCATGCGCGGCATAACCGTGGCTGGGACCGCCGGCGACGAACACAACCTTTTTTTTCGCCCCGTCCTGTGCCGAAGCGGACGACGTGGCCGAGAAGGAAAAAGCCATCAAGACACAAGCCAGACCGGCCCCGACGGCCGACGCACGAGCCAACAAGTTCCAGCGCACCACGAGCGTTCTCCCCAAGGAGTAATTGATGAAACCGCGATTGGCGGTCGAGTTCCTCAAGACGCTGTCGCGCCGGTTCCTAGCCGCGACGCGCCACATTCAAATAGGCGTGTACGTGCGGCGCTCCGCGGAAGTGCGACACGAAAGTCGGCCCCTCCACGCGCCAGATGTCCCACTCTCCATCTTCGTCGAGGTCGCCGCCTTTGTAAAACGCCATGTTCAGCGAAGCGAGCCCGCCGCCGGAATCGATCACCTCCATCACCTCGTCGACGTCTTCCTGGCGATAGGGCTTCAGGATGGCGCGAATCGTTTTGGTGACCAGCTCGCGCTGATCCTCGCTCAGATCCTCGGAGGTGATGCCGGGGCGCGGCTCCCCTTCCTTGCGCAATTGCACGGCGTTCTCCGTGGGCGGCGTGTCGATGAGCGCCTTCTCGCGCTGCTTGCCGTCGAGCGCCGTGAATAGCTCGTTGGCCTGTTTGGTCTGGTACGCGAACAAGTTGCCGGTGCTGTTGCCACGGGCTCCGTGACCGTAAATGATCGGCCCACCGAAGGCCGCGCCGGGAATCGAGTTGCCGTCGGCCCGCAGCGTGCAGTGCCGGCCCGTCAGCTCGAACTGGAATTGCTCTTCGTGCGGGCTGCCGAAAATGGCCACGCTGTAGCGCGCCAAGCCGGGCGACATGTCGTCGGCCATTTGTCGTTTGATGCGCTCGTAGCCGTCTTCCGACGTGGCGCCTTTCAGCACTTCGTCGATGATACCCTGCTGCTCCTCGTTAAAGAACTCGCCGACGTGGGCCTCGGTGATGTGCCAGTTGGCGTTGATGTTCTGGCGGCGCTCGTCGTCCAGCGGCAGCACAACCACTTTGTGCTGCTCTTCGCTGAGGCTGTCGAACAACCGGCGGACGGCCGACTCCGCGGCGCTCTTGGGCGTGGGTGCCGCCCACGCGCGGCTCCCGGGCAATACCAGAGGAAGCGCCGAAGCGGCGACGGCGGCGCCCGCGGCCGTCGCCAGGAAATCGCGGCGGCTGTACTCCGACTTGCACTCGGGACACTCGCGTTGTTCTGGCCTGCGTTTCATGTTCGACTCCCTTATGTGTTGGCGACGGTCCGGTCGGTCCGCCTCGGCCGCTCTCATCGTCCGCACCAGCGTCGATGCGGATCGGTATATGCCGCCAGGCGGCATGGTCCCCCCACATTACGCATCACGATATATTGATGCGTGGCCGGTGTCAAACTCTTGCCGCGAGGAGGCGGCCTTCTGCCGAACGATCGCCCCTGATCGACCCGCGACATCGTCGACCTACGCCGGCAGGTACCGCTTGGGAATCTCGGCCCCGGCCACAAAGCTCAGCTTGCCGATCCGCACCATTTGGTAGACGTTGATGCGGAAGTCGGGGCACGTGCTCACCAGGCAATAGGCGTCGGTCGGGCTGAAGCCGTGCTCCGCGATGAGCCAGTCCATCAGCATCACCGTGGCCGTCTCCACCGCGTTTTCGAGCGGCCGATCGGCGTGAATCGCAATGATCGAGTCCGGCTTCTCGATCCGCATCGTGGGCACCCTCTTGCCGCTGATCACCTCCAGCTTGAGCCGCACCGTGGCCATGGTCTCGGCCGCGGTGCCGGTGAACTCGGTGTCCCCCTGGCTGGCGTGCACGTCGCCCAGGTAGAACAGCCCGCCCTCGTGATACACGGGCAGGTAGATGCGGTTTCCCGGCGCCACGTCGCGAATGTCGAGATTGCCTCCCCACGGACCCTGGCCGTCGATGCTGGTGGCCACCTCGCGATCGGGCGTCACGCCCAACGTGCCGATGAACGGAGTGATGGGCCAGCTTATGCTCTCGCTGAAGTGCAGTGTGCCGTCGCGCATGGTGCCGCTGGCGCCCGGTGTGTGGCGAAAGATCTTGGTGGTGTACTGACCCGACAGCTCCGGCCAGCGCGTCGACTGGCCGAGCGGCCCGCGTTTGGGCCCGATGGCGATCCACGAGTAATCCTCGACCGTGATGCTCTCGATGGCCGCCACGAGCGTATCGCCGCGGCGAACGCCTTCGACGTAGACCGGCCCGCCGATCGGGTTGGCCGTCGGTGGATGTCGATCGAAGCCCGGGCGCCGCGCCGGGATGGCCAGGTCGTCGGGCGAACGGAAGTAGCCCGTGCTGGCGTCGTACGTTTCGATCTCGAACGTCTCGCCGGGCGCGACTCGCAGCAGAGTCTCGTGGGCGGCGTTGAATTCGTAGCGTTTGGCCTTCTCGCGGTCAATGCGCTGCACGGTGTGTTCTCCTGGTGGGGCTGTCACGGCACGGCGGCTGTTGTGGCAGGGTCAGGAGACCGGCGCCACAACCATTGTTGTGCGACGGTCTCCCGACCGTCGCACTCCGTCGACCGCAGGTCTCCCGCTCGGCTCTTTGATGAATGGCGAGCTCCCGACCGCGGCACGCCCGACATTGTGTGCGCGACGTGGATCAACATTCAACACACCCGACCAGCTTGATGCCACCAAACGGCCACAATGTTACAATGGGACCTCAACGCACTACGAGCCACTCGCCCCAAGGAGAATCGCCATGCGCTACGCCACAATCGTTGTCGCCCTTCTCGCGATCCCGATTCTCGCGGTAACTTACTCGCCCGCCGACGAACCGAACACGACCGACAATGCTTCGGATGTGGTCGAGCTGTTCAACGGCAAGGACCTGTCGGGTTGGACGGCCGACCTGGACGACCCGAAGGCCAAGATGGAAGACGTGTGGAAAGTCGAAGACGGCGTGCTCATTTGCCTCGGACGACCGGCCGGCTACATCCGCACCAACGACGAGTACGAGAACTACGTGCTTACACTCCAGTGGCGGTGGAAGCCTGGCACGCGGGGCGGAAACAACGGAGTGCTCGTGCACGCCAGCACGCCGCGCACGCTCGGCATCTGGCCCAAGTCGATCGAGGTGCAGCTTGGCACCGGCGACGCGGGCGACTTCTGGATCATTGGCACCGAATTGGACGTCGAGAACGAGGCCGAACGAAAACAGGGCCGTCGCCACATCAATCTCACCGACGACTCCGAAAAGCCGCTGGGCGACTGGAACGACATGGAGATTACTTGTCGTGGCGACGAGATTATCGTCAAGGTCAACGGCGATCTCGTCAA
>CAYQAJ010000294.1:0-6468 GCA_964415245.1 uncultured Pirellulaceae bacterium | reverse complement strand
CGGAACGTCGCTCTCCAACCGCATCCAGATAATCACACACTGCCCTACATGCGGTGGTGCCCTAGCGGTGGGAATCGGCGTCGCTTCGACCGCTACATTTTGTGGGTGGCAGAAGCTTGTATAGTGTATGTTTGTACATTATAGTGGCGTCGCACAAGTGCTAGCGTCCAGCATAGCGCGAGAGCAGCGACCCGCCGCAGACATTGGTCATTGGGATTAGGGAATTGGTCATTATTTGGGTTTTGTGATTTGCGATTTGGAACTTCCGTCCGCTAGTCGGGCCTGCACCAGTAGACGTTGACCCCGTTCGTTCCCCTTCAGCCAGGGCGCTGCCGGTCGCGAACCCCGCCGGTTCGCATACTCGCCGCGATTGCTCATCGCAGTCGTCGTCTGGCCAACAGCCGGATTCTTGCCAGCGCGTCCACTGCATCGCCAGGCCGCCGTGTGCGCGCTATTGCCCGCGCGTCGGCGCCCAAGCGCTGCGCATGCCTACATCAGGAGGTATTCACCATGAACCATCCACACCGTTATGAAATCGTTCTACTGCCGCGCACAGAGGTGGCCGCGCGGGACCTGAGCCTGCGGGAAGCGGTCGCCTGGATGCGCACCTACAATCAGGTGATGTCCGGCGGAAGAGTCGTCGCCGTGGTGGCGGAAGAGAATCGGCTTCCACAACTGCCGCGACTGAAGCTGATTCGGGCGTAAAGAGTTGTGCGGAGAGTCGCGCGGGTGGATCGGGCGAAGTTTTGCGACACGCTCGGCTGCGCCTCGCGGCTAACCTACTTTCGATCGCTGCCGTACTTTTCCGCCCACTTGCGCAAGTACTCCTGCGCCGGCGGAGTGCCGTAGTTCCCGAGCTTGCCCGAGTTCACGATGGTGCGGGCGATGCGTCCCAACTCGCGCTGTGCCGCCGGATTGTCGGCGACAGCGCGCTCCACGGCAGCGGCCGCGCGATCGACATCCTCGGGAGTGGCCGTTTTCTGGATGAGGGGCGCGAGAACGGGCCGTAGGTTCACCACGCTCTCGCCCTTCGGCCGCGCGACGCCGAGCTGGGCCAATGTCGGCTTCTCGCCGCCGCCCAATACGTCGACGATTGCGCCGGCGATCTTTTCCGCGTCGATCTCAATGCTCGGCTGCACCAGGGCGAAGTTGGCCGTGACTTTATTCTCCTTCGCCACCAGCACGGTGAGCGTAACGCCGCGATTCAGGCCCAGCGCACCCGGCCCTTCGCGCCCGTCGAGCGAAATACCCAGCGGCACTCGGGTCGGCAGAGCGTGGGCGGCCCGCTTCACCCACGCTTCGACACTGGTGGCGTCGTCGGTGAGAAAGACGACGCCGGCGGTCAGACCATCACGCTCGCGCTTGGCGGCGTAGTCCATGATTAAGCGGGTAATGCCGATCGAGGGGCGGGTCACCTCGTGCACGAAGATGATTGCCAGCGGTTTGCCGTCGGCCTGCTTGACCAGGTCGATGTTCTTTCCCTCGACGTCGCCCAATACGCCGCGGACCTCGAAGCCGGGAAGTTTTTCGCCCACCTGCGGACCGGAGAACACGGGTTCATCTTCGGCCGAGGCGCACGTCAAAGCGGCCGATAACACGAGGAACACGATCGCGGCGACTAGCGACGATTTCTGAATGTGCGACATGATATTGGTTCCGGTTTACCGCGCCCTCCCAGCGCTATCAACGACACGGCAACTGACAACGGACCACGGACAACCGACATCCACCGCCTTCGGCTCTCCGCTCTCCCGCCTCCTATTTCTTCGCATCCTGCTGGCGGCACATGGCGATGATGTCAGCGGCGTCGGTGGGTAGCGCGCCCTTGTCTGCCTTCGGCGCTTCGGCCGCTTTGGCGGGCGCTTTCTCGGTCTTCTCCTCCGCTATGGGTGCGGCGCTTTCCCCCACGGCTGCCGGCTCGCTTGCGGTTTCGCGCTCCTCAGCGCCAGCGGTCTCGCTTGCTGCTTCGGGCGATTCCTTCTTAGGCGCCGGCTTCCCCGCCGCGGGCGCCTTCTTCTCCCCCCGCGCCGCGGCGAGCATTTCCTCGACCGACATCTTCGCGGCCGGCTTCTTGGCAACCGGCGCCGGTTTCTCGCCCGTCGCCGCTTTCGGCGACTCTGCCGCTTTCGTCGGGGCGCCTCTCTCCATAGCCGCCGCATCGCTTGCGGTTTCGCGCTCCGCAGGCGCTTTCTTTCCGCCGCGCGCGGCCGCGAGCATTTCTTCGACCGACATCTTGGCCGCCGCCCCCGCGGGTTTCGCGCCCGCCGGTTTGGCCGCTTCCTTTTTGGCGGGTGCTGCCTTGGCCGGCGTCTCGGCCTTCTCCGGCGCCTTGCGGGCCGCCTCGGGCTTGGGGAGCGGCACGTCGATCACTTTCAGAAAATCGACATCGATGTCGTACCAACCGATGTTGGCGTGCCCGTCGAACTCTACCAGCGCCCGGCCCGACATGTTCACCGTTCGCACCGTGCCGGTGAGCCCCTTGAAGCGGCGCAGCTCGGGGCGCGTTTCGTCGACGATGACGTACTTGTCGGTGTACTCGTGCTTCAGCTTTTCGATGTGCTCAAACACCATGGCGGGCGACGTGCCTCAAGAGCCGAACGGTAGACCTCGACAATCGCGATATTGTGGCTGCGGCCGCAGGTTCAATCAAGGCCGTCAAGGCCGCCTTTGGCGCGGCAACCTCCAAATCCCAAAACACAAATCAAAAACAATGACCAAATCCCAAATCCCAATGACCAATGAGGCCCAGCGAAAGGGCGGCGACCAACAACGGCAACGACTGACAACGGGCCACGGACAACTGACAAGCTCCCCGCGTCTGGGTGTCCCCGCGTCACCTACCCGCTATTCCGCCAGTGTTACGCGGTATCGCCAGCGACGATTCGGCGTGGACCTGGTCTCCGTGTTGTCCGGCGGCGCCACAATCGTCAGTCCCTCGGCGCTGACGGACACTTTGCCCGCCAGGCACTCGCCGGCCGGTTCACACGCGACGAGACAGCTCTGGCCGTAGGCCGACAGCCGCACGACGCCCTGAGCATCGGTTGCCGGGAAGATCATAGCTCGATAGCCGCTGCCGAGTCTGCCGCTCCGCGAATCGGCTGAACCGCCCAACCGGCATGCTGCGTCGAACACAAGCTGCCGCAACGCCGGCAGCGCCTCGACGCTAAGCGACCAGTGACTCTGACCCGCCATGCCCACCAACAGCGCCACTCGTCCGCCCCCGGCGCGATCTTCCACGTGCAATTGTTGCAGCGGCGGACTCGGCGGCCACTCGTCCTGGTCGCTCCCTTCCTCCGATGCCAACATCGGACCGACGCGCTCTGGCCCAACAACCGCGATCGTGTGCGCCCAGCGATCGCGGCACCACACAAACGTGACGCGCAGCCCACGACCGCGAGAATCGAGAGCATCGAGAACGACGGGACGGTGTTTAGTCACTGGACGCGCGACGTCAGCGGGGCAAAGCGGTAAGCGAAGTTCGAATGCGGAGTGCAGAGTAAAGAGTGCAGAATGAGGAAATCGGAGGTCGGAACACGGACCAACTCTGAAGATGGCGCTCTGTATTCTGCACTCTGCATTCCATACTCTGCACTACTCTGTCGCCGCTCGCCCCACCCGCCACCGCAGGTACGCATCCAAAAAGTCCTGAATGTCGCCGTCCAGCACGCCGTGAAAGTCGGTCGCCGATTGCCCGGTCCGCACGTCCTTCACTCGCTGGTCGGGGTGCAAAAAGTAGTTGCGAATCTGCGAGCCGAACCCCACCCGCGCCTGCTGCCGGTACTTTTGCTCCTGCTGGGCCTCGCGCTTCTCCTCTTCCAGCCGGGCGATGCGGGCCCGCAGCATCTTCCACGCGGTGGCCCGATTCTTATGCTGGCTCCGCTCGTTCTGGCATTGCACCACGATGCCGGTCGGCTCGTGCGACAGGCGGATGGCGCTGCTGGTCTTGTTCACGTGCTGCCCGCCGGCGCCGCTGGCTCGAAACACGTCCTCCCGCACGTCGCTCTCGTCGATCTCCACCTCGACGCTGTCGGGCAGCTCGGGCGAAACGTCGACCGCCGCGAAGCTCGTCTGCCGTTTGCCTTCGGCGTTGAACGGGCTGATCCGCACCAGCCGGTGGATGCCCGTCTCCCCCTTGAGATAGCCGTACGCACTGGGTCCTCGCACGGCGATCGCCGCACTCTGAATGCCGGCCTCGGGGTTGTCGTTGCGGTCCAACAGCTCGACGTCGTACTCGTGCTGCTGGGCCCACTGCGTGTACATCCGCAGCAGCATCTCGGCCCAGTCGTTGGCGTCGGTGCCGCCGTCACGGGCGTGAATGGTGACGATCGCGCCCCGCTGGTCGAATGGTCCGGAGAGGAGCGACTTGAGCTCGAGCGCCTGAATGGTGTCTTCCAGCCGCTCGATTTCGCCGCGCAACTCGCCGTCGAGCGAGTCGTCCTCCTCGGCCATCTCGATGAGGGCCGTAAGATCGTCGGCCGCCCGCAGCGACTCTTCCAGCGGCACCACGACGGCCCGCTGCGATTTCAGCTCGGCGACGGTCTGTCGGGCCTTTTCCTGATTGCCCCAGAAGTCGGGCGCGGCCATTCGCTCGTCGATTTTCGCGATTTCAGCCTTTTTGGAATCGTAGTCAAAGACTGTCTCGAAGCTGGAGGAGACGGTGCTGAATCGCTTCGGCGCGGCTGCGCAGTTCGCTGTCCATGAGAGGAATCCCTTCGGGGAGTTTTCAGTATTCGGTGTTCAGTTTTCAGTCGGAGCGGGCCAAGGCTTTCGCGTTTTCGCCATTTCGCGCTTGCTGGCCGATTCGTTCGATTCATCGCGAAAGGACGAAAGGACGAAACGGAGCGAGACTCTGTAAGTATACGCCGCTGGTGGTGGCGAGAAAGGGCAAATTGCAGCCGGGTCAGAACGAATGGATCGGGGTGTCATCATTTCCCCGAAGGGGATCGACAACAAAGCCCAGGGTCGCGACCAGAGGGAGCGCACCCTGGGTCAGGTGATCCCATTCCATTACCCGACCCCAACGGGGTCGCACAAAACCATTGCGCTCGAGAGAAATGGGTTTCGCGGAGTTGTAGCACCCCTACAGGGTGCATCGGGTTGTGGTGGCTGCTGACCCAGGGTGGCGCGGCTACGCCGCTGACCCTGGGCTTCGTTGTAAAACCCGTACCGCGTTAAGGGGAACTGCCGCGATTCGATGGAGAATGGCCAATTTCTCGTTGACCGGCGATCCCACTCGCACGTTCGCGAAAACAAACGGCACTTCGGGCTTCGTCATTCGGCACATTCGTCATTCGACATTCACCATGCGGTGGCTCATCCCACATCGAGCCCCAGCAACTTCCTCGCATTCCCGCGAAAGATCTTCCCCGCCACTTCCTCCGGCAGCTCGATCGTTTCCTCGAACAGGTCGAATTGCGGCACTGCCTGGCCGGGGGCTAAAAAGTCGGTGCCGAACATCAGTCGGTCGGCGCGGCGGATGAGGAATTTGCGGCCGAATTCCAGGTCGCGGCTGATGGCATTGGCCCCGCTGCCGGCCGACAGGTCGCCTCGCAGGCTGGGGAATTGGTCCATCAGCTTGTCGATCGCTCCCCCTTCGGCGACCGGCCCCTTCGGGTAACCGCCCAGGTCGGCCTGCTGCGCGTCGCCCGAGATCGACGCCCACCAACCCGGCCCATGGCCGATGAACGTGCAGTCGGGCGCCTCCTTGAGCGCGCGGGCCAGACCGGGCAAACCGGGCT
This sequence comes from uncultured Pirellulaceae bacterium, assembly GCA_964415245.1. GTDB lineage: Bacteria > Planctomycetota > Planctomycetia > Pirellulales > Pirellulaceae > CAYQAJ01. The sequence continues at coordinate 730 of CAYQAJ010000294.1, read as the reverse complement.
TGTCCATGTTCCGCTCATTGTCGAGGTGGAACAGCAGCGGCAGCTTCAGCTCGTTGCACGCGGCATACAGACGCAAGTTGCGCGGGTCGTCGATTTCGATGCCGCATTTGTGCTCGCCGAATCCGCGCGCCCCTGCGTCGACGTATCGTCGCAACATGTCGACCAGCCCCTTGTGTCCGCCGCCGAAACTGGTGCGAGGGTCGATCGAGCAGAATGGAATCAGCCGATCGGGGTGCGGCGCCGTCTCCCGCAGCACGAAGTCGGTGGTAATCGGATAACTCGACGACTCCGGCGACACCAGCGGCAACACCACGGCCTGCTCGACGCCATGCGCATCCATCCACCGCAACAACTCTTCTGCAGTAAGCGGCTCGGTCGAGTTCCAGGTCTGGCCGAGATGCGTGTGAACATCGACGTAGGGACCAGGGCGCGATGGCCTGTTGCTCGGGGCGTTCTCGTCGTCCGCTGTAGCGAGTGAAGCGATCGAAGCGATTGACGCGAACGACCCAACCGCACCAAGCGCCGCCCACGCGGCCGCTGCGCTTTTGACCAGTGTGCCCTGAAACTGCCGCCGGGTAACGCGCCATTCACTGGGCGGCCTGGAGCATGAAGAGTTAGGCATTTGATGGGCCCCCCTCGACATTGCGTGATCGTTCTCGCTGATGCGTCTTTGAACCCGTCGTATTCACCAGCGGGTTTGTGGTGAGAGGAATCCCAGGCGTGGTTCCCG
>CAYQAJ010000293.1:0-6492 GCA_964415245.1 uncultured Pirellulaceae bacterium | reverse complement strand
CAGTGTTCAGTTTTCAGTCGGCGGGTGGACGACCAACTGATCCGCCAGGGGCGGAACAACTGACATCTGACTGCGGACTCGGCAAAGTGAGTCAGTCCCCGACGGTTTTCGGATAGGCAGTTGGTTATCCACCGCGCCGCGGGCGCAGGAGCACAAGAATGAAGAAGGTTGAGGCCATTGTCCGCCACTTCAAGCTGGAAGAGGTCAAGAATGCCCTCACCGAGCAGGGCATACACGGCATGACGATCACCGAGGTGCGCGGATTCGGTCGCCAGAAGGGACACACCGAAATGTATCGCGGCACCGAGTATGCCGTCGACTTCGTGCCCAAGGTTAAGGTGGAAGTCGTCTGCTCCGATGCCAACCTGCAGACGGTGCTCGACATCATCCTCCGCACCGCCCAGACCGGCCAGATCGGCGACGGCAAGATCTTCGTCACCGAGCTCGCGGACACGATCCGCATTCGCACCGGCGAAACGGGCGAAGATGCATTGTAGGGCGCCGTTCCAGCGAGCACCGGAATGCTCGGCGGAACAATTACTTGTACTGAACCTTTTGTAGCTGAACTCGCAAGAGTTCATACAGCGGGGCAATCTTGTGGGCTGAATCCTCGCGAATTCAGCGACCGCGACCAGTCGCTGCTTGCTTTCTACCGTGGCCGAATTCCGCTTGGCGCCCTACACTTTCTTACAAGAAGTGTTGTTGCCGACGATCGGTGCCCTAAGTCCGATCCCCGCCTTCCCTTGTGCCCGTCGCCCGGTTCGGTGCCCGCCGACGTGTGCCTCAAACCACTCGCCGGCGGCGGAATCGCGTGGCCATGAATACACTACCGCGTCTGCGCCCGGCTGTGCACGCCGCACGAGCGCGGCTGGCTGAGGGACGCGAGAAGCTCAAGCTCCAGCACCAAAGCGGCTCCCCGGGCATCCAGGTGTGCGCCCGCATGACCGACGTGGTCGACGGCGTGCTCCGGGAACTATTCGACGACGCCCTGGCGACGTTGGGCGACGACAGGGTGGCGACGCTGGCGGACGAGGCGGCGCTCATCGCACACGGAGGGTACGGTCGCCGCGACGTGGCGCCCTACTCCGACGTTGATCTGATGCTGCTGTGTACCGGGCGCGTGCAGTCGCGGATGGCGCCGCTGGCCCGGCGGCTTACGCAGCACGTGTTCGACGCGGGGCTGCAACTGGGCTTCAGTTTGCGTACGCCCGCGCAGGCCTGCTCGTTGGCCTGGCGCGATGCCACCGTCTTCTGCTCGCTGTCCGATGCCCGATGGCTCGGCGGTAGCGAAGAGCTTTTTGCCCGCTTCGCCGCTCGGTTTCGCCGCGGGGCCTTGCGTCGCACGAGCAGTTTGCTCGGTCAGATCGAGCACGCTCGGCGGCAGGAGAGGCGGCAATTCGGCGAAACGGTCTACCTGCTGGAGCCCAACGTCAAGCGTTCCCGCGGCGGCCTGCGCGACATCCAACTTCTGCGGTGGACCGGCATGGCCCGGTATGGGCTGGCTAACCCGGAACATCTGTACCGGGCGGGCTTTCTGTTGCAGGAAGATCACCGGAAGCTGCGTCGCGCGAGGGAGTTTCTGCTCCGCCTGCGCAACGAGCTGCACTTTCACGCCGGCAAGACGTACGACGTGCTCGATCGCGGCGAGCAGGTACGCATTGCCGGGTCGTTCGGGTATGCGGCCAGCGCAGCGCTGCTCCCCGTCGAGCATTTCATGCGCGACTATTTCGAGCACACCAGCAACGTTCGCTACATCGCGGCGAATTTTCTGGCCGACGCACAAAACCGCAAGGGCTTGCTGGCTTATCTCGCGCCACTGGTCAGCCACCAGGTGGAAGGCGACTTTCGCGTCGGCCCGCGGCACATCGGCGCCACCCGCCGCGGCATGAAGAAAGTGTGCGGCGACCTGGCCGAAGTTCTGCGTCTGATGGATCTGGCCAACCGCTACGACAAGCGGATCGATCACGCCACCTGGCAGGCCATCCGCCAGGCCATGACCGACGGAGCGGTCCCGGAGCTTTCGCGCGAAGCACGGCAGCGGTTCCTTTCGCTCATGTCGCAGCCAGGGGCCCTGGGCGACGAGCTGCGGCGGCTGCACCAGCTTCGCGTGTTGGAGAAACTGGTGCCCCCCATGGCGCACTCCCGCTGTTTGATGCAGTTCAACGAATACCACAAGTATACGGTCGACGAGCACTCGATCCGCGCGGTGGAGCGGGCCACCGACTTCCTCAGCGACAGCTCGTTGGTGGGCGAGATCTATCGCGGCATCAAGCAGAAGGGCGTATTGCACCTGGCGCTGCTGATGCACGACATGGGAAAGGGATACACCGACGACCATAGCGAAATGGGTTTGCGGCTGGCGGCGGAATCCGCCGAGCACCTGGGGCTCGGGCCGCGCGACACCGAAACGCTGAGCTTTCTCGTCCACAAGCACCTGCTCATGTCGCACTTGGCGCTGTGGCGCAACATCGACGACGAAGCGGTCGCCGTGCAGTTGGCCGTTGAGGTTGGCTCGCCTGAGATGCTGCAGATGCTGTTCGTCTTAACCTGCGCCGACCTGGCCGCCGTGGGACCCGGCGTCTTGAACCAGTGGAAGCGGAAGCTGATCTCCGATCTGTACCAGCGCACGATGCAGCAAGTGGCCGGAGAAGCGGCTCCCGACGCCGACGAACGCCTCCGCCGCACGCGGCAGGAGCTACGCGGGCGGATTGCCGACGATCACCACGCCGACTGGTGGGACAAGCAGATCGCGGCGCTCCCCGCGAGCCTGCTGGACGGCGAGGGCGACCGCGTTCTGGCGGACCTGGAGCGGCTCAAGAACCTCCCGCGTCGCGAAGCCGAGGCGTGGGGGCGCTACGACCCCGTTCGCCATACGGTCGAGTACACGGTCGGAACGTACGAAGACATCGCGCCGGGCATTTTTCACCGGCTCACCGGCTGCCTCTCGAGCAAGGGGCTCCAGATCCTTTCGGCCGAAATCCATACGCTCGCCGATTCGCTGGTGCTGGACCGCTTTCACGTCAACGATCCTGACTACTCGGGCGAGCCACCCGCGCACCGCCTCACAGACGTGAGCCAGGCATTGGTGGCGGCGCTAAAAGACGGTTCGGGCAAGTCGCCCGTATTTCGCCGCACTTGGCAGCCGCGCTCGCCCGCGCCGGCGGGCAAGCTCCCCACGCGAGTTCGCATCGATAACAGCACGTCGGATCGGTTCACCATCATCGACGTATTCGCCCACGACCGACTGGGTCTCTTGTACGCCATCACGCGCTCGTTGTTCGAGCTTGGGCTCTCGGTGGGCTCGGCCAAGATCGGCACGCGCGTGGATCAAGTCGTCGACGTGTTCTACGTGACCGACCAAGCGGGACGAAAAATTGAGGACGAAGAGCGATTGGTGCAGATTCGCGACCGGTTACTGCAGGCGATCGGGCAAGTCGAAGGCGCGTAGGTTCGTGACATTACTCACGCGCCTTCACGTAGTCGACCTGCCTTGACCCGACCCCCGCGACTCGTCAGACTGAAATGCCACGCCTGCATGTAAGTGGTCGAGATTCGCGCTGAAACGGCGCCTCCCGTGTTTCAGGAAGCTTGTTATGTCGACGTCGCACGAATGTCTCAGCCTGGCGCCTCCCCGCGGACGAGCAACGCGCCACGTGTCGCGCAGCACGTTGACGCGCACCCTGATCGCTGGCGGTTTCGCGCTCCTCGTCGCCGCCGTACCTCCTTTCGCCCGCGCCCAGCAAGATCAGCCGCCCGCCGAACAGGAAAAACCACGCGAGGTCGATGCGCGACTCAAGACCATCGGCTCGCTGGGCGCCTCGCATATCTACACGTCGTTCGGCTACATCGGCACGGTGGCCGATGCCATCGCCAAAGACGTCTACCCGCCCGAGCGGGCCGAAGACCTGATGCGAGAGATGATCGGGATGATCGACGTCAACATCGCGAACCTTCGCGAGGTGCGCAAGACGGGCCTGACCGAGAGCGACGTCGCAGCCGTCGACGCCATGATCGAAATCTACGCGTTACTCAAGCAAGAGGCCCAGGCCCTCTCGCGTTACGCCAAGAGCCGCGACATGGAAGATGCCCGGGCCTTTGAAAAAGCGCGGCAGACGGCCTGGCCCCAAATTGCCCGGCTACTCGGCCTGAAAGTGGACAACCGCCTGCCGGATAACGAGAATCCGGACAATCAGAAACCCGACAGCAAGAAACCGGACGAATAGGCGCCGACCGAGCCGAGCCCCTGACGGCGGCAGGAGGGACGCCGCGTTTCCGGCCCCGACGGGTCGCGGAACAAAGGCCCATTCGCTGCTTCTTCTCGCAACGGGGCGTGCACCGGCAGCACGCGGCTTCCAGTGAGTCGCGGGTACCGCCGGGCCACGGTGCGGCGGACAGATTCTTCCATCTACCGTTGCGTTCCCTTCGGGGATTGATAAACTAATCGGCTGTAAAACTGTTGAACGGTATTCACTTAGGAGTAGTTCCGACAGACGCAGAGCCAGGGAGTATCGTGGCCCTTGGGCGAAAAAACAGGGTAAGTTGTTGGTTGCAGACAAGTTGCGGTAGCACATGACGATCACGAAAGAGCGGAAGCAGGGCTTGATCCAGGAGTTCCGGCGCGAGGGCAGCGACACCGGCTCGCCCGAGGTGCAGATTGCGATCCTCACCACGCGGGTCAACGGCCTGACCGGGCATTTGCAAACGCACAAAAAGGACTACGCCAGCCGGCGTGGCCTGTTGGCGCTGGTCAGTCGCAGAAGGCGACTGCTGGATTACTTGCGGAGGAAGAATCCGCAGGGATATCTGGATATCATCGGGCGCCTGGGCATTCGCAAGTAGAGCCTCTTTCTTTTGTGCCGAGCGCGCGTTCTGGCGTGCCGGGCCCGTCAAACGGGCGATGTGCGGATGGTGCTTACGGCTTTCTGCACCTGCCGCGCACCTGTTTTCGGCCCATGCGGACAACGAGGTCCGGCGACACCGGACCAGGCTCGCGGCCCATGCGTCTGAGGGAACGCAGAAACAAGGCAGGACAATAAGGTGAAGGTGCGTGTAGAGAAGCAAATCGGGCGCAGCGTATTCAGTCTGGAAACTGGATTGCTGGCCAAACAGGCCTCGGCGGCCGTCGTCGCCGAGTATTCCGATACCGTCGTCCTCACCGCAGTGGCGACGGGCCCCCCCCGGCCGGGACTCGATTATTTTCCGCTCACCTGCGACTACCGGGAGCGCACGGCCGCCGCGGGGAAATTTCCCGGCGGCTTTATCAAGCGCGAAGGCCGCCCGACGCTGAAGGAAACCCTCACGTCGCGGCTCATCGACCGGCCGATTCGACCGCTCTTTCCCGAGTGGTTTCACGACGAGGTGCAGATTCAGAGCATCGTCCTGTCGAGCGACCGGCAGACCGATCCCGACGTGCTGGCGATGAACGGCGCCGCGGCAGCGGTGCTGCTTTCGCCGCTACCGTTCCACGGGCCGCTGGCTTCGGTGCGTCTGGGACGAGTGGGCGGTGAGCTGGTCGTTTTCCCCTCGCAAGAGGAGCTGGAAGAAAGCGACCTGGACCTGATTGTCTCCGGCGGGCCTGAGTCGGTGCTGATGATCGAGGGCTTCGCCCGCGAGATTCCCGAGCAGGAAATGCTCGATGCCGTCCGGCACGCACAATCGGTGGTGCGGGAATTGTGCAACATGCAGCTTGAGCTGCGTGAGAAGGTCGGCGTTGCGAACGCCGAAATCGTCGCACCGTCGGGCGACGGCGATCTGTACGAGCAACTCCAGTCGCGCTTCTTCGGCGACTTCAAAGCCGCCAAGCAGACCACGGGCAAGCAGGCCCGGGCCGACGCGGTCGCGGAGCTGAAAGCGCGGGCGCTGGCCGAGACGATTCCCGACCCCGCGGCCGAAGGCGCCGTGTCGGCCGGCGACTTCGGGTCGGCCTGGCACAAGCTGGAAGGACGCGTCGTGCGCGACCTGATTCTCGCCGGCACGCGACCCGATGGCCGGGATTCCAAGTCGCTGCGTGCGATCGAGTGCTACGTCGACGTGTTGCCGCGCACCCACGGTTCGGCCGTGTTCCAGCGCGGCGAGACGCAGGCGCTGGTAACCGTGACGCTGGGCACGGCCCGCGACGAACAGCGCGTCGATGGCCTGATGGAGGAGTACTCCAAGAAGTTCATGCTCGACTACAACTTCCCCTCGTTTTCGGTGGGGGAGTGCCGGCCGATCCGCGGACCCGGTCGCCGCGAGTACGGACACGGAGCGCTAGCCGAGCGTAGCGTCAAGCCGGTGCTCCCTTCGCCCGAGGATTTTCCGTACACGGTCCGCGTCATCTCCGACATTCTGGAATCGAACGGCTCTTCGTCGATGGCCAGCGTGTGCGGGGCCACGCTGGGGCTGATGTCGGCGGGCGTGAAGATCAGTAACCCGGTCGCCGGCATCTCGGTCGGCCTGGTCCAGGAAGGCGAAAAGTGGGTGCTGTTGACCGACATCATCGGCGACGAAGAC
>CAYQAJ010000292.1:0-6541 GCA_964415245.1 uncultured Pirellulaceae bacterium | reverse complement strand
CCTTGCGCTCCAAGAGCGAGTCGACCAGGCGAGCCCGCTTGTCGGGGTTGGCGTCGGCCAGAAAAGCGTGGTACTCCTCCTCGGTGGGGAGCATGCCCGTGATGTCGATGGTGACGCGGCGCAAGAATTCCTCGTCGCCGCACAGCTCGCTCGGCTCGAGGCGGAGCTTGCGCAGCTTGGCCCCCACCAGCTCGTCGATGTAGTTGCCTTCGATTGTCGGCTGCGTGTATTGAAGGTCGCGCGGCAACACCAGCACCTGGCTCCCCACCGTGTGCGTGTTGAACCGGGCCATCACGAATGCTTCGCCGCGGGCCGCCGCGGTCACGACGCCCGAATCGTTGATGGGGGCCGAGTTGTCGTTGTTGGTCAGGAACACGGCCAGGTCGGTGACGTCGCGATCGCTGCCGTCGCTGTATACGGCCCGCACGATGAACTGCTGCGTGGTATCGGCCCCTTCGAGCACGGCGGCCGGCGGGAACAAATCGACGCGCGTCACGGTGGGCACTTCGCCCGCATCGGCCGGCACTCCCGCTTCGACCCACCGCCGCAGCTTGGCGTAGTACTGGGAGTTGGCGTCGAATCGCTTACCGCCGGTGTGTGGCACGCTGCCGGTCGCTTTCTCCAGCAGCATGCTCGACTCGGGCACGGCCAGATTGATGCGGCGGGTCGGTAGCTCGCGGGTAATGCGGTAATAGTCCCCCTGCGGGTCGTAGCCAAACAGCGACAGGCGGAAGCCGTCCTTGCCGCGGGCCGCGCCGTGGCAGCTTCCCGTGTTGCAGCCGGCGCGCATAAAGACGGGCATCACGTCGAGGTGAAAGCTGATGGGGCGCTCGACCGTCGCGTCCTTCACTTCGACCGTGGCGGTCGCCTGGTGGTTCTGCCAGGTGACGGTGAGCGAAGTCTGTCCGTCGGCCAGCGGCGAGAGCGTGGCGTTTTCGACTTTGGCCAGCGAGGGATCGGCCAGCGTGGCGGTTGCCTCCGCGGTGACGTCGAGCGTTACGCCGTCGTCGCGCGTCGCCATAACCACGTAGCGCTGCCGGTCGGCGCTGCTGGTCAGATGCACGTCCGCCGGGTAAACGGCGATGCCGGTGACCTGCGGCTCCGCTCGGGCAACGGAGAATAAGACCGCCGGCAGCAACGCCGACAGTGCCAAAAGCCGGATGGCCCATGTTATGCGTTTCACGACAAACTCCCTTGCTGGACGCGACGGTCTTTTCTCGCGTTATTCTTTGCCCGATTCCGTGCCTTCGCCCGACGCCTCGCGCTCCTTCTCTCTCTGCAACCGCAACTGTTCCAAACGGCTGAGTGGCTTGGGAGGCGGAGGCGCGGCGGCCGGCGCGGGCTGAGGTTCCGGCTTGGCTTCAGGCGGCGCCTCGGCGACCTTCTGCGGAATCGGCTTGTCGACCCGCAGCTCGCCCGTGCCCAACGTGTGCGTAATCGGCTCTCCGTCGCGAATCACGATCGCACGACACACCAGCGAGTTGTACTTGCCGGGTCGCGCGTCGGCGGCGGCCTGCACCGGGAAGACCAACTCCGTGGAGTCTTTGTTGAACGCCAGCGGCTCCGGTCCCGTCGACGTGCCGGCGGGCAGACCCAGAAGCTCGACTTTCGCCTCGCCGTCGAACGCGGCCTTGTTCTCGATGTTGATCAGAACCGCCGACTGCTGGCCCTGCTCCACCGCCGCTTTCTGGAACGCGAAGTTGAAGAAGGCGTCGGCCACTTCCAGCTCGGCCATTGGGCTGGCCACCTCTACCGTACCGCCCGCGTGGCCGGCGCGGCCCATGACCACGACGGGCCACTTCTGGATCGCCGCCCCTCCGTTGGCTGAGAGCGGAATCACTGCCTCGGTCTGCCCTTCGGGAATGCTGATCGATCCCGACGCTCCCACGCCCGGCGGTGCGTAAAGCAGCGTGATGCCAATTGCCGCGTTGAACCCCTCGGCTCGCTTGGCGACAACCTTCAACTCCATCGAGCCATTGCGTACCAGCGGCACCTTGGGCTGCACGATCTCGATCGAGTAGGGCACTTCGTCGGTCACGGCGACGGCCATGCGATCCGCATCGTGCCCCCACACGTCGATGTTGTTCTGCCCGCGCACCAGCCCGGTCCGCTGGCGAAGGTGACCTTCGATCTTCAGGTTCGCGTCGGTCGGTCGGCCGACAAGATCGGCCAGTGTTCCGTCGAGGGGAGCGTCCGCAGCGGCCGAAAACAGCACGACCACGTCGCTGCGGTCGGCCGCCATGGGGACGGTCTGAAAGGTCATGCCCGCCGGCAGATCGCGAAAGTCGATCGCCAACTCGCCGCCGAAGTTGGCCCGCGACGCCGCCACCATCAGCGCCATGCGATTCGCGCGGGGCACGCTCAAGGTGACAGGCACGTACTGCTGCCGCTCGGGGAGCGACATCGTGAGCGATGGCTCGACCGGGGCGATCTCGACGCGGTAGGCAAAGTTCTCGCCTCCCTTGCCCAGGTGGTCGCGCACGACGACGTAGTACGCGCCATCGGCCGGTACGCCGAACCGCAGATAGCTGTCGGGTCCACCGCTGTCGTCGTTGGCGGCAATGGTGCCGCCATCGGCGTTGAGAATCGCCAGCACGGGATCGAGGGGCGATCGCAGCGTGTTGCGAGCCAATACGCGAATGTCAAACTGCTGCCCCTGTTTGGCGGTGAAGCGAAACGTGTCGACGTCGCCCATGTCGCCAATCACGCCCCCCATTGCCACGGGCGCCTCGCCGGCGTCGGTGGCCTGCTCGCGGGCATTGTTGGGCTCGATCTCGACCGCGTTGCGCAAGCTTGCCACTCGCAGCACGTTGGGCGACGGGGAGATGCCCTTATCGTCCTGGGCGAACAACTCGAACTCGGTGCTTCCGTCGGCGGGAAGCGTAATCTCTTTGGTGATGGGGCCCGCCGCGTCGCCCAGCAATTGTACGGAGAGCGTCTCGCCCGCGGTGCCGCCAGCGGGCAGCACGGCCGTGGGCCGGGGAAACCGTCCCACGTGCAGGCGATACACGCAAGCGCCGCTTCCCCCGTAGGCGCTTTCGCGTACTTGCACAATGTACTTGCCGTCCTCGGGAGCGATGATCGATACGAGGCAGTCCTGTCGCAACAGCGGCGCATCGTCGCTACGGGCCAGCTCGAACCGCTCCGCGTTCAAGATGGCGACGTAGGGATCGAAGAACGTCAGCCCCAGGCGGATGCCCTCGAGTTCGGCCGTGACCCGCTCTCCCTTCTTCGCTTCGACGACGTAGTAGTCGACGTCCTCATTCTCCACGACGCCCCCCACCGTCACATCCAAGGGAATCGCCTGCGGCGAGGCGAACTCGCTGTTGGGCTCGACCTCCTGCACCACGGGCAGCGCCCCCACGCTGAATGTGCGCAGTTCGCTGATGCCCGTGGCGGTCCGCACGCGAACCGCGTGGATACCCAGCGGGCAATCGGCGGCGACTTGCAGCTTCGCCTTCACCGCCGCGTCCGAAGCTTCGAGGCTCGCGACCGTAATGCCCGGGCGGTAAAAGAGCAGCTCCTGGGCATCGGCCAGTCGGGCGCCGCTGAAGATCACCTCGACTTCGCCGCCGCGCTGAAACCCGATCGGCGAAATGCCCCCCAGCGACGGCTGCACTGCCGCGGCGCCGCGCGCCCCGAGGCACGCCGCCAACACCGCAACCGCCGCGATGGCGAATCGTCGTGATGTCTGTCGCTCGTCAGATTTCATGGCGGTGTCGGCCCCTCTTCAAAAAATAGTAACCCGAAGCGTAAGCGATGAAGCTCCAATCGTAAGCGCGAAGCGTAAGCGAGTGAGCTTCATCGCAATGCGAAGCGTAAGGCTCGGATGATGTCACAAGTGTGCACGACGAAGCGCGCCCTCGCTAACGCTTCGGGTTTTGATTCCTTCGCTGGCGGATCAGGCTTCCAAACCGCGGAGCGTTCCCCACGGTGTGCGTCAGGCCAGCAGATTCGTCAGTACGTCGCCACCCTTGACGATCTCGATCGGACGGTCGCCCGGCGCCATCAGCTCGCTGTCGGCGACGATGCCAAGCTGGTGGTACACGGTGGTGGCCAGATCGGCGGGCGAAACCGGGTCGATCTCCGGCTCCGAGGCGGTGGCGTTCGAGGCGCCGTACATCGTGCCCCCTTGGACCCCGCCGCCGGCCAGCATCACGCTGAACACCTTGGGCCAGTGGTCGCGCCCCGCGTTGCCGTTGATCTTGGGCGTACGGCCAAACTCGCTCGACACCATGATCAGCGTTGTCGCCAGCAGTCCGTTGCGGTCCAAGTCGCGGATCAAGGTCGAAAGCGCCTGGTCGAGAGCGGGCATCTGGCCGCGCATTCCGCCGGTGACCTGGTTGTGCATGTCCCAGCCGCCGTAGGTGAGCGTGACCAGCCGCACGCCCGCCGCCACCAGCCGCCGGGCCATCAGCATCCGCTGCCCCGCCGCGTTGCGGCCGTATTCGTCGCGAATCGCGTCGGGCTCGGCCGCAATGTTGAACGCTTCGCGGGCCTGCTGCGAGCTGATCAAGCTGTACGCCCGTTCATAAAACGTGTTCATGGCGCCGACGTTGTCCGACTTGTCGCGTCGCGCGAAGTGCTCGTTAACCGCTTCGAGCGCACTACGCCGCCGTGCCGATCGCGCCTCGTCGACACCACCGGGCAAATTCAGATCGCGCACCTGGAATCCGCCATCCGCCGGATCGGAACCGAGACTGAACGGCGCAAACGACGAGCTCAAGTAACCGCTGCCGGCGAACTCATTGGGCTGGCCGGGAATACACACGTACGGTGGCAGATTATTCCGCGGGCCGTATTCGTGGCTTACCACGCTCCCCATGCTGGGGAAGATGATGGCCGGGCTCGGCTTGTAGCCCGTGAACATGTTGTGCGTGCCGCGCTCGTGGGCGGCCTCGCCATGCGTGAGCGAGCGAATGACGCAGATTTTGTCGGCGACTTGCGCGAGCTTTGGCAGCGTCTCGCACAGCACTTCGCCGGTGTTGGTTTTCACCACGCCCAGCTCGCCGCGATATTCGATGGGCGCGTAGGGCTTGGGGTCGAACGATTCCTGGTGTGCCATGCCGCCGGGCAGATAGATGTGGATGACGCTCTGGGCCTTGGCCTCCAAAAAGTCGTAGTGCTTCTGCTCGGCGCGGGCCTCGCGAAGCCGCAGTAGATCGGCCAATGTCAGCCCCAGGCCGGCGACTCCGCCGACCGTGAGAAAGCCACGGCGACTCAATCGGTTACCTGCGCATCTCATCAAATAGTCTCCCCATCGCGCTCCACGGCCGCGCAAGCGCGGTCCTACATCCGCGAGGACTTGCGGGCGGCGCACGCATCGGCGGCGCGATGCCGGCGTGCAAAAGGCGTGGTAAGTAAGGCGGGTTGTTTCAGGCGGGTAGTGTGCCGCGGCAAAGTCGGCTGCGGCGCTAGTCGCACGTTGGGCAAGGCCATTCCCACACTCTGCGAGTCTGGCCAGCCTTCTCGCACTGTGCTTGAGAATAACGACCCCGCGACTGGCTGTCAAAACCCACTAACCCCACAGGGACCCCCGCTTAGGGGGGGACTGGCGGGCGGGATCGCTCTTAGCGGCGGGCCGCGCGGCGTCGGTCAGAAATGGCCCCCGGCGGGGAATGCCCCCCGACCAGTATTTACCCAGAAACGCCGCCGGCCCGGGGCATGGCCCGGATGCGCCAAGTCGCCGCGGCGGCGTTATACTCAATCAGAAACTGCAACGACGAAGGCATTCGACGATTTCCAACGTCACTCGCATCCTGTCGCAAATTGATTCCGGCGACCCGTCGGCGGCCGAGCAACTCTTGCCATTGGTATACGAAGAGCTGCGCAAGCTGGCGGCGTCGCGACTCGTACACGAAAAGCCCGGTCAGACGCTGCAAGCCACGGCCCTGGTTCACGAGGCGTATATCCGACTCGTCGATGGCGAGCGAGCCCAGCACTGGAACAACCGCGGCCATTTCTTCGCCGCGGCGGCTGAGGCCATGCGCCGCATTCTGATCGAAGCAGCCCGCGGCAAGGCACGCGTCAAGCGCGGCGGCGACTGGCGGCGCGTCGACTTTGAAAAGCTCGACGTGGCGTCCTCCATTTCTCCCGATCAACTCATCGACCTGGACGAAGCGCTTGCCCGGCTGGCGGCACTGGACCACCTTGCCGGCGAACTGGTCAAGCTTCGTTACTTCGGCGGTCTGGCCCTCGACGAGGCCGCTGCGGCCCTGAATGTCTCGCCGGCAACGGCTTATCGGCATTGGGCTTACGCTCGAGCGTGGCTGTTCAGCGAATTGCTGAAAGAGTCGTAACAGCCGGCGGTTTTTCGCCTGTCGTGAGAAAGTGCACCATGTTTTATCGCACTGGCTAGTAGAGGCGATTGCGCCCTGGTCATGACGACGCGCCGTTTCGGAGCGATTCGTCGGCGGTTGGGCAATCCCAAGTGAGGACTCTATGAACGCGACCGAAGACCAAGCCAAATCGATCTTCCTTGCCGCGCTGGAGCGCGAGCCCGACCAGTGGCCCGCCTACCTCGACGAGGCCTGTGGCGGCG
>CAYQAJ010000291.1:1196-6565 GCA_964415245.1 uncultured Pirellulaceae bacterium | reverse complement strand
CTGGCCACCTGGTTTCGCCGACCGGGCGGGCACATTTTCGACATTTCGCTGCACGGGTTTCCCGTCGGCATGATCAAAAGCTGCCGCCGCTATTGGAACGACGAGATCGCCGACCTGATCGTTCCGGTGCCCAACATCCGCTACGACAACCCCATGTTCTCGCTGACCACCGCGTTCGACCGCGAGGACTTCAAGCGGCTCTTGACCGGCCGCTTCGGCGTCGAACCCGCGGCCGTCAGCCAGTTCTTCGATACCGTGTGGGCAGCGAGCACGCGCGACAACTCGACGCTCACCACCGGCGAACTGCTCAACCGTTTCTTTCCGGGCCGCGAAGACGTGGTACGGCTACTGCACGAGCCAATCACCTACGCCAACGGCTCCGGGCTCGAAGATCCCGCGTCGGCCTTTGGCATCGTCTTTTCGAATTTCATGTCCAAGGGCATCTACACGTTCGCGGGAGGCACCGACCAACTGATTCCCCTGATGCAAAAGTCTCTGGCGAGTCACGGCGTCGACGCTCGCGTCCGCTGCGACGTCGAGCGCGTGCTGGTCGAAGGGGGCCGCGTCACGGGCGTCGTCGTGAACGGCCGGACGATCGGCACTCGGGCCGTCGTATCCAACGCCAACCTGCGGAGCACGATCTTTCGCCTGGTCGGCGCCGAGCACTTCGACCGGCGTTTCGTCGATGAGGCCGAGGCCGTACGAATGAACTGCTCCAGCACGCAGGTGTTCATGGCACTCAAGCCCGAGCGGCAGATCGACGAATCGACGGGCGATATTCTGTTCAGCTCGACGGCGCCCCGGTTCCGCACCGATCTGGTCGTCTCTCCGAATATCACCAGCCGCACGTTTACCTTCTACTATCCCAAGTCGCGGCCCGGTGCCGAGCCGCGGTGCCTGGTCGTCTCCAGCACCAATGCCCGCTTCGAGGACTGGGCCGACCTCACGCGGCCCGAGTACGAAGAGCGCAAGCGGCAATTGATCGAAGGCACGATCGACGCCCTGGAAAAGTACGTGCCCGACGTGCGCCGCGATTTGGATCACGCCGAGGCGGCCACGCCGATCACCTTTCGGCATTACACGCGGCACGTCGATGGGGCCAGCTTCGGCACCAAGTTCGAAGGGCTTGCCGTCAGCCGCGCTTTGCCCGAGCAGATTCAGGGCCTGTATCATGCCGGCAGCGTGGGTATCATCATGTCGGGCTGGCTGGGAGTGATTAACTACGGCGTGATCGTGGCCAACGACGTCGACTTGCAGCTCATGCGCTGGGCGGCCGCGCCGGCTGCGGCATCGGTATGATGTCGGCGAAACCCTCCACGACCGACAGTCGAGAGACGCAGGCTCATCTCATGAACCTCGACGCCATTCATGCCGCCATTCCCCACCGCGCTCCCATGTTGCTGGTGGACGAAGTGGTCGAGCAGGATGCGAATCGCATTCTCTGCCGCAAGACATTCCGCGCGGACGAGTACTTCTTCCAGGGACATTATCCGCACTATCCGCTCGTGCCCGGCGTCATTCTCTGCGAGTCCGCCATGCAGGCGGGGGCGATTCTGCTCAGCCCGCACGTTCGCGAAGAAGGGGGCGTGCCCGTGGTGACCCGCATGCGCGAAGTGAAGTTCAAGCGGATGGTGCGGCCCGGGGAAACGATCGACATGGAAGTAACGCTCGACGAACAGCGCGGCGGCGCATTCTTCCTCACGGCGCGGGTCACATGCCAAGGACAAATCGCCGCGCGGTTCCACTTCGCCTGCAAGATGGCGTCGCCTGATGCGCCAGAGTTCGACAGCGGCTGAGCGAAGTACCAAGTAGGTCCGGCTTGCCGAGCCGGACCTGTAGTGGCGATGCCAATCGCCCGATGTCCGGCTGAAAACTGATAACCGAAAACTGAAAACTCCCTCCCCTGTCATGGATTTCCTGCAGCTCGCCGGCAAGTCGATTCTGGTAACGGGCGTGGCCAATCGCAAGAGCGTGGCTTACCACGTGGGCCGCGTGTTGGCCGAGTGCGGCGCCACGCCCATTTACGCGGTCCGCACCGCCGAGCGGCGAGAAAGCGTCCGCAAGCTGCTCGACGACGCGCCGGTCTACGTGTGCGACGTGGAGAAGCCCGAAGAGATCGCCCGACTCCGCGACGAAGTGGCCGCCCACGCGCCGCTGCACGGCATCCTCCACTCCATCGCGTTTGCCGACTACGAAGAAGGCCCCAAGCCGTTTCACGAAACGAGCAAGGAGCAGCTTCTGCGGGCGTTCGACGTTTCGTGTTATTCGCTCATCGCGCTCGCCGGCGCCATGAAGGACTTGCTCGACCCCGATGCGTCGGTCGTCACGGTGTCGATCTCAACCACCCGCATGGCCAGCGAGAGCTACGGTTTCATGGCTCCGGTGAAGGCGGCCCTCGATTCGTCGCTCGCGTTTCTGGCCAAGTCGTTCAGCCGCTTCTCCCGCGTGCGGTTCAACGCCGTGTCGCCCGGGCTGCTCAAGACGTCGGCCTCGGCCGGCATCCCGGGCTACGTCGACGCGTACCTGTATGCTGAACAGGTGATCCCCCGCAAAAAGGCGGTCGAGACCGAAGAAGCGGCCAACGTGGCGGCGTTTCTGCTCAGCCCCCGTTCGTCGGGCATCACCGCCCAAACGGTCGTCGTCGACGCGGGCATGTGCATCAACTACTTCGACGACGAAATCATCCGCCGCGTGAACCGGCCGTAGCTGCCGATAGCCGCTACGTTCATGTGGCGCTTCGCCCGTGCCGTCACTCGATCGGCATAGTGTAGCTGATGGCTCCGACGGCGGCGCCCTTTTTGGCATCCTTGTAGTGGTCGTGGCACATCGTGCACTTCTCCATGACCACGGGCACCGCGGTCATGGCTCGCAGCACGGGGCGGCCCTCTTTCGTCTCCACCGCGTCGACGTACGCCTCGCCCGCTTGCAGACGCTTGACCGCCTGCTTTTCGAACTCGTCGCGGGCGACGTTCTTCTCCTCGTACGGCTGGCCGCTCACATCGATCAGCCGCACGCCGTGCCAGCCTTTTTCCGACACGTGCTTGAACAGCGCCACGGCCGCGCTGCCGGCCGGAAAGTCGTCCACGTCGTTCACGTACTTGTCGGTAATGAGCACGACCGTCGTCTTGTAGATATCGTCGAGCATCTGTACCTCGCGACGGGCCCGCTTCAGCGCGGCCTCGTCGACCTTCGTCGTCGGATTTTTTGCTGCAGGCTCGTCCGCTGCGCTGTTGCGCAAGACGGAACCGGTCCACAGCGAAACGCCGACAAGCAGAGCCGCCAGCACAATCAGCGAAACAAACGAACGTCGATGCGGATTCTTCGCGGTTGTCATGGTGGGATAATCCTTGGTGGGAGGTAAGGAAGGTGGGTAGGAAAGTAAGTAGGTCCCGCTTGCCTAGCGGGACCTCATGGCGGGTGATAACTCATTCAACACTGTTCAGCGCGGGTTTCCCGACCCCGCCGAGGCGACGACCGCAGGTCTCCAGGATTGAGACCTTCGGTCGGCCGGCGTGGCACGGTCGGGAGACCGGCCACAACCTTACGCGGCACGGTCGGGAGACCGGCCACAACTATCGTTCAAGTCCCGCCCGGCAGACGGGACCTACGTCGCAACACGACTCAACTGTCTTTTCGCCGGCAGCACGTCGGCCAGGGTGATGCCGTCGAGGTAGTTCATTTGCAGGTCTTCGGCGTCGGCCAGAACGCGTTTTAGTTTGCAGAACGATTCGATCACGCACACGCCGTCGGTGCCGACGCACTCCAACAGGTGCATGTTCCCCTCGAAGGCGGCAATCACTTCGCCCACGCGGATATCACCGGCCGGCCGAGCCAGGCTAATCCCCCCGCCGCGCCCCCGCTGGCTGCGCACAAACCCCAACCGGGCAAGCTGCTGCACCACCTTGGCCACGTGATGCCCCGAGATGCCGAACAAAGTCGCCACGTCGGCAGCGGTAGCCCGATCCGGCACGGTAGCCAGATACATGAGCGTCCGCAGCGCGTAATCAGTCTGCAAGGAAAGTCGCATGCCACGGGGCCCAAAACAGGTATTTTACGTACCACTTTTACCTGTTTAGCGACAACGAACCGCTGCGTCAAGGGTCTGACGCACGAGAAAAAGGCGTAGGTCGGGACGTGCCGCGGTGGTCTTTGATCGCCGGCAGTTCGTACTCAGTACGCCGCACTGGATTCCCGCCTTCGCGGGAATGACGGTCTATGAACAACCGACGACCGACGACGTACATCCGCCAACTGGCAACGGACCACGGACAATGGACGTCGGCGCTCAACTCGCCGATACTTGAGGAGCTATGTCGGCTTCGACAGGGTCCGCTGCTTCGGCCGGTTCGTCGAGCGTGCTGCGGACCAGCGTTCGCTGCCACTGGATGGCCATCATGATGCAGTTGATGCCCGAGCCGATGCCCAACAGGGCCAGATTCTCGCCGGGGCCGGCACAGCCGCGCTGCGTGCCGATGGCCAGTGTGAGCGGCAAGGCGCACGAGCCGGTGTTGCCCAGCCACTCGACCGTCGTGAAGTCGCGGCCTGGATCGACGCCCAGTTCATTCAGCATCAATTTGCGCTGGATCGTTCCGACCTGGTGGCAGAAGGTGGCGTTGATGTGTTCGAGCGACCAGCCGGATTCGACTAGAAAATCGTCGAACGTCTCCACGCCGGTGGCGATGCCCTCCATCATCAGCCGTTCGGAGTCGGTGTCCATCAGCGGCTGCATGTCGATGGCTGCCTCGTCGCGGCCGCTACGGCACAGGTCGTGATGCCGCGTGTGTGCCCGCACCGTGGCCGTGAGAATGCGGTTGCCGGAGTGGCTGATGTCGCGATGCGTCAGCAATAGAGCGCAGCTTCCCGAGCCGATCGTCATGGAGGCCAGGGCGCGCTTGAGCTGGGAGCGCGTGATGCTCGTGTTGCGGTTGAGCGCGGCGATGGTCGTCTCGACAAGCTGGCGGCCGCTCTCGGTACCCACGACCAGCCCGGCGCGAATCTGGCCCAGCTCGATCATGTTGGCGATCTGGACCATGCCGTTCACGAGGCCCAGGCAAGCGTTCGATACGTCGTACACCATGCACCGCTCGGGCAGGCCGAGGTGATGATGCACGCCCGCGGCAGTGGCCGGTTCGAGGTAATCGCGGCAGACGGAGCCGTGGATGAGTGCCCCCACCTGGCGACGATCGATTCCCGCAGCCCGCAGCGCCTTCTCGCCGCTTTCGATGCTCTTCTCGCTGGGCATCATGCCGACGGGCCAGAAGCGGCGCTCGACGATGCCCGACATCAGCTCGAGTCTTCCCTCGGGAAGGTCGAGGCGGCGGTACAGCGGCTCGAGCCGGCGTTCGAGCTCGATTGAAGTCACGACTTCG
>CAYQAJ010000291.1:0-1096 GCA_964415245.1 uncultured Pirellulaceae bacterium | reverse complement strand
AGCGTACTGCCGCGGCGGCAGGTCGTAAACTACCCTGGCGACTGCTCATTTCGCATCAACCGCGTCCCGCTCTCGGCGATGTTGCGCTGCCTGGCCAGTCGAACTTCTACGCGAAAACTGCCAGCTTGCTTCTTGCTTGCACACGATGTAGTGCATCGCGCGATGTGCCCCCCCAAGTTGTGGGCCGTTCCTAGGAAGCGTCAGCAGGCCAGGGTACATTCGCCCCCGACTTATGCATCCCAACCCGTGCGACGCAGGGTACATGGTAAGGAGACTGGTCGAGGCCAAAGATAGGGAAGTCGTTCCGCCGCATCGTCCGTGAGGGCAAGGCGACGGAGGCAGGACCCCGACACACCCGCGATTCGTCAGGGACGACCACCAGACTCGCCCCAGGGGGGCCGTCTGCGAGGACCGTCGCGCACGTACCGGGCTGCCGTCTGAAGGCGGGAAGACGGCACGCTGCGGCGTTTCTGCTTGTATTGACGCTGAGAGCGATCACGATCGAAGCCGACGTTCGCGAGCCCGGCACGCTAGATTGCCGCGCTCCTTGCCGCCGTCTTCCTCGATCTTAGCGTCAGTATCCTCCGTTCGCTCTTTGCGCTTGCAGCCCGTTGCGGCGGCATTCTGCCATGCCGTGCGTTCTTTGCGCCGGATGATCTTCGGCTTTTTGCCGAACGGTTTTCGGCGCACGTATCTGAAAAAGGAGAGTCAGATGCTTTGCAAACCATTGATTGGACTCAATGCCGACTACCGAGCCAACCGAAAGGATTCGCCCGCCTTCTCGTATGTTTTCTCGCGCTACTACGACTGCATCATCGCGGCCGGAGGCATACCGGTCGTCGTTCCGCCCCTTACGGAGAAGGCGGACGTGGACTGCATGCTGAACGCGGTGCAGGGCTTCGTGCTCACGGGGGGAGCGGACCTCGATCCGCGGCGCGACGGTTTCATGCTGCACCCGCGGGTGCGGACGCTCGAATCGCGTCGCGAGACGTTCGATCGCATGCTGGCGGCGCAGATTGCCGAACGGCGGATGCCCGTGATGGGCATCGGCGCGGGCATGCAGCTTTTAAACGTTGCGCAGGGGGGGAACCTGTTC
>CAYQAJ010000290.1:0-6568 GCA_964415245.1 uncultured Pirellulaceae bacterium | reverse complement strand
CGGCGAATTGCCTGCGGAAGACCGGCACAAGGAAACGAACCGTATCGAACTTCTGCCCGCGGCCCGCTTTTGCTAGTCGTTGCTTTCCTTGCCGGTCCACTCTTGCCCGAGCGCGTCGGCAGGTGTACGGGGAGCCGCGATGCCCAACTCGATGAGTTTTTGAAGTGCTGCCTCGTCCGATTCGTACCGCTCGCAGGCGTCGCAGCGCTCGACTATCGTGCCGGGGACGACTCGTCCGTTCTCAATGCGAGCCAGAATGCCAGGGATGCCGGAACAGAACGTGCCGGGCACGTTCTGTTCGCAATCGCAGGTCTCGTCGGAAATGCTCTCTCGATTCCCGTCGCCGCACCGGCGGTTGGCAATCGGTACGCGCACGATCAGCACGTCGTTGAGAAGCTCCGCCTCGTCGGCCGCGTCGTCGTAGCAGTCGTACACCCGTTGGGATACCAGCTCGTCGGCATCGAAGTCGTACAGCACGTAGCGATTGTCGTGGACTGGTGGTTGTACTGTATCCAGCAGCAGCCGGGCCTGCTGGCCCAGGTCGCGAAACACACGGACGGCCACATGTGCCGGCTGCGTGCCATCGGCCCAGTTCGAGGCCAGCACCACCACGCGGCGACACAAGTCGATGTAGGGACCGTGGCCGGGATCGGTTGCACCGGTATTGAGCCGTTGGCAGAGTTCGTCGACCTCTTTCGAGCTGAGCGGCTCGTGCTCGTCGAAGTGCGGCGAAATCGGACCGCTCTCTTCGTCGTTAGGTTCTTGCGCATCCAGGTCCTGCTGCCAATAGCGAAGAGCAGCCAGCACCGTCGCCAGCTCTCGATCACTGAAATGGGTCTGGGTACCGGTCATGGAATCGCTCCGCGCGGGTCATTGACGTTCGTTGCTCGTTAGCTGCAGCCAGTCCTCCTCGTCAAACAAGAAATCTTCGTACAGCAGGTCCTTCAGGTACGTGGCTCGGACGAGTACCTGACAATATTCGCCGGCATTGGCGGCTCCGATGGAGGCCAGCACAGGGCGGATCTTGGATTCCAACAACTCGGCCTGTGCTGCGGTCGGCTCGGCAGACTGAAGCGCTGCGACCGCCGCAAATCCCCAAGCAACAACCGCCACGCCGTCGACAAGGGCGACCCTGCGGCCGGTTTGTGCCGATCGTAGAGCCGGGTTTCCTCGCAATCTGCGGACAAGGAAAATGATTTCGCATCATGCGACGTGTTGCGAATGGAATCGGCAGACCGCGGCCGCGCGCTATTCTTGTAGCATCATGTCGGATCGCGGCGTATTCTGAATGTCGCAATGAGCGACATTACTCGGATTTTGGGGCAGATCGAATCGGGCGACCCGTCGGCTGCCGAGCAGCTTTCGTAGCGGTGAGAAACCGCGCTGACTTGTTGCGAAAGTAACCATTGCCATAATCCGGCCATTGCACCAAGCGCACGTCACCAGCGGGGTCTTGAACCTTAGGCTCGATCCAGCTCCCGTCGGAGAAGACGCCGTCTGGGGCAATGAGGGACCTAGCGTCAGTGGTGGCCCGGCTGTCCCGCAACTCATCCTCGCATTCGTCATTCTGCCGGGCGACGTGTTTCCGCTCGGCAACAGTCATCGCGTCTTCCCCTTAACCCCAGCAAGCGGCTCGCCGTTGCCGTTCTCCAACAGTCCGGCCATGGCGTTCTACTGCTCGACCGCTGCTTCGAGCAGGCCAGTAGGTTCGGTAGGCAGTTCGTTAGGCGGCGGCGAGCGATTCGTCCTTGAGCCGCTTGAGACTGTCGATTCTGTAGTCGCGCTCCTTGACTTCTTCGGTGTCGAAACGCCGCCAGCGGTCGCCGCCGAGGTAGCCCTTTCCGGCCAGCCCGTCAGTTCGGGCGGGCTTTCTTGCGCTTGCGGCGGATGCGCTTGCCCGCGTCGACGAGTTTTCCGTTTTCCAGGACATAGGCCGACGTGCCGGTCGATCGCGCGATTTGCACCGCTCGCCGGGCGGCGCGCTTCAGCGCGGGCAGCGCGGCCGGTTGGGTGTTCGGGCGGCGGGTCTTGGCGGACCTGGCTTTCACGCGTTGTCTCCTGGGACGTTCAGAAACGGCATCGGGCTGCCATTGTCGAATGGATCCGGTGCGTCACTTGGATTCTTTCAAGAGACCCATGATGGCACCCAACTCGTCGATGGCCGCTTCCCATTCGCCGAGGGGCTTGGTGGCCGATTCCTCAGGTGGCGGCAGTTCGTCGGAGTGCGACACGTTTACGGTGGATCAAGGTCGATCACAGTCATCGTTTTCGCTTCCCGCGGGGGCGGACCGGCTTTCGACCGCGCGGCATGTTGCGGGCAGGCGCATCGGAAAGCAGATCGAGGTAGCTTTGGTAGGCGAAGCGGCGATTTCGCTTGCGACCGGTGGACTCTCTCAGCAACCCCAGCTCTTCGAATCGTGCCACCAAGTTATTCGCGTTGGCGTCGGCCAAACCCGTCACCTCGCCCACGTGCTGCACCGAGACGAATGGGCGCGAGTAGAGGCTTTCGAGCAATTTCAGCGCTGTGCCGGCTGTGCGGCGGAAACGCTCCTGGATCAGTCGGCGGTGCGCCTCGCGCAGATTGACGATCTGCCGCGCGGTGGCCGTAGCGTCTTGCGAAACCTGGAACACGCCGCTGAGAAAAAAAGCCAGCCACGCCTCCCAGGCGCCATGATCGCGGACCGCCTGCAGCCGGTCGTAGTACTCCTGGCGATGCAGCTTGAAATAGTGCGACAGATAGAGCAAAGGGCGCTGCAGAATGCCCTTTTCGCACAACAGGAACGTGATGAGCAGTCGCCCCACGCGGCCGTTGCCGTCGAGAAAGGGGTGGATCGTTTCGAACTGGGCATGCGCCAGGCCGACTTTGACCAACACCGGCATCGGAGTCTCGTCGTGCAAGAACTTTTCCAAAGCACCCATCGCGGTGATCAATGCGGAAGGCGGCGGCGGGACAAACGTAGCGGTTGGCAAAGTACATCCCTGCGGACCGATCCAGTTCTGTGAGCGCCGGAATTCGCCTGGAGTCCGTTCGCCCCCACGCACGCCAGCCAGCAGCTTGCCGTGAATCTCGCGGATGAGCCGCAGCGAGAGGGGCAACGCCCTGAGTCGCTCGAGACCGTGGTTCATGGCGGCGACGTAGTTGACGACCTCGCCTATGTCCTGCGGATGACCGGGTGTCAGGGCGTCGGCCTCGAACTCCAGAACGTCGATAAGCGAGGCCTGCGTGCCTTCAATCTGGCTCGACAGCACGGCCTCCTTGCGGACGTACATGAACACAAGTCGGGGTTGGGCAGGCTTTCCGTCGACCCGTCAAGCCGACCCAGCGCACGGTCGGCCTGTGAAACGAGGGGCCACAGGTGGTCCATGTCGACGCGCGGATGGGGCGGAAGCGGCGCCGGCAAGAAGGCCCGGTAGCCGGCCGGTTGCCGCACGTAGCGCCCGGCGCGATGCTTGTTTTCGCTGGCGATCATAAGGGGGCGGTTGGCGGATCGTTATTTTCGATTCGGGCTAGTTTCGATAATAACGTAGGACGCCATTCTTGTCTACGAAAACAAGGCCGGCACAGCGAGCCCCGCACACGACCGAACCTCTTGCGGCGCGAAGGCTTGTACTACGTGTCCCGGGCCGCCGAAGTGCTGGCCGACTCCGTACTGCCGTTTTCTAAGAGGGCGACCACGGCGTTCCGTTCGTCGATGGCCGCTTTCCATTCGCCGACGGCCTCGGTGGCAAGTTCCTCCAGCGGTGGCGGCTCGTCGGCGTTTTCGGGCGATGCGTCTTTGAGCTACTTGAGACGGCCGGTCTTGTAGTCGCGCTGCTTGACTTCGGCGATATCGAATCGCCCCCAGCGCTCGCCGCCGAGAGGTAGCCTCTACGTTCGGGCGAGTCGGGCGGCTTGCGCCTGGTCCGCCCGTCCGGATCCCTGCCGATCGAACACCCACCCCGTGAACGCTGCGACAGCGCCACCGTGCGTTCGAGACCCCTGATTTCATGATACGGCGCCGCGCCGCGGTATGGCGGTCCGCGCCCCTGGTCGCTGAGTCGTGCCGGTCTCTCCTTTCGCTCTGCGACGAATGAACTGGCCGGCGGACCGGCTTGCGCACGCACCGCCGCGTCATGGCGATGTCGCCATAGCGCTGAGGTGTTTCCAGGTTCTCCATTCCCTGGGGACCGACGGATTGCGCGAGGCTGGGCACGAGCACAAATCGACGCCTTCGAAGTTCTTGCAAGTGTATGGCAAGCGAGTCGATCCCCGCGCTTCGATCGCCTGGCCGACTTTGATGTCAGGAATGGATGCACCTTTCATGATCGGGTGAGTTGGCGGGTGAGCGCAATGACCTATTGATTCGATGCGCTGATGCGCGCACCCGGCAAATTGGCCGCAATTCGGCCAGCAGACTGGGGATTGGGCGGCCGTGCGGCTTTCGCGCCGAGACAGCGGAGCCGTCAGGAATCAACGCCAACCGAGACGAAGCGCTTCCAAAGCGTAGGGTCATGGCGCGGTGCAGAAATCTTCAAGGAACCAATCGGAATCCCAGGCCGACCTGTTGGAAATGCGCGTCGCCGGTGAAGACGTCGGTAATGCCGAGGTCCTGCATGACGACCAGGGATGTGAAATCCACGAAGGAGATATCCGGTTTGTCCTGATACTTCTGTCGCAAGTCCCAGGCACGACGGAACTGGTTGGCGGAGAGGTGAAGGAGCTCGTACTTACCCGCATCGACGGCCGACAGCACCGTGTTGATAAATCCTCGGGCCTGAGTCGGTGTCAGAGTGGTATAGAGGTGGGCGATCAGCTCGCTGAGTACGAAGCTGGTCGTAACGTACTTCCTACCCGCTCTTTGCAGGTCCTTGTGCTCGGCCTTCGCCCGGCGATGATGCTGATCGCGCTTCAGGGCAAGTGACACCCATGCCCAGGTATCGACAAAAATCATGGTTGGTTCTTTCCATAGATATACTTGTCGTGGTTGTCGGCACCGTCGGGCGGCCCGTCGCCGATGCCGATCACGGCCTCCAGTGGGTCGTAGTCCTTGTCGACGGGCGTGATGGTCACGCGGACGGACGTGCCCTCTCGCAGGTCGATCGGCTGAAGGGGTTTGAGGTGGCCGTTTTCATACACGGCTTCAACGGTAAGAGTCATGAGGGGAACTCCGTTAGTCGTCAAACGTGCGTCGTCGGCAAACGACGACGAATGCGCCACGAAACACAATCCATTCTACCACCGGGAAAGAAGCCGGCATACGTCGCTAGCGGCACTTCACGAACCGGCGACAACGAAGCGAAAGTGGTGTCAGGAAGCGTTGACGCGCCGCAGTCTGAGGGCCGCTCCTGTGAGACCGCTGATGCTGACCGACTCGGCTCGCGCCAGATCGCTCACGGGTTCACGATCGCCTCGCCGCTCGGGCCGCGAAAAAGAACATCCAGCGAGTTCAGCACGTCGCGGCCCAAGATGCACTCCGTGCCGAGAAAATCGGCGTGGAGCTGGCACTCGTATTGGGCGCCATCCAGTTGCACCCACACCAAAAAACCGAGCATCGTGGCCGAGCCTCCGGCCAATCCGCTCATTAGGCTCGGCACGCCGTCGGCAGGATCAAGCTGCATTTGCTCGCGGTCCTCCCAGGGGAGCGCACTTGTATCGGCCCCCGTGTCGGGGATCACGCGATCGAAGACCAGGCCCGGAATCCCGCGCTCACGGCGGAACTCGGCGCGAATCGCAGGCAGCGCTTCGCCAGGGTAGCTCGTGTCCTAGGTAAAACTGGCCCGGCGCATGCGGTACGGCTCGTTCTCACGACCGACGCACGTGATGAACGGGTGTTGCGCGGCCTGATGGGCGGCGTGGAAGACGGTTACGGGGCGAGTGCCGGAAGCGACGACACGGCCGTCGGCGAAGCCGATCCACTGACCCTGGTATGGGGCCAGAAGTTGGTCGCGGATGGCCCAGTAGGCCGCTTCGTTCTTGCGCCAGTCGGGGTGGACCTGCCGCGCGATGTCGGGCGGCAGCCCGTCGGCCAGGCTTTTCATGATGCACCTCGCGCGCTTGGTTCGAAAATCACCATCGGCAGCATATTGTTTACCGTCGGCGCATCCCGCGGCGGACCCAAAATCAGTATCGCCCGCCGGCGCGCGGCTGACAATCCGCAGCCGCCAAAACAGGGCCGTTCTCGATCGGGCTTGCCGGGTCGTTATGGGGCAAGGCGAGCGGCAGAAAGCGCGGCGGGTGGGCGGTCCGGGCGGCCAACACGATTCCGGCTCTCTGCTGGGCGTGTCCCGATGGAAGCGGCGACGGACGGGCCATTCGGAACGCGTCTCAAAGGCGGGGACAGGCGCAGCTTGTTTCGCCGATGCCGCAGAGGAAGAGGGATATCGAACATCCGCGACGCCACATGAGGCAGTCCCCGACGCTTTCCGGTTGCTCGAAAGCCCAACCGTTTGACCGCTGCTGGACTGCAGTCGGACGAGTCAGCTCGACGACGGGTCACGCGGCTGGTTTAGCTGCCTGACCAGTTCACCCCACCACTTGCAGTCTGGTGCCTCCGATTGGTCGCGGGCCAGTAGTTCCCGAAAACACTCG
>CAYQAJ010000289.1:0-6568 GCA_964415245.1 uncultured Pirellulaceae bacterium | reverse complement strand
AGGGCTGACCGAATCGCTCACGCGCGGGGCCGCGACTTTGCGCGAATTGACGGCCTTGCTGGGCCTTTTCCGCGAGCCGCCCCCTCGCCTGCAAAGCGGCGACAGCGATTTGGTCGACCGGCTCGTACGGCTGCTGATCGACCTGCGGGCCGAAGCGCGCAGCCGCAAGGATTTTGCGCTGGCCGACCGCGTTCGCGACGGACTGACCCAAGTGGGCATCACGCTGGAAGACCGCAAGGATGGCACGATCTGGCGCATCGAGTCGTAAGCCACACGGCGCGACGACGCGGCCGGCACGCGATGAGCCGGACGACGCATCGAGCCATCGTTCCACGGCAGGTGTGCGCGTTCTGGGCGTCGACCCCGGCCTGAACGTAACCGGTTACGGCGCCCTTGCCGTATCGCAGCGCGGTCCCGTGCTGTTGGAAGCTGGCGTCGTGCGATCGCGGCCGCGGGGGTCGATCGAGTCGCGGCTCCAAGAAATCTTCGACGGGATTCGGGACGCGATTCACTCCCTGCGCCCCTCGGTACTAGCGATCGAGCAGTTATATTCGCATTATGAGCGGCCCCGCACCGCCATCCTCATGGGACACGCTCGCGGCGTGATCTGCCTGGCCGCCGCGCAGGAAGGAGTGCCGGTC
The DNA here is from genome assembly GCA_964415245.1 of uncultured Pirellulaceae bacterium. Taxonomy (GTDB): domain Bacteria; phylum Planctomycetota; class Planctomycetia; order Pirellulales; family Pirellulaceae; genus CAYQAJ01. Next base: position 5,927 of record CAYQAJ010000289.1, on the reverse strand, counting down.
GTCCACTACGCGGCTACGCAGGTGAAGAAAACGCTCACCGGCAGCGGGCGGGCATCGAAGGGGCAAGTCCAACGGGCGATTTGCCGCGAATTGGGGCTGGCCCGCGAGCCCGAGCCGCCCGACGTGGCCGATGCGCTGGCGGTGGCGCTGTGCCACTATTATTCGAGCGGTGGTTCGGCGGAGCGCGAAACGGCAAGCCGAAAAGCGCGTGGGGCGGTGGCGCGGCGAACGGCGTGATCTCTGCGCGGGAGCTCTACTTCATTGATTAACAAGATCTCCGGCAAGCTGCTGTCGGTGGCCAATGACACCGCCACCATCGCCGTCGACGCCTTCGAATACGAAGTGCTGATACCCGAGTTCGCCCGGCTGCGGTTGCAGCACAACGTTGGCCGCGACGTAAGCCTCTTCACGATCCACTATCTCGACGGCAATCCCGCGCATGGGCGGCTTACACCGCGTTTGGTGGGTTTCACCGGCGAAGTCGAACGGGAATTTTTCGAGCTTTTCTGCTCGGTCGATGGCCTGGGCGTCAAAAAAGCACTGCGGGCCATGGTCCGCCCGGTCAAGGAAGTCGCCGAGTTGATCGAGGCGCAGGATGCCAAGGGGCTCTCGGCGCTACCGGGCATCGGGTCGGCCACGGCGGAGCGGATCATCGCCAAGCTGCGGCGCAAAATGCCCAAGTTCGTGCTCATGGTGTCGCGCGAGGAAATGGCGGGCGACGTGCCCACCGACGTGGCCAAGGAAGCGTTCGACGTGCTGTGCAAGCTGGGCCACTCCGAGACTGATGCCCGCAAGTTGCTTGATGCTGCCCTGTCCGACCGGAAGAAGTTCAGCGACGTCGAGGCGCTGTTGCAGGCGGTTTATCAAAAAAGTCACGCGAAATAGCGCTTCGAACGCCGTACGGCGATTGGACGTAGTTGGGTGCTGAGCTTTCCGCCTTGGGCGGCACTTTGCTATATTGCGCGCGGCGGCCCGAATTCTTGATTCGACATCGTTCGGCCGACCGCCAACAGCGAGCCGCCACCATGCCACGCGAAGCCATTCTGCGAAGCCAGGCCCGTCCGGACGAGGACGACCGCGATCTGCGCCCGCAGCGGCTGGAGGAAATGGTCGGCCAGCGCGACGTGTTCGCGCGGCTGAAAATTGCGGTCGACGCGGCCGTGAAGCGGGGCGAATCGCTGGGGCACATACTTTTCGACGGTCCGCCGGGTTTGGGCAAGACCACGATGGCCATGTGCTTGCCGCGCGAGATGGATGCCGCCTTTCAGATCACCAGCGGGGCCGTGCTCAAGGCGCCCAAGGACCTGCTCCCGTATCTGACCAATGCCGAGGAGCGGTCGGTGCTGTTCATCGACGAAATCCACCGCTTGCCGGCGGCCGTCGAGGAGTACCTGTACACGGCGATGGAGGACTTTCGCGTCGACCTGGTGCTGGGCGAGGGGGTCAGCGCACGCACGATCAATCTGCACCTGAAGCCGTTTACGCTGGTCGGCGCCACGACGCGAGCCGGGCTGCTCACGGCGCCGCTGCGCGATCGGTTCCACATGCGCGAGCAACTTGGCTTCTACACAACCGACGATCTGACCGAGATTCTCCACCGCAGCGCGGCGAAGCTCGGCGTCGAAATCGACCCGGACGCCGCCGCTGAGATCGCGCAGCGCAGCCGTGGCACGCCGCGGGTCGCCAACAATCAGCTTCGCTGGGTGCGCGACTACGCCACCAGCAAGGCAGACGGCCACATCAACCTTGCGCTGGCCAAGGCGGCGCTGGAAATGGCCGGCGTCGACGAAATGGGTCTCGGCCGACAGGACCGGCAATATCTCGACACGATCATTCGACTGTTCGACGGCGGACCGGCCGGCGTCGACGCCATCGCGCATTCGATGAACCTCGAAACCGACACGCTCAGCGACGACGTCGAGCCGTTTCTGTTGCGGAGCGAAATGGTGCTTCGCACGCCGCGCGGCCGCGTAGTTACGCCGCGGGCCATGGCGCATCTGGGCGTAACGCTATCGCGGCAGCGCTCCGAACAGCCGGAACTTTTCGATTGATTCGCTCGGAATTCGGCCGCTTTCTTGCGCCGAGCGCTTGATACGCCATCTCAGTATCAACACGCCTCGCCAGTGCGCTGCTCAATCGCGAGATTGGTTCTCAGCAAGCGTGAAGTCGCGCGAAATTCTTTCGAACCGCGCGCGACCGACCTGGACGACTCCGCGCCGGGCGATATGATTCACACGGCGCCGACGCTTTTCGCGAGCAACGATTCGCACGCGAAACAGTGCGTCGAACCATCAGAACGCCGAATACCGTGGGGCAGGCATTCCTGCCTGCCGCATCTACACCGAGCGCGGAGTTGCGCTCTCATCCAAATCGCAGTTCCAAGAGATCGCGAGGGAATCCATGGACCGCTCGAGAATCATCGACAAGCTGAACGAAATCCTGCGTCACGAGTGGACCGGTGTCGCGCAGTACGCGCAGGCCGGGTTTCTGGTCAGCGGCGTGTGGCGCGAAGTGTACTCCGGCATGTTTTTCGAAAGCGCCGAAGAGTCGTTCGGCCACGCCAAGAAAGTAGGCGATAAAATTGTCGCCTTGGGGGGCGTGCCGACCATCGAGCGCAACGCCGTGAAGCAGACCGGCGATTTGCACGAACTATTGCGCAATGCGCTGGAGTTCGAACAAGCCGCGGTAGTCCACTATCAGGAAGCGCTGGCTCTGGCCGACGAAAGGGACCGGCCGCTGGTCGTGTTCCTCGAGGACATCCTGCTCGAGGAGCAGGAAGGCGCAGAGCACGTCGAGAAGCTGCTTCGCGAGCAGAAGCAGGCACCCGCTACTTCGACGAAGAGCGCCGCCAAGGTCGTTTGAGAGACCGCCCGACACCTCGTGAGCATCCGACTCCCGCTTGTCAGGCCGGCTCGGCGCGGACAATGCGCAGCGGCCGGGCTGTGGGACCGGGTGCACGGCCGACGGATGCGTTGTGGCGAGGACGGCTCTCTGATGGCGAGGCACTGCCATGGAGTGCCCAGCGCAACTCCGCCGCCTGCTCGGGCTCCAGGGGGATACTCTGCTGCGTGAACCAGCCGACGCCCTCGCCCCACGACTGCTGGCGCAACTCCAACCGGGTCCCCTGACTGGGGGAGTGCGACCAGACGAGGACCAAGCGCTCGGTCTCGCTTCGCCCCTCGATTGTGGCGAGGACCGATTCTTGCGGTCCGGGGTGTGATTTCGAATTCACGTGAGTAGGGGAAATTGCGGCAGGTTAGGCAGGAGTGGCCGGCCTGGTGTTTCTGAGACTCAATCTCAACTATCGCCATCCTATTGTAGCCCCGTGCTCTGGCACGTCAATTCCCTTTGCGTCGGTTATTCGCCACATGGCTACGAAGCTTGTCGATCGGGAAACCGCCACGCTGCCGTTCGCGAAATCGACGAATCGGCCCATCGCAAGCGATTGGTGCAAACGTCCTTGCGTCGTCCGGGCCAGCGGCTTCGCACGATCATTGACAGTCCTGGTCGGGAACCCTACGATTTGTGATTCGTGTCTTCCGGCCGCGGTACCCGCCGCCGAGCCACCAACCTCCCGAGCTAGCGCGCGAGGCACTGCAAATGGCGGTTCCGAAGCGGAAACAGTCCAATTCCCGAAGCGGCAAGCGTCGCGCCCACGATGCCTTGAAGCCTCGCCAGTTGACCTACTGCCCGAAATGCAGCACGGCCGTGCCCACACATGTGATTTGCCCCAATTGCGGGCATTACATGGGCCGGCCGGTTGTCGAAATGACGGAAGAGTAGCAGCCCTTCTTCCGCACAAGGCATCTGGTGCACAAGGCATCTGATGGCGAGCGGGAGCGACCCAGCGGCTGTCGCCTCGCGAATTCCCTGCTTCTTTCCCCGCTCCCTCGGCTCGCGCCGGGCGGGTAGCAAGTGAGTCGACTCGGGTGAGTAAGACGGCCTTCCTCTTTCCCGGCCAGGGTGCCCAGATTGTCGGCATGGGCCGGCAGGTGGCCGAGTCGACACCTCGGGCGCGGGAGTTGTACGCCCGCGCCTCCGAGGTGCTCGGCTATGATCTTGCCGCCCTTTGCTTTGAGGGACCGGCTGAATCGCTCGATACGACGGCTCACAGCCAGCCGGCGCTATTCGTTACCAGCCTGGCCGCGCTGGAGTGGCTGCGCACGCACGCCCCCGAGGTGGTCGAGGCATGCACCGCGTCGGCGGGATTGAGCCTGGGCGAGTATACGGCCCTGACGTTTGCCGGCGTGATGGAGTTCGAGGATGCGCTCCGCGCGGTACAGGAGCGCGGCAAGGCCATGCAGGCGGCAGCCGACGCCACACCAAGCTCGATGGTGAGCATTCTGGGGCTGGAAACCCCCAGAATCGAGCAGTTGTGCGACCGGGCCCGTGCCAACGGCGACGTCTTGCAGGTGGCCAATCTGCTCTGCCCGGGAAACGTGGTGGTTTCGGGGCATAAGGAGGCCTGCCGCCGAGTGGCGGAGCTGGCCGTCGCCGAGGGTGCCATGAAAGCCGTGCCACTCGCGGTCGCCGGCGCCTTTCACACGCCGATCATGCAGCCGGCCGTTGCCCGACTGCAGGCGGCGCTGGCCGCGGTTCCGCTCAGCAACCCAAGAATCGCGGTGATATCGAACGTCGACGCGGCGCCGCACGGCAACGTCGAAGAGATTCGCAAACTGCTGGTGCGTCAAGTGGTGGCGCCCGTGCGATGGGAAGAGTCGATGCGCTACCTTCTGGAACAGGGATACACCGAGTTCTATGAGGTAGGGCCGGGACGGACCCTGCGGGCACTGCTTCGCCGCATCGATCGCAATGCCGCGCGTCACGGCGTGCTCGATTGAGAAGCCAAGGAGGGTCATCCGTTCACGGTTGCCGTCGGTTGCGTGAACAGGCATCGGTTCGGCGTTCGACGTCGGATTTACGGCCGCGTGCTGTCTAGAATTGCGATAGAACGTCTAAGGATGCAACATGAGCAAATCGGAAAAACGCCCGCTGTCGGCCGATCTCCAGGGGCACGTCGCGATTGTCACCGGCGCCTCGCAGGGCTTGGGACGCGCTATCTGCATCGAGCTGGCCCGCAACGGCGCACGCGTGGCATGCGTGGCCCGCTCGAAGGAGAAGCTCGCCGAAACGGTATCGGCCATCAAGGAAGCAGGGGGCAGCGCCGAGGCATTTCCCTGCGACGTGAAGGACAGCAAGGCGGTCGGCCAGCTTGTCGACGAGATCGCCGAAAAGTGGGAGCGGCTCGACATCCTCGTCAACAACGCGGGCATTACCCGCGACACGCTACTGCCCCGCATGAGCGACGAGGATTGGGACGACGTGATCGAAACCAATCTGCGAGGGGCCTTCCTGTTCGCCCGTGCCGCTTCGCGCCACATGATGCGGGCTCGCTACGGCCGCATCATTAACATGGCGAGCGTGGCCGGGCTGATCGGTAATCCCGGGCAAACGAACTACTCGGCTTCAAAGGCCGGCCTGATCGGCCTGACGCGGAGCCTGAGCCGGGAGTTAGCGGGCCGCAAGGTGACGATCAACGCGGTGGCGCCCGGCTTTATCGAAAGCGATATGACGCGAGCGCTGGGGGACGCCGTGCTCGACGAGGTCAAAAAGCGTATTCCCGCCAAACGGCTCGGCACGGCGGAGGAGATTGCCCTGGGGGTGCTCTTTCTGGCAAGTCCGGCGGCGGCGTACATCACGGGACAAGTGCTGACCATCGACGGAGGCATGGTGGGCTGACAACGGATAATTCCCGTCCCTGCGGCGGTTGGACGAACCTCAAGGGGGCGATGGCCACGACAAACGGATCGTGGGTCGCGCCCCGCTTCCTCAGGATTGCGAGTATCCTCGGTCGGCTGTTAGAGTTTATCCAAAAACCGTCGGGGACCGGCTCATTTTGCGCAGTCCGCGGAGCAAAATGTGCCTGT
>CAYQAJ010000288.1:0-6570 GCA_964415245.1 uncultured Pirellulaceae bacterium | reverse complement strand
GAATCGCGTGCATCGCCTCGACGTCGCCCGATCGGCACAGCACGCTGAGCAGCACGCCCGGGCGATTCTTCTTCATTTGGATGGCGCACGTATACACGTCGAGCGCGCCGGCAGCGAATAACAGCTCCGTGCAGTGCCCCACCACTTCGCCGCTCGTGTCGTCGAGATTGGTTTCGAGGACCCACACATTGTCACTGGCCGTCGCTCCCTCGGCCGTTCCCACCAACAGCCGCAAAAGGTTGGGTTGCTCCTCGAAATCGCGGTCGCCGGCGCCGCAGCCGATGCGGTCGATGGCCATCGAGGGAAGCGCACCAAACTCGTCTGCCACGGTGACCGCGATCGCGGCGCCCGTAGGAGTGGTAAGCTCCGCCTCAACGTTCGATGCCGCTAGAGGTACGCCCGTCAGTAGCTCGGCCGTCGCCGGCGCCGGAATCGCCACGCGGCCATGCGCGATCTCGATGGTTCCGCGGCCCGTCGGAATCGGCGAGCATATCACGCGGTCGACCCCCAGCAGGCACCAGCCGATGGCGCTCCCCACTACGTCGGCGATCGAGTCGACGGCCCCCACCTCGTGAAAGTGCACCTTGCGGATCGTCGTGCCGTGCACCTTGGCTTCGGCTTCGCCCAACCGCGTGAAGATGCGTTTCGCCAGGTCCTTCTGCCCGTCGGTGAGCGCGGCGCCGTCGATCATGTCGGTGATATGGTGCAGATGCCGATGGGCGTGCTCCGGCTCGTGCTCGACGCGAATTTTCTTGGCCCGGAATCCCGCCCGTTTCACTTCCTCGGCCACCAGCCGCACGCCGGGTATGCCGAGCGAATCGATCCCCGCTTGAATCGCGGCCAGGTCCGCTCCGGCGTCGACCAGCGCACCGAGCGTCATGTCGCCGCTGATTCCGCTGTTACAGTCGAGGTAGGCGATGCGCATGGAAGCGACGAAGTTCCTCACGTGGACTTGGTGGGCTTTCTTGTTGCCCGAGTCACCCGCCGCTTACCGGATCGAGATTGTTCGACCTGCTTCCAAAACTCGTCGTGCGGGATGGCGTCACCTCGTTCCAACTGCTCGTTGGCCTGCTCGAAAATGGACCGCAGAGTGCGCGATCCGGCGACAGCAAGCTGTTCGGCGTCTGCCTTTTTTTGAACCGCGATGAGCACGGCGACTGGCTTCCCTTTCCGCGTTACGAGCAACGGCTCGTCGCGGCTCGCCGCCAGGCATTCGTCAAAGTGGGCCGCAACTCTTGCGGCGGAGATCGTCTTCACAACGGGTCTTCGTGGAATTCGTGCCAGGTTCGGTACTTGCCGTAGACCGAAGAAGTGGGAACGAAGCCCGCCTGTCGGCACTCCCGCATGCTGTAGAAGACGCGAAAGTGCTTCGCGTTGTCCGGCGAGTGACCGAGGCAGGGCACGGCGGTGGTCGCCTTGCCCGTGGCTTCTTCCCAGGTGCCGATTCCGTCGAGACGCACGTCGGTCTCGACCGGTCCCTCGTATCCGTCCTCGCGGGGATCGACTTCGGTGAAGATGTAGAATTGCGTCAACGGATCGACAACGAGATACATGGTCGCGTCCTCGCCCCGCCACGGATTCGCCTGGGCCGATGCCGCCGTCGGCGACGTTTCTCGGCCGAAGCCCAGTGCCCCCTGCTGGCAGTACGCCCCTCTGCGGGCAGTACCCAACCGCTCCCGAGCTTGTTTCTCGCGGTCCTGCCCGAAGAAGAGCCGGCCACGAGTCGCTTTGCCGCGCGAAGGTAGTTTCCCAGGCAGTCAGTACCAGAGGAGGGAGTCGAACCCTCACGCCCTTGCGGGCACTGGATTTTGAATCCAGCGCGTCTGCCATTCCGCCACTCTGGCGTTGAGCGCCGAGCCGGCGACAAGGTTCGCGCCCCCAATCAACCACGGCGCGGCCGCGCGGGTCCCCTCGACTGACCCCCGATTGTAGGGCGCGGCATTTCGGGCGGCAAGCGGCCGCGTATTGTTCGCATTCGATCCATGCATCAGGGCGTTTTGATGTTTCGAGGTTGCGCGACGCGACACTTGGCACAGGTTGGATCCAAGGAACCTAGAAAACTCGACGCCGCGACGACTTACGTCGAACATGGCGATGATCACCGCCGCCCCACGCCTCGCAATACAGGCCGCGAGCGATGTCGCACGCCAACTTACGACGGAAGTTCAGCGCCGCTGCGATTCGACTTGCTGCCAAGTACCCGGACGACTCGCCTTGACCGCGCACTATGCGCGACCGATACTTGCCCAGCGTCGGCAAGTGCTTTCGGCGTCGGCACTTGCTGTCGCTGTTCGGCGCGGGTCTCCCGACCACTGTTCGGCGCGGGTCTCCCGACCCCGCCGAAAGGAACGACCGAAGGTCTCCGGCATCGAGACGTCGGTTGCGCAAGTGTGGCTCGGTCCGGAGACCGGCCACAACACCGAATCGAATTAAGGTCCCGCCCGGCAGACGGAACCTACTTTGTTCCCGGCAGGCGGGGCGTGCTACAGGTTGATTATGGGATTGCTCGTATTCGAAGACGAGCAGGTGACGCGGCTCTATCCGATCACGATCGGCAGGCCGGCCTACGCCATTACCTGCGCCGGCTACCGACTGATTGACTGGCTACGCGGTTTCGATGCGCCGCTGTCGGCCGTCGTGCGGTCGCACCTGGCGGCGGTGCAGGCTGCCGACTCGCCCGATCTTTCGCGTCCGCCCACGGCGAGCGGTGGCAAGCTGCTGCTGGTCAACGCGCGACTCGTGCCTTCGCATTCGGCCGTGCAGGAGTTGAAGCGCATCTGGCAGGCCGGTCGCCCGGGTATCGTGGTCGACGGCAATTCGGTCGCCGCGGCTCTGGTGGCCGACGGTCAGACGGAACTGCCCGACATCGCGCCGGCGTCACTATCGGCGACGTTTCAGCGCCTTGTGGAAAACCTGGCGCCGCTCGATGCCCAACTGCCCCTGTTGCACTATCCGCACGACGCCATCCGCTACAACCTCGAGGCGTTTGCGGAGAACGTCGAGCACCGACTCCGCGACGGCTCGTTCCGCGAAGTGGCCGACGGCGTGTTTGCCGCCGAAGGCGCCACATTGGGCCAGTACGTGGTCACCGATTCCAGCGGCGGGCCCATCGTGCTGGATGAGAAGGCAGCCATCGGGCCGTACAGCTTTCTCAGCGGGCCGATCTACGTGGGGCGGGGGGCACGAGTGCTCGAACACGCTGCCATCAAGGGATCCGTCTCGCTGGGCCACACCACCAAGATCGGCGGCGAGGTCGAGGAGTCGGTCGTCGAGCCGTATACCAACAAGCAGCACCACGGCTTTCTCGGACACAGTTACCTGGGAAGCTGGATCAACCTCGGCGCCGGCACCTGCAACAGCGACCTCAAAAACACCTACGGCGAAGTCAAAATGGAATACCGCGGCGAGCGGGTTGCCTCGGGCATGCAGTTCCTGGGCTGCATCATGGGCGACTACGCCAAAACCGCCATCAACACCAGCGTCTTCACCGGCAAGACGATCGGCGCGTGCAGCATGGTGTACGGTTTCGTCACCACGAACGTTCCCAGCTTCGTGAACTACGCCCGCTCGTTCGGCCAAGTGACCGAGCTGCCTCCCGAAGTGATGATCGCCACGCAGCAGCGGATGTTCACCCGCCGCAAGGTCGAGCAGCGCCCGTGCGACGTGCAGCTCGTTCACGACATGTTCGATCTCACGCGGAACGAGCGGCAACTGGCCGGCGAGCCGCTCTCGCTGTAAGCTCTTCTCTGCGAATCACGACGGGGCTGCCTCATGGCGGCGAATCGTTGGTCTTTGTCAGTTGTCAGTCGTCAGTTGTCAGTGGATTTACCGCAATTGCAACTGACAACGGACTACTGACAACGGACCGTCCGTAACCGAAAACTGAAAACTTGCGCAGCATGAAGTTCTCCCAAGTCTACACCCCCGGCAAATTCGGCCTGTCGTTCGAACTGTTCCCGCCCAAGACGCCGGTCGGCGACGAAGCGCTGTTTCGCCACGTTGCCGAGCTGATGCGATTCCGCCCCAGCTTCATCACCTGCACCTACGGAGCGGGCGGCTCGACTCGCACCAAAACGCTCGACATCGTCACGCAAGTCCGCGAACGGTTTTCGATCTCGGTCGGCTCGCACCTGACTGTGGTGGGTTCGACCGTCGATCAACTGCGATCGTATCTGGCCGAAGCCAGGCAGCGCGGCATTGAGAACATTGTCGCGCTGCGCGGCGATCCGCCACGCGACGAAAAGTCGTTCATTCCGGCCAAAGGCGGCCTGCGCTACGCCAATGAGCTCGTGGCGCTCATTCGGGCGGAATTCCCGCAGTTCGGCATTGCCGTGGCCGGCTATCCCGAGAAGCACCACGAGGCGCCCAGCCCCCAGGTCGATCTCGAAAACCTGAAGCGCAAAGTCGACGCCGGCGCCGACGTGGTCATCACGCAGCTCTTTTACAACAACGACGATTTCCGCCGCTTTCGCGACGCTTACGCGCGCATCGGCATCGCCGTGCCGCTCGTGCCTGGCCTTTTGCCCGTGACCAACCTCGCGCAGATTCAGCGGATCACGTCGCTGTGCGGCGCGGTGCTGCCGCCCGCGTTCGTCGCGCGGCTTAACGAAAGAGACGACGACCCGGATTGGCAGTTTCAGGTCGGCGTCGAGTTCGCTGCCCGGCAGGTGCGGGAATTGCTCGACGCCGGTGTGCCGGGCATGCACTTCTACGTGCTAAACAAGTCGCAGGCCACGGCCTCGGTCCTGCAGGCCGTCGGCTGGAAGGAATGAGCGGCGAGCGCCGCTTCCTAAACGCACCAAACGTGTATACTTCATCTTCGCTCCCGACACTGCGTTGGGGTAATCGGAAGGGCGCCACGTGATGGCGAAATCGAAACAAAGGAAAGCTCAGGCAAAGGTACTCGATGTATTCGAGAAGTGCGTCGTGGCGATTCGGCGCGGCGAGTTCATCCATCGAGTGAGCAGCACCGACAAGGAGTACCACTATCAGAACTGGTTCCATGCCCGGCTTGTCGAAACGGGCGCCGATTTCGAAGTCGGGGGCAGGAACAGTTACCCCGATTTCCGCATGGTCACGACGACGGATGGGTATGAACTAAAGGGACTGGCATACCCCGGCCGCGACGCCAGCTTTGACAGCAACAGCCAGGTTCCGACGGGGTTCCACAACGGGCGCACCATCTACTACGTCTTTGGCCGCTATCCGAAACAGCCCGATGGCGACAGCTATCCCGTGCTCGATCTCGTTGTTTGCCACGGAGACTTTCTCAATGCGGATCATGAGTACGTGCACGAGAACAAAAGCGTAAAGGGGTTCGGGACGTACGGCGACCTTCTCATCCGCGATCGTAAGATGTACGTCGTGCCGACACCGTTTCAATTGGTCGAGGGGGTGGCTCACCAACAGACGCTGATTCTGCCTGCCGAAATCAAAATTCAGTAGTTCCAAACTGAGCAATTCTCCGGGGTTTTTCGGGCGTCGCGAAAGGGGCATCGCAACATTCGTCGCCGGAGCGATCAGCATTCAGCCTTCAGAACCCGGACCTGCGCACGACTGCTAGCTGATTGCAGAATGCTAGCGTTCCATCGAGAAACTCAAGAAACCTCCTGAAAAGCAACGTATTGGGAACTACTGAAATTCGGTCCCGATTCATCGACGTGGGCGAATTGCGCCGAGTTGAGGCCAAGGAGTTGATCGTGGGCTACGCCTTCGACCTCGCGAGAAACACATTGAAATCGCGGAAGATCGCCAACCCCGGCGCAGGTCGGGTCCATCGTTTTCGGGCGTGGAGACTCAAGGGAACCAGCGGCGACCGCGTTACAATGCGCGAATTCCCGCGCCGCGAATGATCGGCGGACTCGGCAAGACATGAATCGAAAACCCGAAATACCGCTCATTGAGTCGGAAACGCTTCCGTTCGAATTCCTTTCGCGACTGGCCGAACGGGAGAGTTGGCGCAAGGAGCTCCACCGGCCCATTTACCACGTCCACAAGTGGTGGGCCAATCGGCTCGGCTCGGTTTTTCGCGGCATTCTGCTTGGATGCGCGCTTCCGGATGGCGCCGACCTGCAGCGGGAGTTTTATCGTTCCCACGCACTCTCGGACTGGAGCGTGTTCGACCCGTTCATGGGGTCAGGCACGACCATTGGGGAGGCGCACAAACTCGGGATGACAGCTCTGGGGCGCGACATCAATCCCGTTGCCGTCGAGTCCGTTCGCACGGCGCTGGGGCCAATGAACCGCCGCGAACTACTTGATGCGTTCGACAAACTGTCGGAAGACGTAGCACCGTCCATTCGCGACCTGTACGTGTCCCGAGACTCACAGGGTCGCAAGGCACAGGTGTTGTATTACTTCTGGGTCATGCAGGTCGAATGCCCACAGTGCCAACGGCTCGTCGACCTGTTTCGCTCCTACGTAATTGCACGCAACGCATTTCCCCATCGCAAACGCGAGGTGCAACTCTATTGTTCCGCCTGCGGAGACATCTTTCCGGGAACTGTCGGACAGCATAGCGCAACATGTCGTACGTGCAGCCGGACGTTCGATCCTTCCCACGGCGCGGCC
>CAYQAJ010000287.1:0-6598 GCA_964415245.1 uncultured Pirellulaceae bacterium | reverse complement strand
AGAAGGGGACAGGCACACTTTGCTCCGCGGACTGCGCAAAGTGAGCCAGTCCCCGACGCGCATCCCCGAGGCATCGCCAAATTGAGCCGGTCCCCGACGGTTGTCGGACATCCGCTACGACATCTTCTCGAACAACCAGGCCCGGGCGAAGGCCCAGTGTCGGGCGGCGGTGGCGCGGGAGATTTCCAGCACTTCGGCCGCCTGTTGTTCGCTGAGGCCGGCGAAGTAGCGCAGCTTGACCAGCCGCGCTTTCTCGGGGTGCACGCGCTCGAATTCGGCCAGCGCTTCGTCGAGGGCCAGCAAGTCGTCGTGGGGCGATTGATCGGTCCCTTCGACTTCGGGCACGTCTGCCAAGTCGGCCCGCCGGAGATGCCCGCCCCGTTTCAGCCGGCCTTTGCGTCGGGCGTTCTCGACGAGAATGCGGCGCATCGACTCGGCCGCCGCGGCGAAGAAATGCCGCCGCGAATCCCACTTCTGCGGATGCTCGCCGCCGACCATCCGCACGTACGCCTCGTGTACCAACGCCGTGGCCTGCAACGTTTGCCCGGGCCGCTCGCCGGCAAGCTGCGCGGCCGCCAAGCGGCGCAATTCGTCGTAGACTAAGGGGAGCAACTTTTCCGCGGCCTGCTGCTCGCCCAGGTCGACCAATCGGAGTAGTTCGGTAACGTTGGTCACGATCAAAGTCGAGTATTCGCCAGGATGGGACCGTCGATCGACGCCGGCGTCTCCATAATACCAAACCCGAAGGCGTAAGCCGAAGGGAATGGATGCAGGTAATTGATTGACAGCCGAGCCCTGCCGGGCACAATGAGTAACCCCTGCGGGCCGCGAATTTCGACGGGCCGCGTCCTAGCGCTTCGCGGGCCGCACGCATTGGGGCTATCTCGCATGGAATACTACTTCGAGTGCGAGTGCGGAAACAAATCGCGCGTCCTTCCGTCGCAAGCGGGCACGTCGCTTCGTTGTATCTGCGGTCGCACAAGTCGCCTGCCGTCGCTGTCCAAGCTCAAGAAGGAAGAACCCAAGCGTCGGGAGGGCTCGGCGACTCCGGCACAGCTTGTCACCGGGCCCGCGGTAGGTCTCGTGACCGTGGGCGCTCTCTCGATCGCAATCCTGCTTTGCCTGATACTCTTCAACGTCTACTTGCTCACGAGCGGCATTGCGGCGCAGTTGCCCGATCCTTCGGTGAGCCTGAGCAAAGAATCCTCCATCGCCATCCGAATGATGGTGGAAATCGTTGCCGTCTTCGCGAATGTTGGCGTTATCGCCGGCGCTCTGCAAATGAAGAACCTGAGAAACTATGGCCTGGCGAAAACGGCGGCCGTACTCGCGATCATTCCCTGCTTGAGCCCGTTATGCTTTGTGAGTATTCCCCTTGGCGTGTTGGCATTGTCGTATCTCAACCGCTCCGAAGTGAGAAGCGCGTTCGAGTCCTGATCGCGCGCCGCAGGGCGGTTCATCAATCTGCCAATCCCCACCTTTGCCAAACATGACCGCCCGCTCCCTTTTCGGACCGTACCGAAGTCCCGCTGCTCGAATACCCCGGGATGAAGAATTGCGATCAGGGCGTTGACTTGAGCGGACGTTGATATTAGATTCCGTTCAATTGAATTGCGGCTCGAGCCAGATTCGGCTCAAAGATGCCCCGGGAAGATGCACGCAGAATCGTGCGATCCATCATGCGCAATCGCTCGCTGCCGCTCGCCGCAACGGAGGGTTCCATGCAAGCCAAGGCAGGCACTTCGCCCACGTGCGCGTCGCGGCTGAAGGTGTTGGCCGACGACACGCGGCTGGCGGTCGTGCAGCAGCTTTTGCACGGCCCCAAGCACGTCGCCGAGATCAACGAAGAGCTGAACATCGACCAGAGCCTGCTTTCGCACCACCTGCGCGTGCTGCGCGAGGCGAAAATCGTGGTCGCCCGGCGCGACGGCAAAGCGGTGCTGTACAGCCTGGCGCCGGACGTGGAAGTGGACCGTTTCGGCAAGTCGATCAACCTGGGATGTTGTTTACTTTCGTTTGAGTGACCGAGCGTCGCCTCTCGCTCCGCGAGAGGGCGCCGATTCGCCTATCCTCTCCGATAACCTGCCATCCATTTCCAATCGGTTTCGTAGGCCAATCGCTGCTCCGCCAAAGCATTCACTGACGACGACACATCTCCACCGAAGCCAACTATGCCCCGATCGCTCCCCAAACTCTTCCTGGCCGAGGTCGTCGGCACATTCCTGCTCATCCTGTTCGGATGCGGCAGCGTGCATGCCGCGGTCTTGATGGATGCGCAGAGCGGCGTGTGGCAGGTGGCGATCGTGTGGGGCGTGGCGATCATGCTGGCCATCTACGTGGTCGGCGCAATCAGCGGCGCACATATCAACCCGGCCATCACGGTTGCTTTTGCTACTTGGGGGCGAATCGCCTGGTCGCGCGTGCCGCTGTACGTGGCGGCGCAGCTCCTGGGCGCTTTCGTTGCCGCGGCCGTGTTGTTCGCGGCATTCCATCCTTATCTCGCCAAGAAGGAGCAAGAGCGAAAGGTTACCCGCGGCGAGCCCGGAAGCATCATTACCGCCATGTGCTACGGCGAGTATTACCCGAATCCCGGCTCCCTGGCCGCCGGCGAGGAACCAATCACCTCCGCTGCCATGGACGCTCACTTGCGGCTCGTTCCCCAATGGGCGGCATTCGGCGTCGAGGTGCTGGGGACCGCCATCCTGGCGCTGGCCGTGTTTGCGGTCACGGATCCACGCAACGCGGGCGCACCCCTGAGCAATCTGGCGGCGCCGTTTGTTGGCCTGACCGTGGCCGCGTTGATCTCCATTTTCGGGCCATTGACGCAGGCTTGCCTCAATCCGGCGCGTGACTTCGGTCCGCGGCTGTTCGCGTACGTGGCCGGTTGGGGCGAGGCGGCGATTCCCGGTCCCAATGAAATCGGCTTCATCACCGTCTACATTCTGGCTCCGCTCATTGGCGCCGTGCTGGGGGCGGGCCTCTACGAGCGATTGCTCCGCACAGCGAAAACATCATCGTCGTCGAACTGAGGGAACATACGTGATGCTGCGAAAACTGAGCCTGCTCCTACTGCTGCTCGTGTTGCTTCTCATGATCGGTCCTTCGCTCGTTGCGACGGCCGGCGACGAACCGGCGCTCGACCCGTCGCTCCCCTATCAAGCCGAGCGCACGAGCCCGGTCACGTACCAGGTCGATTTCTCGGCGGTGGTAACTCCTCCCGCTGGGACGAAGGTCCTCAAGCTGTGGCTGCCGATTCCCACGTCCGACGCCGCTCAGGAAGTCGAAGAGGGGAGTCTCACATCGTTTCCCGACGAGGTCGAGCCGCAGATCGGCACCGAGCCGGTCTATGGCAACCGGTTCGCGTATTTCGAGTTCAACAATCCGCAGGGCGCCCAGATGGTCCGCCACCAGTTCCAGGTAAAAGTGTGGGAGCTGCGGTGGAATCTCGATGCCGACCTGGTCAAGCCGCCGCGCGACTGGCCCGACTCGTTCGCCCGATACTTGCGCGGCGAGAGCCAGGCGGTGGTGGTCGACGACCGCATGCGCGAGCTGCTCGACCAAATCGCTCCCCAGCGCAAGCGCGGCTACCGCGAATTCGCCGACGTAATGCGATGGGTCGATTCCAACTTCACGTACAGTCACGACGCCGCCTCGCTGCAGGCCAGCTCGATTCACGCGCTCACCGCGCGGGGTGGGCATTGCAGCGATTACCACGGGTTTTGCGCCGCCATGGGCCGCGCCATCGGCTACCCCACGCGGATGACGTACGGCATCCAGCCGATTCCCAAAAACTCGCCCTCACACTGCAAGCTCGAGGCGTTTCTGCCGCCGTACGGTTGGGTGAGCTTCGACGTTTCGGAAACGCAGAAGCTGGTCGCCGCCATTCGCGACGATAATAAGCTCGACGACGCCGAGCGCGAGCGGCTCGTCGAGGCGGCGTCGCGGCGATTCTCCCGCGGCTTTCGCGATAACACCTGGTTCCTGCAGACCCGCGGCAGCGACTACGACCTGGTTCCGCCCGCCAGCCGACGCGTGGCCGTAGTACGAACGATTTACGCCGAGGCCGACGGCGAGCCGCTCCCCGAACCCGACCCGAGCGCCGCCGGCAAGCGCGAATTCAGTTGGATGACGATGCACAAATACACGGCCGACCGCGAGGTGCCGTATCCGTTCCAGGACACCAGCACGCTCGAAGCGGAGGAGTGATGTTGTCAGTCGTCAGTTGTCCGTGGTCAGTTGTCCGTGGTGAGTTGTGGTTGTTAGTGGCGGCGAGCGATCATCGCCGGTTTCCCTTTCCTGCCACTGACAACGGACAACTGACAACTGACGTCCTGCAACTGACCACGGACCACGGACAACTGGCATCTTCCACCTGACACCTGACACCTCGCCCCCCCAGGAGCCCCCCATGTCCTCCCTCCGCTTCGTCATGCTCGGCGGCTTTCTCGGCGCCGGCAAAACCACGTCCATCGCCCGATTGGCCCGCATGTACCAACAGGGCGGCAAGAAAGTGGGCATCGTCACCAACGATCAGGCGGCCGACCTGGTCGACACCCACAGCCTGCGTTCGCAAGGCTTCGACGTGGGCGAAGTGGCGGGCGCCTGCTTCTGCTGCCACTTCAACGAGCTCACCGCCACGATCGACCGCATCGGCGCCGTGGCCAAACCCGACATCGTGCTGTGCGAGCCCGTGGGGAGCTGCACCGACCTGGTGGCCACCGTCGTCCGGCCGATGCAGCAGCTTTTCGGCGCCCGTTTCCAGATCGCCCCCTACGGCGTGATTCTCAAACCCAGCCACGGGCAGCGCATCCTCTCGGGCCGCGACGACGCCGGCTTCTCGCCCAAGGCCGCCTACATCTTCAAAAAACAAATCGAAGAGGCCGACTTCCTGCTCGTCAACCGCATCGACGATCTCGAACCCGGCGCCGCCGACGAGCTGGTGCGCTTGCTCGAGTCGCAATTCCCCGGCCGACCCGTGCTCCGCGTCTCGGCCCGCACCGGCGAAGGGTTCGATTCGCTGTTTGAATTCCTGGCCCAAGACGGCGCTTTCGGCCGCCGCGTCGTCGAGCTCGACTACGACACGTACGCCGAGGGCGAAGCCGAGCTGGGCTGGCTCAACAGCAGCCTCACCGTACGCGCCGACGTCCCCTTCTCGCTCGACGCGCTTCTCACGGGCATCGTCGAGCGCCTGCGCACCAAGCTCGAAGAGCAACGCGCCGAAACGGCCCACCTCAAAACCATCGGTCTTTCCGACGGCGCCTACGGCGTAGCGAACCTCGTCAGCAGTTGGACCCCCGTCGAGCTCTCGCTCCCCTCGACGGCCGAAGTGCGCCAGGCCAACGTAGTAGTAAACGCCCGCGTAGCCATCGACCCGGCTGACCTGGAAAAGCTGGTCAAGTCCTGCGTAACCGCAGCCGCCGAGTCAGTAGGCGCGACAGCCGAGTTCGGCCAAACCCAATCCTTCCGCCCCGGCCGCCCAGTGCCGACCCACCGCGTGGTCGAGTTGACCGAGTGGTAGCGCGGAGGGCATGGATTACGCTACCGCGCTACGGCTTGCACTCGCAGAGGCATTGGTTCCCGACTCAGCTTCGAGTCGAACCAAAAGCAAAGTGGGGCCTCCTTGCCCCAACACTTGCACTAAAGCGCAAGCTGCGAAATGGCTAACGCCATCGCCTTCGCCAAACGGAATGCCTCAGCCTCGTTTTCAAGGGGAATCTCCGGTCCCGGATACAGGGTGTCTCCGTGCCCTGTGTATGCCTGGATGCGAATCCCGGGCTTTCCGCTGTCCCAGGTGTGGGGGAACAGAGGTCACCCTCACATTCAACACTTCGAAGTACGCGTTGCCCGCGCTGTCTAACTGGGCGTTCACTGTGCGCTCCTTTCGTAATCAACAATTCTGCCGCCATTGGACACCCGTTGCCCCGGCCGGCTGCGCCCCTTAAGCGTGACTCGTTGCCAACTCGGTTCATTGCGCCACAAGTTATTTGGCTGAAAGCGCTTAAGCTGAACACAGTTCCGCCGCATGGCATGGGCTTCGCGGCTCCTCCCAACTAAAATCGAAGAACGAATCGAAGCGCCGGCTTTAGAATTGCCCATCATCGCGTGAAATGGTTGAGCAGAGTCGGCGCATTCCTCAGCGGGCAGTCGCGGCGTCGAGCCGTTGTCTGCATCGCCCACCTGAGTCGTGGTCGAACCTTTTCCTTCCCGCGGTCTCTGTATGCGTATATGCTGTCGAAATCCACCAAAACCGATGAGTCGGGCGGCGCCGCCGCGCCGAACGTATTTTCCTCGTGCGACGCCCCCGCCGACGAGGAACCCCACGCATGGTACGCACCCATTATCGAGAGTCGCGAACGCTCGTCAGGCGCCTTTGTCGCCTGCCCGGTGAAAACCGCACCGAATACAAGCGCAAAGTTGCGCGCCTTCGGGAACACTTCGAGCGCTTCAATATCGACGTCTCAGAGCTTTGCCAGTGGCTCATGAGTCTGCGCCCCAACGCGCGTCCCAACGATCGCGGCGTTCCCGATTTCTGGCATTTCCTTTTGGAACCCACGATCGATGGCGTCGACGCCGACGAGCGTGAAATCGACCGCTGGCG
>CAYQAJ010000286.1:0-6606 GCA_964415245.1 uncultured Pirellulaceae bacterium | reverse complement strand
TGGTGCTTTCGGACCTGTTAATCTCCGAGGGCACGTTCAGCGTCGATCCGGCCGATATCGATATGCATCCGAAGGTCGACCGCGGCGAGCTGATCACCGAGCCTCGCACCGACGTGAGCGACGTGCCCACCGCTGCCGCCTCGCACGACGGCAACGGGTTCATTGGCGCCCCCAGCAACGGCTACTTGCGGTACAAGAACACGGAATCGGGCATTTCGCCGCGGGCCGTGGCGGGCCTCAAGGGCTACGTACACGTGGTGTCGACCGACGAGCACGATGAAGACGGCGTGCTGATCAGCGACGAGTATACCAATCCCCACAAGCGGCGCAGGATGGTGGAGAAGCGGGCCCGCAAGTTCCAGACGGTGGCCAAGGACGTGCCGGCCCCCAAGCTCGAAGGGCCCGCCAGTGCCGATGTTACGCTCATCGGCTGGGGTTCCACCTACGGCGTGATCCACGAGGCGTGCGAGCAGCTTGCCGCCGAAGGGATTTCCGCCAGCCATCTGCCGGTCAAGTGGATCGTGCCTCTGCACGGCGAGGCGATCGCGACCATCGTCGGCAAGGCGAAATGCAGCATCATCGTCGAGAACAACTATTCAGGTCAGTTCTTCCGTTACCTTCGCAGCGAAACGGGGCTCTCGGTCAGCGCCCACATTCGCAAGTACGACGGTGAACCGTTCATGCCCCACCACATTGTGGCCGGCGTGAAGGAGATTCTGGCCAAGAAGACCGACCGGTACGTCCCCACGCACGAAATCATGGTTTAGAGGTTGTTTCAAAACCGTCGGGGACTGGCTCAATTTGCGCAGTCCGCGGAGCAAATTGTGCCTGTCCCCTTCTCCGCGGACGGTTTTGAAACAACCTCTTATAACGTCAATTCGAGGAGCAATCATGGCATTGGGAACCACTTCACACGACACCGCGGGCGGACAACCGGTCGTGCAGCTTAAGGCCAAGGATTTCAAGGGCAAGGTCGATCCCGATTGGTGCCCCGGCTGCGGGGACTTCGGCGTTCTCAACTGTGCGCAGCGGGCGTGCGCCGATCTTGGCCTCCAGCCACATCAGATCGTCACGATCAGCGGCATCGGCTGCTCGTCGAACTTTCCCGGCTTCTTCAACGCCTACGGCATGCACACGCTGCACGGCCGTGCGCTGGCCGTGGCAACCGGCGTCAAGATGGCCAATCACGAGCTGACGGTGATCATCACCGGCGGCGACGGCGACGGCTACGGCATCGGCGGCAACCACTTCACGCACACGGCCCGACGCAACGTCGATCTGAACTATTTCGTCATGAACAACCAGATTTACGGCTTGACCACGGGGCAGATTTCGCCCACAAGTTGCGTGGGCATGGTGACCAAGAGCACGCCGTTCGGCAGCGTCGAGCAGCCCGTCAATCCGATCACCTCGGCCATCATGAATGGGGCCACGTTTGTCGCCCGCGCGTTCAGCGGCGACGGCAAGCACCTCATCGAGCTGATGACCAAGGCGATTCAGCACAAGGGCTTTTCGCTGATCGACATTTTCAGCCCGTGCGTCACGTTCAACCACGATAACGACTACCCGTTCTTCCGCGAGCGGATCAAGAAGCTCGAGGACGAGAAGCACGACACCAGCGACTGGAAGAGCGCGTGCGAAAAGGCCATGCTGTGGGGCGACACGATTTACACCGGGCTGTTCTTCCAGACCGAGCGCAAGACGCTCGACCTGTTGGAACCGGTGCTGGACAAGGGCGGCCCCATTGCCAAGCGCCCCCCTGTCGTCACCAAGGAGCAGGCGGAGAAGATCATCAAGCGGATGATGTAGCTTGGCCCGGGCTAGAGCCTATCCCAAAACCGTCGGGGACTGGCTCATTTTGCGTAGCCGGTGGAGTGCGGCCTGCTTTCAACGTTCCGCGGAGAAAAATGTGCCTGTCCCCTTCTCTGAGACGGCTTTGGGATAGGCTCTTAGTCGCGCGGAATCGCACCGATCCGCAGATGGCGGAACGACAGGTCGGTCGTTTCGTCGTGTGCCTGAATCATGATCGTTCCCGGCGCGAGCCGCTTCCCTCGTCGCGGGTTCTCGTTATCGGGCCGGTCGTCGGTCCAGTCGGTCACCTGGTAACCGTCGACCCACACCGCCATGTGCGGTCCGTCGACGAGAATCGTCTTGGTGAACCACTCCCGATCGTCGGCCACAACGAGCCGCGCGTTCTGTCGTCGGAAGATGGCCCCCGAGCCGCCATCGACCGGTTTGGTGCGGTCGCCGTCGAAAAAGCCGTTGTGAATCTGGCTTTCGTAACCCATCATTTTGTCGCCGGGAATGCAGCGGAAGAAGATTCCCGAGTTGATCCCCTCGGCGTGCGTAATGCATTCGAGTTGCATCACGAAGTCGCCGTAAGACTCTTTCGTTTCGAGTTGGCCGGAGCCGCCCTTTACGTGAAGCACGCCCTGATTGTCGACGGTGAACTCGGCCGGTGAATCGGGCTGCGTCTTCCACTGGCTCATGTCGCCGGCGCCGAGCATCGGTTCGAGACCGAGCGGTTTGAGGCGTATGTTGCGAAACTCCACTTTGCCCGAGTTGAGCTGCAGGCCGATGTGCCCGCGTTTCACCGGCGACGGATCGGCGTAATCGAGCACTTGCCGCCCGTCGAGTACAACGGTAACGCGGTCCCCGCGCACGGTCACCTCGTAGCTCTGCCAGTCCCGGCTGTCGAAGTTTCCCTCGGCCTTCAGCCGGCCCACGAGGCTGCCGCTCGGGAAGGGATTGTCGCTGTCGGCGATGTTGAGCTCGTAACAGTCACTTTTCGGGTCGGTCGGCACGCCGGGAGTGCGGAGAAAAATTCCGCTGTTGGTTCCGGGGGCACTGCGGAAATCGAGCCGCAGCACGTAGTCAGCCAGCTCGAAAGTGGTGCACAAAAGCCCCTTCTCCCCCTCGCTAACGACGACGGCGCCGTCCGCCACCTGCCAGTTGGCTTGGGAGTGCGCCACCCAACCGAAGAGGGTCTCGCCGTCGAAGAGTGAAATCCAGCCATCGGCCAGTTCCTCATCGCCGAGCAGTTTGGGCTTGTCGGCGGCCGACGCCTTCGCGGCGGCACTCTCGTCGGCATTGGCGCCAACGGGCTGTGTGTTCGGAATGCGGGTATTGCCACCTGGCTTCGTGTCAGCGCCGTTCGCGCCGCAACCTGCAAAAAGCAACGCGGCGAGAACGTTGGCAAAAAGAAAACGGACGGATCGCATGGACGTGATGGGCAGTTGGACCGCCTGCGGCGACGATTGGCGCATGGGATGCTTCCAAGAGTATGGGGGAAGGACGGCTTCGGCCGCCCCATCATAGACGATGCGAAGCAGGGCGGTTTATCGGGATTGCCCGCCGGTATGGATTTCCAGCCGCACTTCGCCGGTCAGGCCGCCCGCTTGGTCCCCGGTGCCCGGTCGCGGAATCGGTGTAACGCCCTCGGGCGCGCGCGGTAACTCGACTTCGACCGTCAGCTCGTTCGACTCCTCCAACAGCCGAGTCACGTCAAACCGCGCCGGCATCTCGGGCCAGCGAAACTCGCCGAGTGGGCGACCGTTGAGCGATGCCCGGCCAAGCGCGTCGATCTGGTCGAACACGAGCATCACCGAATCGCCGCGTTCCAGCCCCGTCGGTCGATGGAATCGGCGCGTGTAGATCACTCGGCCGCGGAAGTCGTGCCCCAGCGTGTTGCCCCAGTCGCAGGGCATGTGAATCCGCCCGGCGCGGGGCAGCGGGCCCGGTTCCTCGTGCGTCGTGCCGTCCGCTAGCAGGACAGTACGTGCGAGCGGGCGGTATTGCCAGGGGCCGCGCAGACGAATCACGTGCATGGCGGGCAGGCGCCGCAAGAGTTTTCAGTGTTCGGTTTTCAGTTTTCAGTCGGACGCCGTCAGTTGTCCGTGGTCCGTTGTCAGTTACAGGGCAGGACGACGCTGACAGCAATTGACCACCAACGGACTACGGACAACTGACAACGGACCGCGGACTCACTCCGGCATGAAGTTCACCCGCATGGTCGATTGTCGCACCACGTGTCTGTCGTGCTCTTCGACTCGAAGCGTTACCGAGATGCCCCGCAGCGGAACCGGGTAGGGAGCCGAGGTCTCGCTTTCCGCCGGGTCGTCGACACCGTTGAAACCGTCGTCGTCGATCCCGTTGGTCCCCTCGTCGACGATGCTGTTGCCGTTCTGGTCGATGCCGTCGCGCTCGTACTGATACGACCACGTGCAGTAGGTGGCCACCGGTAGGAACGCGGGCATTTGCGATCGCGCGTCGGGCGGGCCGGCAAACCGGCTGTTATTCGGCCGGAAGTGGGCCAGGTCGATGAACGCGCCGGCGCCGATGTTCGTATCGCCGGGATAGCCGGGGTCGCCCGGAACGAGAGCCCGCGAAGTGGCCGAAATCGGCGCATTAGCCGTCACGGGAGCGAAGGGGTCGAACACTCGCACGTCGAAGGCGAGCAGGTGGCTCAGGATGACGTCCTGTCCCTGCTCGGTACCGGTTTGCACGACCGCTCCGAAAAACGCCGGATCGATGGGAAACGGGAAGACGCCCGGGTTGTGTCCGAAGCGGTTCTCGCGCTGCGTCAAGTCGGCCAGCGAATTGGCGATCACGCCGCCGGCGCCGTCGAGGCGGACGGAAACGTCGTTGGTCTGGTAGTACAGCGCCAGGTCGGCGAGATTGTTCGCCGCGACTCCCGGCAGGCTGCCGGTCGCAGGATTGTTCAGATCGGGTCGGATCAACAGCGCGCGGCGGTAGAGAACGGTCTCGTCCTGGCCGCTGGGATTGGGTGTCGTGACGGTCCACCATGCGATCTCCGCCAGTTCCGATTCAATCGGCGCGCCCGCGAATCGCCCGGTGAAGGGCTCGCCCTCCGAGCGAGCGGTGAAAAACAGGGCGTCGTCGACGTCTCCCCTGGTGGTTTCGGCGCCGACTTGGCCGACGTCGGCGACCGTGTTGGCGTCGGCGTCCCAGTCCTTTCGCGGCCCTTCGACGATTTCGACGTAGCCCAGAGGCGCGTCCGAGGCTCCCATTGGGCGAACCGGCGCGGTATGACCCAGCAGGTCTTCTCTCAGTCGGTGTTGTGCGGCCCGCAATTCTCCCGATATTTCGAGTGCCGCCCGACCTTGGGAGATGGTTTGGCCGGCGCGATTGAAGACCAGGGCGATGGCCGTGACGACGATAATGGTGATCGTCATCGCCACCAGCAGCTCGACGAGGGTGAAACCGTTGCCCGGCGTTCGAGCGCGGCCGACGCACCGACGACGCGAAGGACGCC
Source organism: uncultured Pirellulaceae bacterium (assembly GCA_964415245.1). GTDB lineage: Bacteria > Planctomycetota > Planctomycetia > Pirellulales > Pirellulaceae > CAYQAJ01. The sequence goes on along the minus strand of CAYQAJ010000286.1, from coordinate 1,331 downwards.
GCTTGGGCCGGTCGGCAAAATGCCGGCCCAATTCGGTCGGGGCGTAGGGCGGACGGGGAGCGCGTAGAGTCATCGTCTTTTCCCCTTCGCAAATGTTCCGGACGTGGCTACTTCCATTCGACTCCCCGGCGGGCCGGATGTCAAGAATCATCGCTGGGTGGGGTGGGTTTCCGGTGTCGCGCCCCAGGGCCACAATAGGTCGTGGGGGAGCATCGGTTTGCGACCTTTTGCTCGTTTGGGGCTGCGAATGAGGAATTGTAAGTTTCGGTTATCGACGCTTGTTTGGCAGGGGTGCCGCACGTTGCGGCGTTGCGCCCCAGGCCGAAGCCGCGCCGAACGCCAGAGCCGCACACGCGGGAGAGCGGTACGCCGCGGCGTGACCCGCCGCGACGTGCTGGTAATCGTGGTGATCGTGGCGATAGTCGTGGTGGTCACCGTGCCGGCTCTGTACCGCGTGCGCATTTCGAGCAGACGGGTATTGTGCGAGAAGCGGCAAATCGAGCTGGCCGAGGCGGTGCAGCGGTTCGAAGCTGCCCAGCAGCGATTGCCCGGCTATCGCGACCTTCAGGCGATCGATGCCGAAGGTAGGCGGCGTCCGGCGAGTTGGGTGTTCGCCGTGCTCCCCTATCTGGAGTACGCGGGCGATTCGCGCGGGGAACGCCCCTTCGCCTACGTCGATCTTCAGTATGGCCCGCGCGGGGGCGACGAAACTCGCGGTTTGCCACCCGAGGTGTACGTGCCGGCGCTGGTCTGCCCGGCCGACGCGCCCCACAAGGGCAAGCCGCCCGGTGCGTGGTTGAGCTTCGTGGCCAACGCCGGCATGCCGGACGCTCCCCGCGGAGAATTCCCGCCCGACTGGCCCGCGAACGGGCCGTTTCTCGACCATTTCGCGGTTCCGCCCGCCGGCGACGTTTCCGTGGCGTGGCTCGATGCCCACGATGGGGCTGGCCAAACGCTGATGCTTTCGGAGAATCTCGACGCGAACCGGTGGACCGACACCGACGAGGCGCGAGTGGGATTCGTGTGGGTCGAAAACCTTGTCGACGGCGAGCCCGACCCCGACGGGTTGCTGCATCGAATCAACGAGGAGCGCGGGTCGGGCGACGGCTCGATCGACTTCGCGCGGCCGTCGTCGAACCATCCCGGTGGCGTGAACGTGATGTACTGCGACGGGCGATCGGAGTTCTTGACCGAAGAAATCGACTACCTCGTGCTGGTGCGGCTAATGACTCCCGACGACCTCTCGCTGACTCGCCCCGGGAGCAAGGAGCCGGTGCAGGAGCCGTTTCGGTTCACGCCGGAGGACCGGCTGCCGAAAAGGTGACAGCCAC
>CAYQAJ010000285.1:0-6634 GCA_964415245.1 uncultured Pirellulaceae bacterium | reverse complement strand
GATGGAGCAGCACCGCAAGGACGCCCGCTGTGCCGTGTGCCACCAGAAGATGGATCCGCTCGGTTTCGCCCTGGAAAACTTCGACGCCATCGGGGCGTGGCGGACGACGGACGGCGACGCCCCGATCGACGCCTCGGGCGAGCTGCCCAGTGGCGAGAAGTTTAGCGGCCCGGGCGAGTTGGCCGAGCTGCTTCTGTCAAGCAAAAAACAGGAATTTATCCGCTGCGTCGCGGAAAAATCGCTAACCTATGCCCTGGGTCGGGGTTTAGAATACTATGACCGGTGCGCAGTCGACGACATCGTCGCCGCATGGGAACGACGAGACTATCGTTTTTCCGCCCTGGCGGTCGAAATCTGCAAGAGCGAGCCCTTCCGCAAACGTCGCGAGTCACGGAGTACGAAATGATGCAGCCACGTATGTCACGGCGAACGGTACTGCGAGGATTCGGCACGGCCCTGGCGCTTCCGGTGTTGGAAGCGATGCGGCCCCGCTTCGCGCGGGCAGTCGCCGGCGGATCGGAGGTCGCTTCGCCCGTGCGGATGGCTTTCCTGTTCGTGCCCAACGGCATGAACATGCGCGAGTGGACTCCGAAGGACGAGGGGAGCGACTACGAGATTCCCGCCACACTCGAGCCTATAGCCGAGTTTAAGTCGCAAATGACGCTGCTCAGCGGACTGACGCTCAACGGCGGTCGCGCCCTGGGCGACGGGCCCGGCGACCACGCCCGCTGTGTGGGTTCGTTCCTCACCGGCGCGCATCCCAAGAAGACCAACGGCGCCGACATCAAGAACGGCATTTCGGTCGACCAGGTGGCGGCCGACAAGATCGGCAAGCTCACACGACTCCCCTCGCTCGAACTAGGGTTGGAAGGGAGCGCCAAGGCGGGCAATTGCGACTCGGGCTATAGCTGCGTGTACACGTCGAACATGTCGTGGCGATCGGAAACGTCGCCCATGGCCAAGGAGACCAACCCGGCCGCCGTGTTCGACCGCCTGTTCGCGGGTGGCGACGAGAGCGAGCAAACGGCCAGCCGCGCCCGCCGCGACCGCTACCACAACAGCATTCTCGACTTCGTGCTCGAAGACGCCGGCGACTTGCGCCGCAAGCTAGGCACCGTCGATCAGCGCAAACTCGACGAGTACCTGTTCGCCGTCCGCGACGTCGAACGGCGGATGGACCAGGCCGATAAGCTCACCGGCAGCGAGGACGGCGTGCCCGACTTCCCTCGACCGGCCGGCATGCCCCGCGTGTTCGACGAGCACGTGCGCCAGATGTTCGACGTGATGACGCTCGCCTTTCTCACCGACTCGACCCGCGTCATTACCTTCATGTACACCAACGCGGGGAGCAACCGCAGCTACAAGGACATCGACGTCGGCGAAGGACACCACGACCTTTCGCATCACGGCAACGACAGGGAAAAGCTGGCAAAAATCGCCAAAATCAACCGTTACCACGTCGAGCAGCTTGCTTACTTTCTCAAACGACTACAGAGTGTGTCCGACGGCGAAGGCACGCTGCTCGACAATTGCATGCTGATGTACGGCAGCGGGCTGGGCGACGGCAACCGCCACAACCACGACAACCTGCCGATCGCCCTGTTCGGCAGCGGCGGCGGAACGATCGCCACCGGCCGGCACGTCAAGTACCACCGCGACACGCCGCTCACCAATCTGTACGTCTCCATGCTCCAGCGCGTCGGCGCCGAAGTCGATAGCTTCAGCGACAGCACGGGGGCGCTGGAAGGGCTCGAAGGCTGAGCCGGCTGGCACATCTCATCGTCGAGCGGCCATCGTTTCAGGCTGCGCGGTCCCCCGCACGTCCTAAAGGGCGCGGCGAATGGGTATCGCGTGCTCTTTCGCTCATCGCTCGTTAATCCCCACGCGGCCATGCGGTTGACTCTCTGACGGCTCCCGTTGCGTGCCGTTGTGACCATGCGCTCAGCGAATATAATCGTGCTGAAAGCTGTCGGCTGTCAGCTATCAACGTCAGCCGATTTCGCCGGAAAGGGCTCCAATACCCGCGACCGACAACCAACGTCTACCGCTTTCCGCTTTCGGCTCTCCGCTTTTTCCTCGCTAGCGCTTTGGGCTACGATCCTAACGTTGACCCGCCATGCCAACTGAACACAGACTACGCATCGGAGCGGTTTCGTACCTGAATACGCGACCGCTCGTGTACCGGCTGACCGAGTTGGCGCCGCATGCGCAACTGGTGTTCGACGTGCCGAGCCGGCTCTCCGACGGCCTGGCGGCGGGCGAGCTCGACGTGGCGTTGATCCCCTCGATCGATCTGTTTCACAGTCCCGACTATAGAATCGTCTCCGATGTCTGCATCGCGTGCCGGGGGCCGGTGCTCAGTGTGAAGCTATTGAGCCGCGTGCCGATTCCGCGCATTCGCACACTGGCCTTGGATGAAGGGTCCCGCACCAGCGTCGTGCTGGTGCAAGTGTTGCTGCGTCACCGCTTCGGCCTGGCCCCGCGGCTCGAAAAACTGCCGATCGGCGCGCGGTTTGAAGACTGCCCGGCCGACGCGGTGCTGTTGATCGGCGACCGCGCCATTCACGCCGGCTCGGATGGTTTCGCCGAAGAGTGGGACCTGGGCGACCAATGGTGCCGCTGGGCCGAGCTGCCCTTCGTGTTCGCCATGTGGGCCGCGCGGCAGGGCACCGACCTGGCGCCAGTCGAGGAAGCACTTACCCAGGCCCGCGATCTGGGCGTCGAGAACCTGGAAACAATCGCCCAACGCGAAGCGGCCGGCGTCGGCCTCGAACGCGCCGCCTGCCTCTCGTATCTTCGCAACAACCTGTACTTTCACCTGGGCGATCGCGAGCGACAGGGCCTGGAACTCTTCTACCGCAAAGCGGCCGAACTGGGCCTGGTGCCGCGCGGCTGGGAGCTTGCCCAGCGATGATTGGCGTCGATCTCCAAACCGTCGGGGACTGGCTCATTTTGCTTCGGCGTAGGGGAACAGGAGAAAACAGAGAGGACCGAGAGGAAGAGTCGATTGTATTCTGGGCAGGTCGAAGCAAAATGTGCCTGTCCCCTTCTCCGAGACGGTTTGGGGATCGACGCGATGCGCGAGTCTTGAAGCACGGCGGTTAGTATCACCCTGACGAGTATCTTCCCCCGCGATGATCGAGCGAGTTCTACAGAAGGCGATCGAAGGTCAGCGTCTCACGCCCGACGAAGGGCTCGCGCTGTTGGAATCGCGCGGTCTGGCCGCACTGGGCCGCGCGGCCGACGCCGTCACGCGGCGGCTGCATCCGGAGTCGTATCGCACCTACAACATCGACCGCAACATCAACTACACCAACGTTTGCACGGCGGTGTGCGATTTCTGCGCTTTCTATCGAGCCCCCAAGCACGAAGAGGGGTATGTGCTGCCGCGCGAGGCGCTGCTGGAAAAAATCGCCGAAACGGTGGCTCTGGGCGGCAACCAGATTCTCATGCAGGGCGGCCTGCACCCCGACTTCGGTATCGAGTGGTACGAAGAGCTGCTCCACGACATCAAGGGCCGCTTCCCCGACGTGAACGTACACGGTTTCAGCCCGCCCGAGCTGCACCACTTCACCAAGGTGTCGAAGCTGCCGATCCACACGGTGCTCGAAAGGCTGAAAGTTGCCGGCTTGGGCAGCATCCCCGGTGGTGGGGCCGAGATTCTCGTCGACCGCGTGCGCTCTGCCATTACCCGCGGCAAGGTGATGACCGACGACTGGCTTGGTGTGATGCGCACCTGGCACGAGCTGGGCGGACGCAGCACCGCCACCATGATGTTCGGCCACATCGAAACGCTCGCCGAGCGCATCGAGCACCTCGAACGCCTTCGCCAGCTTCAGGACGAAACGGGCGGCTTCACCGCGTTCATCTGCTGGACGTTCCAGCCCGAGCACACCGACATGGCCCACATTCCACCGGCCGGGTCGTTCGACTACCTCAAAACGCAGGCGGTCGCTCGGCTGTACCTCGACAACATCCTCAACATCCAGTCGAGCTGGGTCACGCAGGGGCTGAAGATCGGGCAGCTTGCCCTGCTGTTCGGCGCCAACGACATGGGCAGCCTGATGATCGAGGAGAACGTGGTAGCCGAAGCGGGCACGGTGCACTACCTGACGCTCGACGAGATTCGCTCGGCCATCAGAGAATTGGGCTTCGAGCCGCGGCAGCGCAACGTGTTCTACGAGCTGGTCGGGGAGAAGCGCGAGCAGTTCGCCATCGAAGCCAACCGCCGCCGCGACGTCGAATCGCGAGCGCTACCCATTCTTACGTAAATCGTTCAAGGCGCCCCCAAGCCCACGGATTACCATCCGTGGGTCTCCCATCGCTCATTCACATAGCGTCTGTCTACGCGCGCCATTCATTCGCCGCCGGACCAATCGCGCGGTACGATGACCGCTATGTCCGCCGCGCATCCCGATCCGCCCGTTAAGAGTTTCATTCCTTCGCTTCGGTTTCGCTTTCGGCTCGTTCACTTGATCTACGCCACGGCGCTGTTGGCGTCGGCATTCGCCGCGATCGGGCCGTGGGGTGCTGTCCCGGGCATACTGGCCGTTTGCTTCTGGACGCCCATCTTCATGAGCGCCCGGCGACCCAGAACGCTTCTTCTCGCGTGTATCGTCGCGACTGTCGGCATCTGTCCCATTTGCCTGTGTTTGCCGGCCATAGAGACCGCGCCGAATGCCGTCAAGCGATTCACGTGCTCGAATAATCTGCGAGTGATCGCGCTGGCGTTACAGCAGTACCACAATGTGTACGGCGAGTTTCCTCCCGCGTACATCGCCGATGCTCAGGGCAACCCGATGCACAGTTGGCGGGTGCTCATCCTACCGTACATGGGCCAGCAAGCCCTGTACGCCCAATACAACTTCAGCGAGCCTTGGGATGGCCCCAACAACAGCAAACTGCTGAGCGCAATGCCGTCGGATTACGCGTGTCCGACGCAAGTCCCAACCACCGGAGCGCGTCCCCAGTGTACGAGCTACGTTGCGGTTATCGGAGAAGGCACGCTATGGCCCGGTGCCACCAGCCGTAAACTCGGCGATATCAAGAGCACTACGAAGCTAGGCAACATTCCAAGCGGACCTTACAACACGATCCTGTTGCTCGAGGACAGCACGGCACGCATTCCCTGGACCGAACCGAGGGACTGGACCCTCGACGAGGCGCTGACTGAGCTCTCGTCCACCGACCCGAAGACTTCCGGCCCGCACATTAGTGGACGCCATGCGGCGCATTCCGACGCCAGTGTGCATTTTTACTCTGCCGAGGTTTCACCTCGCACGTGGTTCGAGCTCTTCACAATCGACGATCGCGCCCCGCCAGCCGATCTCGCCGACACTCCGCGCGTCGTTCGGCCGCCAACCTCCAAAGTGCTCGAGTTCCTTCGACCGATAACGTTTCTCGTGCTCTTGCTCCTACCCCTGCCCTGGGGGTGGCTGAATCCGACGTCTTCCGGCATTGGGAAGAAACCTTCTGCCGTCGGCGAGCAAATGGACGATTCCACGGCCGAGCCGCCAGCGTAACGCGAAAAGCAGTTTGGCGCCTGCCGGTTTCCCGCCTGCGGTCGAGTAGGAGCGGGGTATTGGGTTGCCGCTGCTCCCCTCTTCAAACCGGACGTGCGGTATTCCCGCATTCGGCTTCCCCGAGAGCTTGTCGACTTAAGCATGCGCATCAGTCTCGCGCGGGACACGCTAACGGCTGCAAGCCCAGGGCGTGCAGGTGGGCGTAGTATGTCCGTCCTTCCGGCAAGCGGAAAGGGTGCTGGCTGCGACGTTGCAGGTGTCGCGTCAACCGTTGGAGGATGAACCCGTGCAGGTGGCGGAACGCTTTGCGAGGGTAGCCGTGCGAGAAATATCTCGTCCAGCCACGCGACCTGCGATTCACGCTGCCGATCATGTCCGTGACGGGCACGAAGCCGCGATGCGAGCCGGTCAGGTCTCGAAGCTTGTCCCGCGCCCGGGCCACCGCCTTCGCCGACGGGAACACGTTCAGATACCGTTGACTGCCGCCCTAGGGGCTGCGGTCGTACCGGAACGTGAATCCCAGAAAGTCGAGGCTGGCGCCCGGTCTGCGCAGATTCACCACGCGAGTCTTCTTCCGGTTGATGGTCAGCCGGAAGCGACCCTCCCATTGCGATTCCACCCGGTCGCGGAGCCGACGGGTCTGCCAGCGGGCCAGGATGACGAAGTCATCCGCGTACCGCACCAGCTTCGCGCGAGCCCAGTGGGCCGGGCCGTCCTTCCCATAAAATGCTTTCTCGAACCAGCGCAGGTACACGTTCGCCAACAGGGGCGAAATCACCCCGCCTTGCGGCGTTCCTTGCCGTGGGCGCGAGGCCGTCGCGCGTCCCTGGTCGTCGCTTTCGACGACCGGGGATCGCAGCCACAGCCGGATCAGGTGCAGCACCGATCGGTCCACCACCCGCATCCGCACGCACTTCATGAGTTGGTCGTGAGGAATCGTGTCGAAGTACGCCTGCAGGTCGGCGTCGTATACCTCCCGGTAGCCTGCTTGCAGATGTTCGCGGATCGCATCCACCGCCTGGTGCGCCGACCGGCCGGGGCGGAATCGGAACGAAGAGTCCAGAAAGTCCGCCTCGAAGATCGGCTCCAGCACGAGGAACGCCGCCGTCTGC
>CAYQAJ010000284.1:0-6643 GCA_964415245.1 uncultured Pirellulaceae bacterium | reverse complement strand
TCCACCGCGAAGGGTTAAGCCGCACAATCAGCAGAAACATGCCGATCACGGCCGTAGGCAGCACAAGACCGACCGGCCCTTTCGCCAGCACGGCCAAGCCCATCATCGCGTAAACCAGCAAAACGGCCGGCCAGGTGGCGGGAAAAAACCGACCGGGTGATCGCAGCCGCGGTGCCTTCTCTGCGTCATCGTCTGAGCGCGGCTGGAACGTGCCGTGAACGAACGCAAGAATCGCCATGGTGCCGAAGAAAATGAGGGCCGCATCGGGCGTGGCGGCGCGGGCGGCTACGTCGAACATCAGGCAAGTGGCCAGCGCCAAGGCGCCGATGAGTGCGGCCGTGCTGTCGAACAGCCGCCGACCGATGTGATACGTGGCGAGCACCGTGCCGATACCTAGCAGCGCCGACGGCAGCCGCGCGGCAAGCTCGCTTTGACCCAAGAGCGCGTAGGCCGACATGATGAGCCAGTACAGCAGCACGGGTTTGGCTGTGCGAAGCTCGCCGTTGAAGTAGGGCACGACCCAGTCGCCGCGCTCGCGCATCTCCCGCGCGCAGCCGGCATTGCGGGGTTCGTCCTGATCCCATAGCCGCGCCTTACCCAGGTTGGCTAGGAGCACGACTCCGGCCACGGCAAGGATGCAGGCGTAATGAGTTACGAGCTGGAATCGTGGATTCATCATCACATCGGGTTAGTGATTCGGACGATCGGGGCGACGGGTGGGCGGGAAGTGTACGGGACCACGCAAAAAACCGGCAACGCCAGTTCTGCTAGCGAGCTTGGGAATCAACGTTCAAGCCGCCTGGGAGAAGGGGACAGGCACACTTTGCTTCGCGGAGACCGGAAAGCGGGTCGATGCCCAACGGGCTTCACAAAGTGAGCCAGTCCCCGAGTCTCCGAGCGGCGGACTTCTCCCTCGGCCCGGTGCGTGCTATCGTCCGCTCCCGGGCCGTTGACGCTGCCCTGGAACCCGGATTACGTTTCCGCACGTCGCGGCAATTCGCGACGATCATACGACATGGGTGCAATCCAGCCGACGAATGGTCCGTCCACCTCCGCCGCCGATCACGCGTACGTGCTGGGGGCGGTGCTTCTCGCCGCGACGGTAGGCGTGATCTTTGTCGATCTGCCCGTATCCGGCTTTGTCCGACCTGCCGCATTGGCCGATGGCAAAGACCACATTCCCGGCGATGTCCGCCGCGCTCTCAACGTCTCGGAGGCGTTCGCCCACGGTTTCGGCGTGGCGATGATTCTGCTGTCGGTGTGGGTGCTCGACCGCTCTAGCCGGCGACACGTGGTTCGCATCGCTGCCTGCGCGTTTGGGGCGGGCCTCCTGGCCGACGTGGGCAAGGCGCTCGTCGCGCGACTGCGCCCGACCGCGCCCGTCGAGGTCGAGCGGGTGTGGGATACGTTCATCGGCTGGCTGCCCGCCCTGCGGCCCGAACAATTCGCCGACTACGAGCGGTACTTCATCCGATCCTTCCCGTCGGGGCACTCGGCGACGGCGGTAGCACTGGCATTGGCTTTGGCATGGCGGTATCCGCGGGGCTGGTGGCTGTTTGCGATTCTGGCCGTCCTGTCGATGGCTCAGCGGGTGGTGTCGGGTGCCCATTACCCCAGCGATACGCTGGCCGCCGCCGGCATCGCCTGTCTGTTTTGCGGCGTATTGCTCGATCCCCGGCTGTTGGGGCGGGTTTTCGATTTTCTCGAGCGGCCACGGGCAACATTCGGCAACGGGCGATGATCGGCAACGGGAAAATGATTGAGCTTTCGCGGGCAAGTCGGTAAATTGAATGGGTTGAAACAGCCTGCGGCGAGCATGGGCAAGGCTCCCGCGCTGGCTCGAAACAGAGGAGGATGAGGCAATGCTCTCTCTTGCACTCGCTATGGGAATGATGGCCGTCGCGGCCGATTCGCCGGCTACCGCGTCGACGCCCGGCTCAACTGACGCGGCGCAAGCTGCCACCGCCGAGCAGGACGCGCTGCGCCCCTATCACGAAATCCGCGGCGAGATGACCGACTTGTTGCGGGAAGAGGCATTGGCCCAGTCGCCCTCCGATAAGGCCGCCGCCGTTCGCAAGCTGGCCCGGCTCTTTCGCCAGATTCAAGCCGATCCGCGTTACCAAGACAGCGATACACTCAAGCAGTACAAGTTCAAGATTTTCGGCCGGCTGACCCGTGTGAAGGCAGAGATCGAACGCAAGATCGCCCGCGAAGAACGGCTGGGCGGCGGGTTACGGGGCGCATCGGCCGACCCGGAAGCCGACGCCGCCAGCGCCCACCTATCGGAGCAGTTGGCCTTGGTGAGCATGTCGCTGGGAGGACCGGCGCGACTGTTCAACGATGCGGGCGGCGCGCTGGGCGGGGCGGCCGTGGGACCCGACTACGGCCCGGATCTGGTCGACCTCATTCAATCGACGATTCGCCCCAGCTTCTGGGACGTGAACGGCGGCCCCGGGACAATCGTTTACTATCGCCCCTTGCGGGTGCTGGTCATCAGCGCCACGTCCGAAGTTCACGGACGAGTGGGCGGGCTGGTCGGAGGTTTGCGCGACGCGAGCAAGTAGCGGCGCGTCGATTGAAGTAGGTCCCGCCTGCCGGGCGGGACTTGACGGAAACGCGGCGCGTTGTGGCGCGCAAAGGTCCTGCTCGGCAAGCAGGACCTACATGGAACGCACTTCCCGCCTCGTCACAGCTCAATTCTTCGCACCGTGCCCGGCACGACCGGCTCGCATGAATCGGCGCTGGCTACCGCGGTGAAGCATAGCGCCAGGCTTTCGAGGTTGTCGGCCGCGTCGATGCTGGAGGGGCGATTCTCCTCGATGGACAGTAGCAACTCGCCCATCGTGCCGCGGAAAGCATCGGGAAACCAGGTTCCCTCCAGCTTCGGCGTGGCCGCACCCGCAGCCGTGTGCAGCGTCAATTGCTGGTGCCTGTGACTGGGGCCGATGCTGCTGATCGAACCGAGCGTGCCGACGACGAAGGTGCGGTCCTGCGGGCCGACCCGGCAATCGGCATCGAACGCCAGCGATGCCTGGGCATCGTCGTACTCGATGATCGCCTGAGCCAACAACGGCGGCTTCACCTTTTGCGTGGCGGTTCGCGCCGTCGAGGCGTACACGCGCTTGGGCCGACGTCCGGGCAGAAAGCATCGCGTGATGTCGAACCAGTGGATGGCGAAATCGTACAGGATCAGGTGCCGCACCTTTTCGAACTCGGTGCCGGCCACCCAGCCGTGATCCCAGTGGACCGACATGTGTACGCCGCATACGTCGCCAATAAGTCCGGCGGCGATCGCATGTCGGATGTAGCTGAAGTGCGGGGCCCAGCGGCCGTTCTGGTTCACGGCCAGGCGCACACCCTGCCGCGCAGCCAGATCGACCAGCCGTTGCCCCTCGTCCAGATCGAGCACGAACGGCTTCTGACTCAGCACGTGCTTGCCGGCCAACAAAGCCGCTTCGATGATCGGCGGCCGAATGGCCGGGTGCGTGGCGATGTCGACCACTTCGACGTCATCGCGCTCAATGAGCTTGCGGTAATCGTCGGTAACGGCCGCATCGGGATAAAACTCCTTCTGCCGCGTCCGCGCCTTGGCCAGGTCGATGTCGCACAGCGCCGTCACGCGGTAGCCGGCCTTGCGGTAAGCGGTAAGATGATCGCGCGTGATCCCACCGCAGCCGACCAACCCGATGCCGGGGCGATTTTCCGTGGGATTACGCGGCTGGTAAGGCAGATCGGGCGCGGCCGGGTGATGGGTCATTCTGATCTGACTTCCAAGGGAGAACCCGGATTGGTGCCGAAGGACAGGACAGCATAGGAGTAGGAACACTAATAAACGCTCATCAACACTGATAGGGGACTAGGGGCTGGGGATTGGGTGGTGACCGAGCGTTGAGAGTACCCACCGACGGCTGTCCGTGGGCTTGTCGCCAGAATTCGCCCGAAAACGGTTGGGGGCGGGCCGGTCCGATCGGCGGAAATGTGCGCGTTGAGGGGGCGACAGAGCGGCCAGTAGTCGGTTGCAAATGGGCCGCCGGTCGGATAGGTGTATAGGTTTGGTATAGGTTTGCACGGCGCGGATTTGCACGCTGGATTACCGGCTGATCAGACACTGGTTTGACATGGGAAAGGTGGCACAATAATGGCCAAGGAAAAGACCGTGGCCAAGGATAAGCCAAAACGCGAAGAAGAAGCCCCGAAGAAAACGACCCCCAAGCGGATTCTGCTGGTCGACGACGACGCCGAAATCGTCGAGTCGCTCAGCTATGCGCTCAAGGCCAAGGGGCACGAAATCCTGGTCGCTCGCGACGGGAACCAGGGCCTGGCCATGGCCGAGCGCGAGGATCCCGACTTGGTCATCCTCGACATGATGATGCCCAAGCGGAGCGGATTTCTGGTGCTGGAAAAGCTGCGGCGGACGCGGCCCGTACCCATGCGGGTGATCATGATCACCGCCAACGAGGGAACGCGGCACAAGGCGTATGCCGAGATGCTGGGGGTCGACGACTACATCCGCAAGCCGTTTGCGATGGATCGGCTGCTGGAGAGCGTCGGACGGCTGCTGGGGTAGTCAAGAGTCGAGAGTAAAGAGCCAGACGACTTCCGACGTTTGACTCTTGACGGCCGAGCGCGTGTCCGGCTCTCGACTCTGGTCTCTGGACTGTGCAGCCAATCGCTCACGCTTCGGGTTACGTTCGGAGCACCCTCGCTCACGTTGTGGGTTGTTTGATGGACCCCTCGCTGGCGCGTCGGATTGCGATCGCACGGGTGTCGCCAGCGGGCTGAAAACGGGCGAATGTCCCTCCACTCAGCGCCCAAGTTATTCTGGTAACGCCACTTAAACCGATTCTGAGCTTACCAGGTGGGGGAGTTGCCCTGCCGGTTGAGTAGTTCGTATTGCCCCGTAGGGGTTTTCCAACAATACTTAATGGGGAAGAGGTGGCAGCTTAGGGAAGGCAACGGATGGCCTCGCCCCAACGAGGAACAGCGGCCGACCGCGATAGCACGCCTGCCCCAACCCCAGCCTCCGACCGAGCGCTCTTTTTCAACTTCTCCTGCCTGCACTCTTGCGCGACCTGCTGGCGTCGCGACCGCGGAGGGAACCACGATTCCCACGCGGGCCAAGTGGGCCAACGTTGCCCGGTACTCTCCGGGCGCGGCTAAGGGTCGCTTTTGCTAGTGCGCAAGATTGCCGTTCGATGCTGCGCGTTCGTAGGGCGCGGGTCGACGCTGCGCGGGAAGTTAGGAAACGCGGCGACAGGTCGGTTGAGGAGAACACTTCGTCCGACCAACCGGTCCCCTACTCATCGTTCCGTAAGAAACCAAGCGATCGACACGACCGAGGCGAACCGGCATTGCATGGGGCCTCGCATCAGGCGCGGCACCCAGGTGGCGGATCGCAGACGGTCCGAACGCCCCTGACGAGGATAGACTTATGTCGGAAGCAAGGACGATCATTTCGCTCATCGCCCAGCGGCAGGATCTGGATCAGTTCCGCCGCAAGAACTGGTGCGGTACGTTCGAGGAGTACCTCGAGCTGGTGCGCCAGGACCCCCAGGTAACTCGCAACGCGTTCGAGCGCGTGTACGACATGATCGTGTCGTACGGCTCCGACACGTACGAGGAAACGCGGGGCGAGAAGCGCACGCACTACCGCTTCTTCGACGACGGCGACCGTGGGGGGCACGACGCGGTGTTCGGCCTCGATCGGGCCATGGAACACCTGGTCAACGCACTGAAAAGCGCCGCCCAGGGCTACGGCATCGAACGCCGTGTGCTGCTATTGCACGGGCCCGTGGGGAGCAGCAAGAGCACGTTGGCCCGGCTGATCAAGCGCGGCCTGGAACGGTACAGCGCCCAGGACGAGGGGGCGCTTTACACGGTCGGGTGGCACGACTCCGCGACCGGCGATATCCACTGGTGCCCCATGCACGAGGAGCCGCTGCACCTGATTCCCGAGCGATTTCGCGACGACGTGCTGGTACACCTGAACGCCGGACGCGGCGAGCACGACTACAAAGTGCGAATCACGGGCGAGCTCTGCCCCTACTGCCGTTTTATGTACACCGAGCGGCTGAAACAGCACGACGGCGACTGGACCCGCGTGGCTGGCGATGTCCGCGTCAAGCGGCTGATCCTGTCCGAGCAGGACCGCATCGGCATCGGAACCTTCCAGCCCAAAGATGAGAAGAACCAGGACTCGACGGAGCTGACGGGCGACATCAACTACCGCCGCATCGCCGAGTTCGGCAGCGACAGCGATCCGCGGGCGTTCAACTTCGACGGCGAGTTCAACATCGCCAACCGGGGCGTCGTCGAGTTCATCGAAGTGCTCAAGCTCGACGTGGCGTTTCTGTACGACCTGTTGGGCGCCAGCCAGGAGCACAAGGTCAAGCCGAAAAAGTTCGCCCAGACCGACATCGACGAGGTGATCATCGGCCACACCAACGAGCCGGAATATCGCCGGCTGCAGGGCAACGAGTTCATGGAGGCCCTGCGCGACCGGACCGTGAAGATCGACATCCCCTACGTCACCACGCTGGCCAACGAAATCAAGATCTACGAAAAGGACTCCAACAAGAACACCGTGGCCGGCAAGCACATCGCCCCGCACACCATCGAAATGGCGGCGATGTGGGCCGTGCTT
>CAYQAJ010000283.1:0-6649 GCA_964415245.1 uncultured Pirellulaceae bacterium | reverse complement strand
CAGTACGCAAGCTCATGTCGGCCAGCCGGGTGCGCAGGTTGGCCAGATCGCGCAGCCGCGTGCCGTCGTGCTGAAAGCCGGCGCTCGACAGGTGATCGCGGGTCGCGGCCACCGCGGCCAGGCACAATCCGTTCGACATGGCGGCCGTCCCCACGCTGAACCAGGGGAGCACGACTTCGATGATCATCGTCGCCGCGGCGCCGTGATCGCACAGCAACTGCTCCTCGGCGATCGCAGCGTCGCGGATTTCAACGGGCGCCGAGTCGTTGCCCCGCAGCCCCAGGCCGTCGAACGTCCCGGCGACGCACACTCCCTCTGCCGTGCGGTCGAGCAGATAGAGCGTCGATTCGATCGGCGCCGCGGCGCCGGGCATCTGTACATTGCACACGTACGAATCGGCATGGTGGGCCGACGTGACCCACGACTTATCGGCGGTAACTCGATAACCGTGTCCGTTCGACGATGGCTCCAGCTTCGACAGCGGCGCCCAGAACTGCGATCGCGACCCGCGCTCCGAAAACGCGAGCGTCGTGAGATGCTTCCCCGCCGCAATGTCGCGCAGTACTTGCTGGCGACTGGCCAACCGCGGCGAAGCGGAAATCGCCTGCGCGGCCACCACGTGCATCACGTAGATCATGGCCGTTGAGGGGCACGCGATCGCCAGTTGCTCGGTCGCGGCGGCGAAAACGCGCGGCGGCTGCCCCTTGCCTCCGAACTCGGTCGGCACACACAAACCGAAAAACCCCTGCTCGGCCAGCGCGGCAAGCGCCTCGGTCGGAAACCGCCCCAAGCGGTCGACTTCCGCCGCGGCGGGAAGTGCGACCTCGCTAGCCAGTTTTCGAGCGGCGTCGCACAAGGTGCCGGCCGCGCCATCGAGCGCGTACATATTCATCATGTCTGGCGACGCAAAAGGCGCCGGTTGAGAAGAGGCCTAAGAGTAGCGAACCCCGGCCCGGTGATCGCAAGCCGGTCGTTCGCGTTCAAAAGTGCCAGTTGAGAATGAAGGCGATCGCATTGAACACTTCGCCGTCGGCCGCAGGCACCGCGTTGCCGTCGATCCGCTCGTGAATGTATTCCAGGTACAGGTCGACGTTCTCGGTCACTGTCACGGTCATGCCCGCCACCACCATGTTCTGGTGCCCATCGGGGTTGGCGTCGAGCGAGTTGGAATACGAACAGCGGTACGTGACGGGGCCCCGCGTGTAGTGCACTCCGCCGAGAAAGTTGGTGATGCGATTGCTCGGCCCGCCCGAGACGTAGCGGGTCGGATTCATCACGCCGAAGTGCTGCATCCCTTCGGCAAACAGCTTCCACGGACCACGGGTATAGGTGAGGTCGACGCCGTATCCGCCGATCGTCTGGTCGTTGAGCAGGGCGGTGCGGCTGTCGATCTGGCCGACCAGCCCCGAGAATCCCAGCGCGACCACCGAGCCGTCGGATCGCGTCCAGGTGGGCACGAGCCGCGCGACGCCGATGTTCTGTTCGGTGTAGTCGACTACGCTCTCGGCATCGGCTCCCGCGAACGAGCCGTTGCTCTGGTCTTCGTGGAAGAAGAATTGCACGTAGCTGTCGACCTTCAGGCAGTCGTCGATCTCGGTCGTCTTCTCCCACGACAGCCCATAGTCGGCGTCGAGCTTGAACCCGTCGAAGTAGGGGGCGTTGCCGAAGAAGACGCCGTCCCAGAACAGGCCGAACTGCTTGTAGACGAGGCCTCCCTTGAGCGTTCCCCACTCGTCGTCCTGCACGTAGGCGTAGGCTTCCCAGGGCCACGTCTTTTGATCGATGAAGGTGCGGAACGTATTGGTTTCGCGCATCCGCAGCTCGACGTGCGCGCCGTACTTGCGGCCCCACCCAGCGTCGTACGCTGGATCGAAGTACAGATACCAGAAGTACGTGTTCCGCAATCCTGGAATGCCGTACCCGCTGCCGCTGCCGATGAGGTTCTTCTGCCACCAGTGCCAGGCGCCCCCCGTCACGGGGAACGTGAAGCAGCCACGCTCGACGCTCAAGAGGTCGGCGACGCGGTCGAGATTCCAGCACGTATCGGGAAACAGGGCCTCGCGGGAAACGACCCACGGCTCGCACGACATGCAACCGCACGCTGTGCAGTCGCAGTGCGAGCAGCCGCCATCCGCGCAACCGAATACCGGCGAATCGCTGCCGTAGTCGGCGTGTTCCTCGCCGGCGCTCGCGATTCCTTGCGGGCAATCGCCGGATGTGCACAATTCCGATTGCCAATCCGCCGATTCCCACGAGATTGATCCCCGCCGCTGCCAGTCCGACGCGCCCACGACCGCCGGGGGAGCGGCCGACTGCGACCAGTAGCTTTCCGCGCCGTTGCGTGGGGAACCGATGGTCTGCGCGGGTGCTTGGGTAGCCGCCAACGTGCACAGAAAGACGGCGCACGCCGCGCATACCGCCAGCGGGCAGTTCCGTTTCGCTCGCATCATGCCTCGACTCCGTTCGGCGAACCAGTCCATTGATGTCGGCGGCGCGGCGAGATCGACAAACCGGTCGCATCTTTCGCGCTGTCACTATTTTTCGTTCAACGTCCAATCCCACTCGATGATCTTCAGCTTGAACTGGCCCGACTTGAGAAAATCGCGCCTGTCTTTATCGAGCCAATCGATTAGGTAAAGTACGGGCTCGTCCCCCTCGACGGGCCGAACGGGATCGTCAAGGAATTTCGGGCCGTACCACTCGAAAATCTTGGAGACCTGCACCTCGCCCTTCTCGCGGTCGACCTGGAAATGCCGCTCGTCGCTCACGAACCGTCGGGCGGCCGCCTCGAGATCGTCGTTTAACCGAGCGCCCGTGTACGCCCCCGCCTTCAGCGGCAGGCACCCCCGATCGGCGCACACCACGGCGAAGTGGGCCCGCATGTCTTTGTAGTTGGCGATCAGCCGGTCGTACTCGATTTCGCTGACCGTGAGCTCCTCGCCGGCCACGGGGAACTTGAGCTTGTCGAAGAAGCCGTCGACGTCCTTGGGCGTGTGCACCGGGTAGTGGTCGAGGATGGCCTTGATGCAGCAAGAATTGTAGGCGTTGATGTAGAACGCGATCTGCTGCTCGCGCGACATCTGCTTCAAGTCGGCCTGGGCCTGCCACCGCAGGAATGCCTCGAACCGCCCGAGGTCGGCTTCGCTCGCTTTCAGGTCGGCATAGCGGAAGTAGTCGCCCTGGACGTACTTCTTCAGAATGGCGTCGTAATCGGCCGGCGTGCCGACTTCGTCGTCGGCCGACGCGCGTAGAGGCGCGCAGAATAGAGGCGCGCACAAGAGCGTCGCCGCCAGCAAGCCCACAAGCCGCCGCGGCAAAATCGATCGGTTTCCAACTGGCATGAGGTACGCTCGTTTCCAAAGATAGCTGGCGCTCGCGCCACGGGACATGCCCGACTCCAAGGCCGCGCCCGGCGGCCCGGAACGGGCCGTCAAAACATCGCACCGCAATGGGCGCAGACCAAGGTTCGAACATGGGCCCGGTGCCCGCACTGCGCGCAGGTCTTTTGCGGCGCGGGGCGGCGCGGCTGGGGGGCGCTATCGCCCGACCTGCCGCGGCACTGCGTGTGCACGCTGGCCCTGGAATGGATCGGCTCGCCGCAGACGGGGCATATTCGCTCGCCGCCTTCAGGTTTGCCGGACTTTGCGCGGTCTTTCATAAGCACGTCATGATGCCCCACGCCGCGGCACTTGTCCAGCAAGAAGATCAAGTTTGCGAAATCCCTGGCGCGGGCGCCGATCGGGTCGTCCCTTTGTTGCCCAGTCGTGTAAGAATTATCATGACTTGGTAGAAGCACGGCGAAATCGCAAGCGACGACGCAAACCTTGGCGGTTCGCCTACCCCCGCCCCGCCGGTTCAGGAAAGACCTACATGATTGAAAACCAGTCGGAATCCGCATCTCCCGACGTCGTCGTCATCGGCGGCGGACCCGGTGGAGCGACCGCCTCGACGCTCATGGCCATGCAAGGCCTGCGCGTGCAGCTCTTCGAGCGCGACCACTTTCCCCGCTTCCACATAGGCGAATCGCTCATCCCCGAAACGTACTGGGTGCTCAAGCGGCTGGGCATGCTCGAAAAGATGCGGGCCAGCCACTTCGTCAAAAAATACAGCGTGCAGTTCGTGGGCCAAAGCGGCAGGCTCTCCGAGCCGTTCTACTTCATGGAGCACAAGCCGCACGAATGCTCGCAAACGTGGCAGGTGTTGCGGAGCGAGTTCGACAAGATGATGCTCGACAACGCCCGCGAGCATGGCGTCGACGTGCATGAGGGCGTCCGCGTGACCGAGGTGCTCATGGAGGGCGATCGGGCCGTCGGCGTGCGCATCCTGGCCGAAGACGGCACGCCGCGCGAAGTGCGCTGTCAGGTGGTCGTCGACGCCAGCGGACAAAGCTCGGTGCTCATGAGCCGGTTGGGTCTGCGGCAGTTTGATCCCGAGCTGAAGAAGGCCGCCCTGTGGACCTACTTCCAAGGTGCTCGCCGCGAATCGGGCCGCGACGAAGGGGCCACGCTCGTGCTGGCCGTGCAAGGCAGGAAGGGCTGGTTCTGGTACATCCCCCTGCACGACGACATGGTGAGCGTGGGCGTGGTGGCTTCGTACGACTACCTGTTCAAGAACCGCGCCGACAAGGACCACGAAACCATCTACTGGGAAGAGGTCGAGCGCTGCCCGGCCGTCAAGGAGCGCATCGCCGGCGCCGAGCGCGTGGCAGGCTTTCGCGCCGCCCGCGAGTATTCGTACCGCTCGCGCAAAACTGCCGGCGACGGCTGGGTGCTGGTGGGCGACGCCCTGGGGTTCTTGGACCCGCTCTATTCGTCGGGCGTGCTCTTGGCTCTCAAATCGGGCGAGCTGGCCGCCGACGCGGTGGTCGAAGGCTTATCGAAGGGCGACACCTCGGCCGCGCAGCTCGGCAAGTGGGCCCCGGAATTCAACAAGGGCATGGACCGCATGCGTCGTCTCGTGTGCGAATACTACGACGGCTTCAGCTTCGGCCGCTTCGTGAAGAAGCACCCGCAATTCAAGGGCCTGCTGACCGACCTGTTGATTGGCGACCTGTTCAAGGAAAGCGTCGACGAAGTGGTAGCGCCGATGGACGAAATGAAAAAGTCGGCCGCTACGGCGCCGGAGTGAGGGCAGCAACGATCGGATCAGTAGTAATGCTGGATGAACAAGAGAATCACGTAACAGTTTAGCCGTCTGTAGTTGATGTTGGTGATTTTGGGGGTTGTGGTTTATGACAGTTCACGTTGGCGACTAAGGTACCCTATGGCTGCCGGACACGCGGAGCGCGAGTACGATGCCCCGGAAAGGAGGGTCGCCATGCCACGATTGTATCGGCAAGCAACGATGCGCAATCGACGCCAGAGCATACAGTCAAACTACCCCTCCGAGACAAACCGGTCAAACAGAATCTCAGCAGTGCCGGCCGCTTGCGAGCCCCAGCCTTGCAGGGCACGGGTCAACGTCAACGTCAACGTGCAGAACGCAACTTCCGAACGAAGAGTCGCAATAACCAACGCGTTTCCCCCTCTCCCGCGAGGCCAAATTACTTCCCGCGAATGCTGCTCAGGTAGCCGGTGGTGGCGAGCATCTCGCCGGTGCGCTGGTAAACGGCCGGGCCGTCCAGCGCCCGTTACGCGACGATGTCCCGCACCACGTTGCCGTACACGTCCGTCAGCCGGTAGTCGCGGCCGCCGAAGCGGTAGGTGAGGCGCTCGTGGTCGATCCCGAGCAAGTGCAGAATCGTGGCGTGCAGGTCGTGGAAGTGCACGATGTTCTCCACCGAGTGCCAGCCGAACTCGTCGGTGGCGCCGTAAGTCTGGCCCCCTTTCACGCCGCCCCCGGCCAGCCACATCGTGAAGCCGAACGGGTGGTGCTCGCGGCCGTCGGTTCCCTCGGCCGTGGGCGTGCGGCCGAATTCGCCCCCCCACCACCAGCGTGTCGTCCAAGAGCCCGCGCGACTTGAGATCGGCCAACAGCGCGGCGATGGGCTGATCGACCGCCTGGCACCGCTTGGGCAGCCGATCGCGCAGGCCGCTGTGGTGGTCCCAGGCGTTGTTCTCCGGGGCGTCGAAGAGCTGCACGAAAAGTGGCAGTGGGGCAAGTCACTCTCGCCGACGCTTTGGGTTACAAGGATGCTGGCAACTGTCGGGTCCGCGGAAAGACAGGCAGTGGGCGTTTCTCCGCAAGTCGCCCGCCGCCTTTGTCAGACCGATGCAGCGCCGGTAGAATCGGGTAACGGCTTGGCTGGCTCGGCTTGCCCCACTGCCGGCGCACAGTGGCCGTGGGCATCGATCAGCGTGACCGTCCATAACGTCCATACCGTCCACTGGCCGGCGCCGCGACAATTGAAACCCGACAATCAGTGGCCCCCGGCAACCAACCCAACCATTCCCGCGCCGCGCACGAAGCGCAGCGCCCCACGCTCGAAGCGCAAGGACCGCACCCCAATATGACCAAATTCATCTTCGTCACCGGCGGCGTCGTCAGTTCCCTTGGCAAAGGGCTGACCAGCGCCTCGATCGGCATGCTGCTCGAACGGCGCGGGCTTCGCGTTCGCATGCAGAAGCTCGACCCGTACATCAACGTCGACCCGGGCACCATGAGCCCGTACCAGCACGGCGAAGTGTACGTGCTCGACGACGGCAGCGAG
>CAYQAJ010000282.1:0-6692 GCA_964415245.1 uncultured Pirellulaceae bacterium | reverse complement strand
CTGACCAGCGTCGGCCGCCGCTTCACTCGCAAGGAAGTGCTCGAATCGATCGTCTATCCCTCGCACGTCGTCTCCGACCAATGGGCCGCCAAAACCGTCGTCACGCAAACCGGCCGCCAGTTTACCGGCATCGTGGCCCAGGGATCGGCGGGCGAGCTGATCGTGATCACGCCGCAAGGCGCGAAAGTGGCCATCGCCCGCGACGCGGTAGACGAGATCGTTCCCAGCCGCACCTCGGCCATGCCCACGCTGCTATTGGACCAACTGACGCTCGACGAGATTGCCGATCTGTTCGCCTACCTCGGCACATTGCCCCAACACGACATTGCGCGGCAGCCAACTGAAACGGCGCCCAAGTAGCCGCCACATTCATGTGGCGCTGGCGATCCCGTAGCTGAACTCGCAAGAGTTCAGCGCAGCGGCATCCATCACGGCTGAATTCTTGCGAATTCAGCTACGACAGGTAGTGCGGTGGGCGGTGCCCAGCCTACTCCTCCAGCTTCCGCAAGCGAATGCCCCGCAGGGCCGCCTTCGTCTGCCAGGCCGAGATTCCCAGCGGCTTCGACTTGTCGACTTCGTTGCGCGTGGTGATCCGCCGGTCGGTGATTTTTTGATCGACCACTTGCTCGCCGTCGATCCAGGCGGAGATGTTGTCGGGCGTCACGCGGACGCGAATTTTGTACCAGCGACCCTTCTCAAAGCGCATGTAGCGCGTGGTCTCGTTCTCCGATGCGTCAAGCCCGTCGATGCTGGAGAGCCCTACGACCGCGCCCGCCCAACCGCCGACAATGAAGCTGCAATGCGAATCGGCCACCGGAAAAGTGAGCCCGCAGAAGAAGTCGATGCCGTCGACGCGCATCGCTTCGAGGCTGATTTCGTAGTTGGTCTTGGGCGGATCGCCTTGGTACGTGATGCCGGTGAGCGTGTTGCCCCGGCCCAGCACGATCTGCCCCTCCTCGACCGTCACTTCGCCTTCGCCGCCGAAGTTCGCGCTCTTCCAGCCCTCGAGCGATTTACCGTCGAACAGCGGCTTGCCGGCGGGCGTCGGCCCCGACTTACTCGGCGCATCGCTCGCTTGTTCCGTTTCCGGCGCGGGCTGCTCACTGCCCCGAACCCGACGGCGCCCGAAAATCCGCCCTCTCTGCTTCGGCGCCTTGCGAATAACCATCTGAGAAGCCGATGCGGCAACACGAAAAGCGAGAGCGCCAGCACTCGCCGTTTGGACGTTGAGTTGGGCGGCAGATAGGACCTCGTCAGCATTGAGCGTCGCGAATACGACCAGCGCCGCCGCGAGTCCTATTCCAAGTCGATTCATGCGATCACCATGTCGATGCGTACATCGCCCTTCGTCATGAGAGCATTCGCCATTCATTCGACATTCGAGCTTCGTCATTCGTCATTGTAACGCAGACAAACCATCCCGTATTTCGCGGTCGTACGATAGAATGTTTGCTGCGCCCCGGCGGAAGCAAGAACATGGTATACTTAAGCCGCCGACCGCGCACCATCCTCCCGCCAATTCCTACAGCCCGTCACACATGAGCCAGTCGTCTGCACCGCGCTATCGTCTGGCGACCGGCTTGCTGATTTGCTACTGGATCGCGCTGTTCGTCGCCACGCACGTACCGATGCCCGACCCGATTCGGCACGTTTCCCACGGCGACAAGCTGGCTCATTTCGCGGCGTACGCGGGGCTGGCGTACCTATTCGCCTTTGCCTTGCAGGGCCGAAAGGTGTCGCTCCTTGGTTACGCCTGCGTGCTGGGCGTTGTCGCCACGTACGGTGTGGCCGACGAATGGATCCAATCGCTCATCCCGTCGCGCACCGCCGACATCAAGGATTGGATCGCCGACGTGGCAGGAGGCATAGCGGGCATCTCGGCCCACCTGGCGACCGCGCTGGCGTGGACTGCCGTGTTTCCCCGTCGCATCGTCCCAACCACAGGGTCGCGTGCCGACGAACCGTTGGAATGACCGGCCTGGCGTCCGTGTGCCGCGCGTACGTGGCCGCGCTTCAATCCAACCCGGCTAGCACTTCGCTCGCTTGGGCGCAAAGCGATTCGGCGTCGCCCTGCAACGGCGCTTCGGCGATCACACGCACGATCGGCTCCGTGTTGCTGCCTCGCACCAGGAGCCACCGATCGGTCCAATCGAGGCGCAGGCCGTCGATGCGCGTTTTTTTGGTGTCGCCGAAGTGCCGCTCTAACTCGTCGAACGCGCGGCGGAGCTTTTCAGGCGCGAGCGACACCTTTTGTTTGATGATTTCGTAACGTGGCAGACTATCGGCCAGCTTGCTGATCGGCTTATCGCGAACGGCCATGAAATCGAGCAAGAGTGCCATCCCCACGAAGCTGTCGCGCACGTAGCCGACGCGGGGGTCGATCGGCCCACCGTTCCCCTCGCCGCCAAACACGGCGTTCTCGCGGAGCATCATTTCGACCACGTTGGCCTCCCCCACCGCCGACGTGAACGAGGGGGAGTTGTGCCGCCTGGCCACGTCGTGCGAGATGCGGCTCGTGGCGCAGTTGGTCACTACCGCGCCGGGATTGCCGGCCAGCACGTGGTCGAGGCACAAGGCGAGCGTGTATTCCTCCCCCAGCGGACGGCCGTTTTCGTCGATCACCGCCAACCGGTCGGCGTCGGGGTCCTGGCAGAAGCCCACGTCGGCCTCCGTTTTGACCACGAGGCGGCACGCATCGCGAAGATTCTCGTTCACCGGTTCCGGCGGATGCTCGAACTGCCCATCGGGCGGAATCCCCGCGATCTCGGCGCGGCAGCCGAGCGCTTCGAGCAGACGACGACCCAGCAAGCTGCCCGCGCCATGATTCGAGTCCAGCAGAACGCGAAACCGCTTCGATCGGATGCGCGGCACGTCGACCGTGGCCAGCACCAGTTCCAAGTGCCGGCCGTGCGGGTCCTCGCAGACCAGCGATCGGCCGCGCCGCGTTTTCAATGTTTCGGATGCCGTCGTATTTACTCCACCCGAGTTGTAGCGCTTCAGAACGCGCTCGCCCTCCTCGGCGGTAAGCACGCGACCCTGGCTGCTAAACAGCTTCATTCCGTTGTATTCGGCCGGATTGTGGCTGGCGGAGATTTGGATTCCCCCCACCGCGCCGCGATCGCGGACCAATACGCCGACCGTGGGTGTGGCGGCGACCTGCGCGTCGATCACGTCGCGGCCCAATCTACACAGCGCCTCGGTCACGGCCGCCGCCAATGCCGGTCCGCTGGCCCGGCCGTCACGGGCCAACACAATGGGCCCGGCGGGAAGTCCGGACGCAAACGCACAGGCGAACCGCGCGGCGACCTCGGGCGTGAGCGCCCGGCCCACTACGCCTCGCAGTCCCGAAACGCTGATAATAAGCTGACTCACGCTAACGCGGCTCGCAATGTAGAAAGTCTCGTTGTGCCGCGGTCTCCCGACCGCGGCACTTGAATAGCGCCGAATCTGGCGGCGGCGATCGCGAAGTGGCACGGTCGGGAGACCGTGCCACAACAAATGCATCACTTCGGCGCCCTATTGCAACAACCGCGCCAATATACATGATTCGCTGCAATTCGCGCCAGTGGACGCACATCGGCGCGCTTGCGGTTGAAGCAACGCGACCGAGCGGCATAGAATCGACGGTCACCTCACCTGACAACGTCAATCGGGAATCGCTCATGCCCGCTGGATCGCATTCAACTAACGTTCAGAGCGCGCTCGCCGCCCTCGACGCAGCCCAGCGCGAGAATCGCCTTTCATCTGGCGCCGTCGCCAACATCCGCAAGTGGCTCACCGAGCGCCCCTACCGCCGCTATGTGCCGCAAGTCGCCGAGCACCTGGCACAAGGAAAGTGGAAGGAGCTCGACGACGCCTTCTGGAGCGTGATCCCCTTCGGCACCGGCGGCCGGCGCGGGCGGATGTACCCCATCGGCACCAACGCCATCAACGACCGCACCATCGGCGAAAGCGCGGCCGGTCTGGCTCAGTACGTAAAGCAGAACGCGACAGCCGGTCAGTCGCTCGCTTGCGGCATCGCCTACGACACGCGGCACCACTCCCGCCACTTCGCCGAGCTGTGCGCGTCGATCATGGTGGCGGCGGGCTTCACCGTGTACTTCCTCGACGGCTACCGCAGCACGCCCGAGCTGTCGTTTCTCGTGCGCTACAAACAGTGCGCCTGCGGCATCATGGTCACCGCCAGCCACAATCCCCCCAGCGACAACGCGGTGAAAGCCTATTGGTCGACCGGTGGGCAGCTCGTGCCGCCCCACGACGCCGGCGTAATCCGCCAGGTAAACGAGGTGCAGGAAATCGAGCAGGTGGATTTCGATGGCGCCCTGGCTCGCGGCCAGGTGGTCATGTGTACCGACGAGGTCGACCGCGCGTATCTCGACCAGGTGGCGGCCCAGGCGCTGCCCGGTCCGCGCGACTTGGCGGTGCTGTACTCTCCTCTGCACGGCGTGGGCGAGGCCACCGTGCGCCCGACTCTCGAACGCGACGGCTTCAGCCGACTCGAGGTGTTCGAGCTGCATCGCCGGCCCGATGGCGATTTTCCCAACGTGCCGGGCCACGTGTCGAACCCCGAGAATCCTGCCGTGTTCGACACGATGATCGAACGGGCCCGCGATTCCGGCGCCGAGGTCGCTTTGGCGACCGATCCCGATTGCGATCGGCTAGGCTGCGCCGCGCCAGTGACGATTGACCCGAAAGGCGCCTGGGCCACGTTCACAGGCAACCAGATCGGCGCGCTATTGACCGACTTCGTGCTCGCCGCGCGGCGCGAGGCAGGCACGCTGTCGCCGAAGCACTACCTCGTGAAAACGCTGGTTACCAGCGAGCTGATCCGCCGCATCGGCGACTCGTACGGCGTAATCACGCACGGCAACCTGCACGTCGGTTTCAAATGGATCGGCGAGCTGATTGACCAGGCGGGACCCGACCTGTTCGTGCTGGGTTGCGAGGAATCGCATGGCTACCTCGTCGGCCAATATGCCCGCGACAAGGACGGCGCCGTGGCATGCATGCTGATGGCCGAAGCGGCAGCCCGCGCCAAGGCCGACGGAGTGTCGCTGCACCAGAAGCTCGATTCACTGTACCGCCAGCACGGCTACCACGCTGAGAAGCAGGTGAACCTGACCATGCCCGGCTCGCAGGGAATGGCCCGCATGAAGGCGCTCATGGAGCGGTTCCGCGCCAAACCGCCGCAATCGCTGGCCGGTTCGTCCGTCGCCGCCGTGCGCGACTACCGCGAGTTGACCGTCACCATGCCCGACGGGAAGAAGCAGCCGCTTCAGGCGCGCCAAGCCGACATGGTGGTGCTCGACCTCGAACAGGCCGGGAATATGGTGGCGGTCCGCCCCTCCGGCACCGAACCCAAGGTAAAATTCTACATGTTCGCCTGCGTCGCGCCGGAGCGTGTGGGTGATCTCGCGCGAACCAAGGAGGAAACGGACAAGCGGCTCTCAGCCACGGAGGCGGACCTGCGGGCTCTGGCGGACAGCGTCGGCGAGGACGGGTAACGGCGCGTCGGCAGTGGTCGCGCTACAACGGAATGATCGTCCTGGTCCGTTGTCAGTTGTCCGTTGTCAGTTGTCCGTTGTCAGTTGTCCGTTGTCAGTTGTTCCGCGAGAGGCGGACCAGTTGCTTGGCCTTCGGTCGAGCGAATGTCGCACACTGCGGTTGCAGCGCGGCGCTTCGCCATTGTGCGTTGGCTATGGGCAAACAGAAAATAAACAACGCCGATCGCGAAGAGCCGGCATCGGAGTCGAAGCCACAGACGCCCTTCGAGCGAGCCGCCGCCAAGGTGCGCACGTTCCCCACCACGCCCGGCCTCTATCTGATGAAAGACGCCGCCGGCCGCGTGATCTACGTGGGCAAGGCGGCCAACCTGCGGTCCCGCGCCGGCAGCTATTTCCTCAAAGGGGCCGAACAGGAGATGCGCACCGCTACGTGGATTCACGAAATCCACGACGTCGACTTCGTGCCGTGCGAGAGCGAGGTCGACGCGCTGTTGGCCGAGGCCCGGCTCATCAAGGACGTGCAGCCCAAGTACAACAAGGAGCTGAAAGACGACAAAACGTTCCCCTACCTGATGATCACCACCAGCGATGATTTTCCCCGCGTCGAGGTCACCCGCCAGCCTCGCGATCGCGGCGTCAAGCTGTACGGCCCGTTCGCCAACGCCGGCGCGCTGCGGGGGGCCGTGCAGGTGTTGCAGCGGGTATTCCGCTTCCGCACGTGCGAGCTCGATATCGAAGAGGGCGACGAGCGGTGGCGGTGGTTCCGCCCGTGTTTGCTGGCCAGCATCAAGCAGTGTACGGCCCCGTGCAATCTGCGGATCAGCAAAGAGGAATACCGCCGCGACATCCGCCGCCTGCAAATGTTTCTGGACGGCAAAAAGTCGCGGCTATTGCGGCAGCTCAAGAAGGAAATGCAGGAGGCGGCCAAAGCGCTGCAGTTCGAGAAGGCCGCGCGGCTCCGCGACGAGATCGAAATGCTCGAGCGGCTCGATGAGCGCGGCAAGCTCGACACGCACGTGCAGCCCGAGGTGTTTTACATCCACCCCAGAAAGGGGCTCGAAGGACTGCGGCGGCTGTTGAAGCTGCCCGAGGCGCCGCGCGTCATCGAAGGGATCGACATTTCGCACACCGCCGGCTCGCAGACCGTGGCTAGCGTAGTGCAGTTCATCGACGGGCTGCCCTTCAAGC
>CAYQAJ010000281.1:0-6696 GCA_964415245.1 uncultured Pirellulaceae bacterium | reverse complement strand
CCGTAGGCATAGTCCAGATTGAGATGCCCTTCCGCCAGCCGCTTGCACAGGTTGGGCAGCCCGCCGGATTGGCCGTTCACCTCGACCAGCAGCACGTCGGCAACGTCGACTTTCACGTTGAGCCCTTCAATCGTTTTCGTAGCGCGGGCCGGGTCGTCGGGCACCATCCGCACGGTGCCCCGCGCGCCGGTGTCCATGACGCAGAAGGCGCGGATGGCCACTTTTTCCTTTTGCAGCGCGGCAAGGACGGCGGCGAAACGACCGGGCTTGTTAATCAATTGCACGGAAAGTTGCTTCGCGGTTTCCATGGCGTCTCTCCCTGGATGCCTGAAGATGAACTTCCTTCACGTTGTACAAGAGTGCGCACGTTCGATGTGCTGGCCATGCCGCGGTACGTGCAGGTTCGCGCATTCGGCCATCGCGCGCTACCGATATCATGACCTAGCGGCGTCGCGACCGCAAACCCTGCCGGCGAATTGTACGAACGCGCGCTGCTTGATTACGTCGCCACCGTGACAATTCTGCGTTACAAGATCAGTTATTCCGCTCCAAGGCCTCCTCCCAATGCTCGTACAGGCTGGCCAACTCCTCCTGCTGCTGCTTGAGCTGAGCGGCAATTCCCTTTACCCGCCGACCGTCGCGCAAAACCTCGGACGAACCGAGTGCTTGGTGAAGCTCTTCGATTTCATTTTCGCGGCTGGCGATGTCGGCTTCGAGCTGCTCGACGCTACGGTAGGGAAACCGCCACTTGCGGCGCTCGGGCGGCTCGCCATCGCCGCGGCCGCTACGAGATCCGGTCTGGGCTGAAACGGAACGGCTCGACCGCATCTTTCGATTCTTCGGCGATTGTGCGGCCTCGTGCGCGCCCGACTCGCCATCCTGCTCCCGCGAGCGAAGGTGCACGTACGTGTCGTATCCTCCTTCGATCACGCGGCAGCGGTCGTCTTCAAACACGAGCAGGTGGTCGGCCACGCGGTTGACGAAGTATCGGTCGTGACTTACGAACAGCACCGTGGCATCGGACTGCTTGAGCGACGCTTCGAGAGCCGATCGCGCCCAGAGGTCCAGGTGATTGGTCGGCTCATCCAACAGCAGTAGGTTGGCCTCGGAAGCGGCCAGCATCGCCAGGGCGGCGCGGCTGAGTTGCCCACCGCTGAGACTTTCAACCGGCTGCAGCGCCGCGTCGCCCGTGATGCCAAACCGCGCCAACATGTCGCGCCGCTGCTTCTCCGTTAACTGCTTTTCGTCCGGCCGGACGGCTTCGACGAGTGCCAGGCCGGGTTCAAGACACGACAACAACTGGTCGAAGTAACCGACTCGCACGCCGGCCCCCAACGTCACGGTGCCCGAGTCGGCCGGCTGCTGCCCCACAATGCATCGCAGCAGCGTCGTCTTGCCGCAGCCGTTGGGCCCCAGCACTCCCCACTTCTGACCGCGCAGGATGTCAAACGTCACGTCGGTCAGCAGCGGCCGGTCGAACCCCTTGTGCAGCCGCTCGACCCTCAGCACGATGTCGCCGGTGCGCGACACCTTGCCGAAGCTCATCGGCGGCGCTTCGATGATCCGGGGCCGCGCCACCGGCACGATGCGCTCTTTCTTTTTGCGGCGATCCTCGGCCTGGGCGTGCTTCTGGCCGTACCGGTTGCGGCGGATGAAGTCGTCGAGTCGGGCGATCTCCGCCTGTTGTCGCTCGAAGGTGCGCCGCTGCACTTCGAGCCGCTCGACCTTCTGCCGCGTGTAGGCGGAGTAATTACCCGCGTACGACTCGACCGTGCCGTCGAACAATTCGAGCGTGCGGGTCGCGACTTTATCGAGCAAGTAGCGGTCGTGGCTGACGATAATCATCGCCTGGCGGCTGGCGGCCAGGTGCTCTTCGAGCCACGACACCGCCTCCATGTCGAGGTGGTTCGACGGCTCGTCGAGCAGCATCACGTCGGGCTCTTCGAGCAGCAGCCGGGCCAGCATCAGGCGATTCTGCTGCCCGCCGCTCAAGAGGCCGACCGGCCGCTTGAATTCATCGTGGCGAAAGCCCACGCCCATCAGCACGCGCTCGATGCGATGCTCGACGTGGTATCCGTCGCGGCGGTGCAGCTCTTCGTGCAGCGCGTCGAGCCGCTTGGAGAGCCGCAGCCGCTCCTCCTCGGAATCGCTCGCGCCGATCTGCGCGGCCGTTGCATCGGCTTCATGGGCCAGCGCAAGCAAATCGGCCAGTCCGCCGCGAGCCGTCTCCCATAGCGTTTTGTCCGGTTCGCATTGAGCCTGCTGTTCGAGATAGCCCAAGCGGGCCGAGGGATGTCGCTCGACGCCGCCGGAGTCGGGCTCCTCGTGGTCGGCGAGAATCCGCAACAGGGTCGTTTTGCCCGACCCATTGGTGCCCACCAGGGCGATCCGCTCGCCGGGTCGCACGTCGAATGTCACGCCGGCCAGCACGTGGTTGTCGCCGTAGTGCTTCGCGACATCGGTAACAGAAAGCAGGATCATCGTGTAGCGGTGCGCTTCGGTTGGCGACTGTGGTGGTTAGCAATGATTTTAGCAATTGGGGCGTCGCGGGTGTGCGCGGCGAAACCGCAAGCGATTCCTCCGTCGGTGGTGGCGGGATTTCCCGTGTCAGGTGCCGGAGAAACGGATCATTCGTCCGCTTGCCCACCTCTGAAGTTGCCCTCTATCATGGCCCGCATGCTCAGCCTCCGCTGCGAAACGCCCGAGCGCTGGCTCCGTCAGGTGACGGGCCATCTCGACGAACTGCTGATCGACCATGCCCACTGCGAAAAAAAGGCGGCCGGCTGCGCCATGAATCTGCTTTTTGCCTACGTCGAGAACGAAGAGCTCGACCGGGCCATGAGCGAGATCGTCCGCGAGGAGCTGGAGCACTTTCACATGGTGCTCGATTTGCTCAGAGAGCGCGGCATTCCCTTTCGCCGGATCAAGCCCAGCGCCTACGGACGCAAGCTCAACGATCAGGTACGCAAAGCGGAACCAGGGCGGGCCATTGATCGGCTGCTGGTGGCAGCGCTGATCGAGGCCCGATCGTGCGAAAGGTTCTCCCTGTTGCGCGACGGACTCAATGATCAGGAGCTGGCGGCGTTTTACGGTGGCCTGTTCGAGTCCGAGGCTCGGCATCACGCCACGTACGTACGGCTGGCCGGCCACTTCGGCGACGAGCCTGCCATCCGCCGCCGGTTGGAAGAACTTGCCGACTTTGAGGCTTCGCTCATCCAGGAAGGCGAAGCGGCGCCGCGAATGCACAGCTAGCCGCCTCGAACGACGTCACGATTGTCGTGCCCCGCCTATCTCGGCAATGACCAATGTCCCAATGACAAATGACCAATGCCCGAGGCTGGATCGCTTCATTGCCAAGCCCGGAGCATCTGGTAAACTACTCCTTTTGCACGATGGCTACGGCGCTGGCCGCCAGGAACGGGAACGGTACTGTGAACAAGAAATCGAGCGGCACCGGCAACGAAGACCGCGCCACGTTGATGGCCACCTACCATCCGCTGGCCGACACGGGCCCGCAAGTCGAGGCGTTGCGTCAATGCGGTCGGGCCTTCTACGAGCGCGGATGGTCGCTGGGCACCAGCAGCAATTACAGCGTCGTAGTCGATCGCCAGCCGTTGGAGCTGGTCATTACGGCCAGCGGGAAGGACAAAGGACGGCTTTCGGCCGATGACTTCGTGCGCGTCGACGAGGCGGGCCACCCCGTCGTTCCCGGGCAGCCCGCCGCATCAGCCGAAACGCTGCTGCACGTAGCATTGGCGGGCCGGCTGCCGCACGTCGGATGCGTGCTGCACACGCACTCGGTCTGGGGCACGCTGCTGTCGGACCTTTTTTTCGCCGACGGCGGGTTCTTCGTCGAGGGATACGAAATGCTCAAGGGGCTCGATGGCGTTACGACGCACGAGCACCGCGAGTGGGTCGAGATCTTCGACAACACGCAGGATATGTCCAAGCTGGCCACGCAGCTTCGCAGCCGGCTCGAACGGCTCGATTTGCCGCTGCGGCACGGCTTTTTGATTCGCCGGCACGGGCTGTACACGTGGGGCGAGACGGTTGAAGAGGCTCGCCGCCACGTCGAGATATTCGAATTCCTGTTCGAGTGCGTCGGCCGGCGGCTATCGCTGGAAGGCAGCGCGCCGAAGACTTCGAGTGCCGTCTCCGGCGACGGACACGCCGCGAGCGCCGTTCCCGCACCGATGGGCGGACTTGGCAATCGCTGAATTGGGCGAGCTCGGCAAACGCTGAATCGCCGTTCACTGCGCAGAACAACCGCGAATCGCGCAACCAACGTTTTCACGACAGCTTAGGAGACTCGCTCATGGCTCGCGTCTTCGTTCGCGACGAGAACCGGGAGATCACCGACCCGAAGGAAATCGCGGCCTACCTCAAACCTCACGGCATCTGGTACGAGAAGTGGGACGTCGAAGGCCGCATCTCGCCCGACGCCTCGAACGACGACGTGCTCCGCGTGTACGCGCCCGAGATCGAGCGGCTCAAACAGAGCGGCGGCTACGTGACGGCCGACGTTATCAGCGTATCGCCCGAGACGCCCAACCTCGACGCCATGCTCAACAAGTTCAACAAAGAGCACACGCACAGCGAGGACGAGGTGCGGTTCACGGTAAAGGGGAGCGGTGTGTTCCACGTTCACCCCGAGCAGGGCCCTGTCTTCGGCATCCAGGTCGAAGCGGGCGACCTGATCAACATACCGGCCGGCACACAGCACTGGTTCGACCTGTGCGCCGACCGAACGATCCGCTGCATTCGGCTGTTTTTGGATCCGGCCGGCTGGGCGCCTCACTACCTCGAAAACAGCTTGCACTCGCAGTACGAGCCGGTATGTCTGGGGCCCGAGTATCTTCCACCGGGCGCCGGCATCGATCCGGTCGTCAAGCTGTGATCGAGTTCGCGGGCCGCGGCATCCTGCTCGACGTCGAGGGGACCACGTCGTCGGTGAGTTTCGTGTACGACGTGATGTTCCCGTTCGTGCGCCGCGAGCTGGACCGCTTTCTGGCCGAGCGCTGGGGCAGTTCCGATCTGGAGTCTGCGCTAAATCGGCTCGCGCAGGACGCCGGCGCCGCTTCGTTTCAATCGTGGTGCGTCGGCCTTTCGTCGGAGCAATGCCGCGCGCGGGTACGCGACGAAGTGCACCGGCTCATGGACTCCGACGCCAAAACCACGGGCCTCAAGCAACTTCAAGGTCTGATCTGGCAGGCCGGCTTCGAGGGGGGCGAGCTGAAGGCCCACGTGTACGACGACGTGCCCGATGCGCTGCGCGCGTGGAACGAACAGGGCCGCGACGTGCGCGTGTACTCCTCGGGCAGCGTGCTGGCGCAGCGTTTGTTCTTTGGTCATACCACGCACGGCAATCTGCTGGATTGCTTTCAGGGACACTACGACACCACGATTGGCCCGAAGAAGGAGCCGGCAAGCTACTCGCGCATTGCCGAAGACTGGGGCCTGGGGCCGCACGAAGTCCTGTTTGTCAGCGACGTGGTCGCCGAGCTCGACGCCGCACGTACCGCTGGAATGCAAACGGCGCTGTGCACCCGTCCCGGCAATGCGCCAGTAGCACCGGGGCACGTACACCCTGCAATCGACAGCTTGGCGGAAGTCGCATTGGCGCATTCGCCATAGGCCGCCAAGCGACTGTTCGGCCCCTCTCCGCGTCGCCGTATCTCCACGTCTCCGCGTCAAGGATCGAACGCCTTCGAACTCCGAGCGCCACACAAATGCGGAGGCTATCGCTGGCGCTTGACCTCGGCCAGCCGCCCTCTATGATTCTCCGCGACGGGGTTCGTTCCGCGGATCGCCGCGCGAGATTGCTCGCGATGGCAGTGCTAGCGTGAATGTCCCCTGCCCCTCCCGGTTTGTGCAATTCTGCACGCTCCACGATGGAGCCGCTCCACGATGGAGCCACTCCACGACGGAGCCACTCCACGACGGAGCCACTCCATGATGGAGCCGAGCTGTCGGGCCACGCGGCACGACGGTTGCATCTTTGTGGTGCGAGAGATTCCCCTGCGATCGAGCATCCGCGGAAAGGAGTGCTGTCTGCATGAACTCTGTCGAAACCAGTGGCGTGTGTGAACATTCCGGCCGAATGGGGATAGCGCGTAGTCGAGCGCATCGCGCGACGCAACGCGCACACTTGATCGCGGCATTCCTGGCGCTGGCAGCAGCATGGCCTGCGACGACGCTAGCGGCCGACGCGCCGCGAGTTCACTTCGACGTGGCCGCGACAGTCGGTTGCCGCGACGTTACCACGCCGGAGTTTACGGCCTCCCACCCCAGCGAACGGCTCATCGAAGCGCGATTTCAAGTGTCGTCGCTCATCGATGAATCGGGCGACGGCGAATTGATCGAGTATTTCTATCGCTTTCAATGTCCCTCCGGCAGCGCCGTGATTGAGGATTATCGGCCTCGCACCACCCTCGACACCATGCTGGCCGGCAACGTCGGCATCGAGCGGAAACGCGAGGCGGCGCAGTCCGCCGGCATCACGGTCTCGGGCGTGTTCGACCACCTGCTCAAAGGAGCCGCCAGCGCCGACGCAAACCACAAATCGAGCGACTCGGTGCACTACGAACTATTGCCGCCGCTGGAATCGCTGGCGGCCAGCGGAACGATGGGGCGAAGCACGGGCGTCTATTTCAAGCTCAAGCCTTCGCCCCGCACCACGCTGGAAGGGGGCAAGGA
>CAYQAJ010000280.1:3015-6716 GCA_964415245.1 uncultured Pirellulaceae bacterium | reverse complement strand
GCTTTTGTGCGAAGGGTAATGGAATGCTCCGGCGCACTGGCGATTTCGGCGGTTTTGGACGACTGGCGGCGAACGGCGTCATGCTTCGATGTGTGGTGCTGGCAGTGCTAGCCGTCGTGCAGAGCTTCTTGTTTGCCGTCGACGGCGAGGCGCAGCAGCCGCGGGGAAGAGAATTAGCGTACTCGCCGCGCCGGGAATCGCTCGATGTGCCCGAGCCCCCGGCCGATGCCGAGCTTGCCGACGTGGCGTTTGTCGATCCCGATCGCGGTTGGGCGGTGGGCGAGCACGGCGCCATCTGGAATACCCGCGACGGCGGCCGGCACTGGGTGCTGCAAGCGTCGGGCGTCACGTGCCGGCTCGAGTCGGTCTGCTTTCTCGACGCCGACAACGGCTGGGTGGCCGGCGGTCGCATTCACCCCTACACGCACAAGACGTCGGCCGTGGTTCTGCGCACGCGCGACGGCGGACAAAGCTGGGTTGAGGTTCCGGCGCTGACGCTCCCGGCCATCAAACGTCTGCGGTTTTTCGACGCGCGAAACGGATTCGCGCTCGGCAACGCATCCGCCATGTACGGCAGCGGCCTGTTCCTTACCGGCGACGGCGGGCGAACGTGGATACCCGTCGCCGGCCCGCGCTCGCGCGGCTGGCTGGCCGGCGACATGGCCGACCGGCGAGGAGGGGCGCTCGCCGGCAGCGACGGCGCCCTGGCGGTGATGCTCGACGGCGAGCTTGGCCCGTCGCGCACGCCCGGCCTGGGGCTTCGCGGTTTGCGCTGCGTTCGCCTCGATGCCCGAGGCGCAGGTTGGCTCGCGGGAGACGGAGGCCTGGTGCTGCAGACCGTCGACGGCGGCCACGCCTGGCGCATGCCCGAAGGCGAGCTTCCCGACGGCATGACGACGCAATTCGATTTCGCCGCCGTCGCAATGATCGGCGAGCGATGCTGGATTGCCGGTTCGCCCGGCACGTGCGTGCTGCACTCAGCGGATGGCGGCCACTCGTGGCAAGTGCAGCGCACGGGGCAGTCGCTGCCAATCCGATCGCTGTGTTTTGTCGATGAGCGCCGCGGATGGGCCGTCGGCGCCTTGGGCACGATTCTCGCTACCGACGACGGCGGACAGACGTGGCATCGGCAACAGGCGGGAGGAGCTCGCGCCGCACTGCTCGCGCTGCATGCCGAGCCATCGCGCGTTGCGTGGGAACTGTTGGCCCGCGTCGCGGCCGCCGAGGGATACCTATCGGCGGTCGAAGTGCTGGGCCGACGCGATCTGGAAGTCGCCCCCGACGACGAGGCCCCCTACGCGCAGCGCACGCGACAGGCGGTCGCCGCGGTCGGCGGCACTTCGGCCGATGCGGCGTGGCGGTTCCCGTTGCGGCAAGAAGGGCTGGTGATGCCGGCCGAGGCAATCGTGGGCGATTGGGATCGGGCCAACGACGGCGGGGGCGCCGACCGGCTCACGGAATACGTTGTGCGGAAAATCCGGCAGTGGCGGCCCGACGTGATCGTCACCGATCCGCCGAGCCCGCAACAACACGATCCGCTGGCCCACCTTGTGAATCAAATCGTGCTGCGGGCCGTGGCGCTGGCGGCGGACAGCACAGCGTTTCCCGAGCAAATGACGCTGGGCCGGCTCGAACCATGGCAGGTGAAAAAGGTGTTCTGCACGTTGGGCGAAGGCCGTGGACAGGGCACAATCACGATCGCTTCGGCGGAGCTCGCTCCGACGCTGGGCCGTTCGCTGGCCGATGTCGCGTCGCGCGGTCGGTCGTTCATCGACCACCAGTTTACGCCGTCACCGCGCGAAACCAACTTGCAACTCGTGGTTAATCGGTTGCCCGAGGCACTGGGACGTGACGACATTTTCAGCGGCCTGTTGCTTCGTCCCGGCGGCGAGGCGCGGCGAGCCGAACGGCGCGGTACCGATACCGATCTCGACCAGCTTCGCCAGATGGCGCAGAAGCAGCGCAACGTCACCCAGCTTCTAGCTCGCGCCACGGGCGGCGACGGACACGACGGTGCCGTGTGGCTGGGGCAGATTGATGAATTGACAAAAGGGCTCGATCCGCCACGGGCCGGCGAGATTCTTGCCCAGTTGGGATGGCGATACCGCGCCATGGGCAACGGAGATTTGGCGGCCGAAACGCTTGAGGCGCTGATCGAGCGGTACCCCAATCACGAACTGGCCGATAGTGCACTGGCATACCTGATCAACTACTACGCAAGCGGCGAGATGGCGTGGCGGTACACGCGGCAATCGGTGGTGTCGGGCGGCGTGCAAAGAATCGGCGGCGAGGGGCCGCTTGCAACTGACAGTGCGCCACTCCCGGCGAACGCAGCCGGACCGTCGC
Organism: uncultured Pirellulaceae bacterium; assembly: GCA_964415245.1. Taxonomy (GTDB): domain Bacteria; phylum Planctomycetota; class Planctomycetia; order Pirellulales; family Pirellulaceae; genus CAYQAJ01. The sequence continues at coordinate 4,370 of CAYQAJ010000280.1, read as the reverse complement.
AGCGAAACCCCCGGTCGACCCGAGAACCGTTCGATGTCGCCCAGGCAAGTTTTACCACCGACCCCATTGTCGTGCCCGATCGTCAGCCGGATCGCGTTCAATTTGGTACGACCGATGCCGTAGCCGAGCAGCGTGCACGGGCATTGAGGGCGATCGAGCTAGGCACTCTCGTCGAACGCACGCGGCCTTCTCTGTTCGTTGAGCCCTCGCTGGGTTTTCCGCTGGCATCGGCACAGCGAGCCGCGGGGCAGGGGGATGCGGCCATGCGTTTCCTTCATGCGCTCGCGCGGAGCGACGGGCAGGCAGCCTGGTCGCAATCGGCGCGCGGCGAGTTGTGGCTCATCAACCCAATCGGAGCGCCCCCCAAGGAGTTCGCCGAGTGTGAAACCGTGGCACAACGACCGCGGCTCGACGGCAAACTCGACGATGAAGTATGGCAGAGCGCGAAGAAGATTTCGCTCACGAGCGCCCTGCGCGACGACGAAGCCTGGCCCGCGGAGGTGATGTTGGCGTACGACGGCGAGTTCCTCTATTTGGCGGCGCGGTGCATCAAGGCACCTGGCGCTTCGTATTCCACCGCCAAGGGGCCGCGCCCGCGCGACGCCGATCTGGCGCCGCACGACCGCATCGAGCTGCTGATCGACATCGACCGCGATTATTCGTCGTTCTACCGCCTCTCGATCGACCACCGCGGCTGGACCTTTGACGCTTTGATGGGCGACGCGACCTGGAACCCGCGATGGTTCGTTGCTTCGGCCGCGGGCGACGAAGGTTGGACCATCGAAGCGGCGATTCCACTCGAAGAACTGGCTCCGCAGCCCCCCCAGCAAGGCCACGCATGGGCCATCGGCGTGCAGCGCATCGTGCCCGACGCCGGCTTCCAATCATGGACACAGCCGGCCGCCGTGGTGCCGCGCGGCGAAGGCTTCGGCCTGCTGATCTTCAACTAACCGCAGCGCGTGTTCGGCGCGGCTTGGATGTTCGGCGCGGGTCTCCCGACCCCGCCGATGCAACGACCGCAAGGTCGCCCGCGTTGAGACCTACGGTCGCAGTCCGTGGCTCGGTCAGGAGACCGGCCACAACATGTGTGAGACCGGCCACAGCCTGAGCGGGACCGGCCACAACACTCGCCTCCGATTGGGGGCGTTACGGGCGAGCGTGAATTTGGTATCCTGCTCCGCGCTGTTCACGTCACGGTCGACAGTCGCTTGCGTTCGGCGCGGGTCTCCCGACCCCGCCGATTCCGCGACCGCAGGTCTCCCGCACTGAGACCTTCGGTCGGCGCGAGTGGCTCGGTCGGGAGACCGGCCACAACATTGACGCACGATGCCCTGGCTCATCGGAACCGACGAAGC
>CAYQAJ010000280.1:0-2915 GCA_964415245.1 uncultured Pirellulaceae bacterium | reverse complement strand
GATCTGGTCGATCGCCACGGCAACAAGGCCGAGGTGCTTTCGCGGCTCACGCTCGAGCTGATCCGCGAGCTCCTGCCGCAAGTGCCCGACGCTCCCGCGCACGTCTGCTGCGATAAACACGGCGGACGGAACAATTACCACCGTCTGTTGCAGGAAACCTTCTGTGACTCGGTCGTCGAGGTGCACGGCGAAAGTAGAGCCAGGAGTGTCTACCGCATGGGCCCGACCGATTGCCGCGTCGAAGTGCAATTCCACGTCGGCGCGGAACGCTTCCTCTCGGTGGCGCTGGCCTCGATGGTGTCGAAGTACCTGCGCGAGCTCGCCATGCAGGCGTTCAACGACTTCTGGTGCCGCCACGTGCCAGACTTGCGGCCGACAGCCGGCTATCCGACCGACGCGCGGCGTTTTAAGAACGCCATCGAAGCGATGCGCGACCAATTGGGCATCGACGACCGCCTGCTGTGGCGATGTCGCTGATTCCATCGACCGTAAGCGCGAAGCGTTAGCGTCCATGAGAGGGACTCCGTCAAGAGTCGAAAGCGAGACTGTTCGGCGCGGGTCTCCTGAGCCCGCCGATACGCACCCACTCGGGCTCGAACGTGGAGACCTTCAGTCGGTCGTTGTGGCTCGGTCGTGAGACCGGCCACATCTTCGCATCGTCCTTGCCGCTCTATCGGTGCGGGCATACACTAGGATAGAGAGTAAGAGCTTATCCAAAAACCGTCGGGGACTGGCTCATTTTGCGTAGTCCGCGGAGCAAAATGTGCCTGTCCCTTTCTCTGAGACGGTTTTTGGATAAGCCCTAAGAACCAAGGCAGTAACGCTCCGCAGCGCCACAGGCTTTCGATGGATTCCCGCGACGAAGAAGAAATTTACCAGGAGCACATCCTGGACCACTACGACGATCCGTTCCACCGGGGGCATTGTCCGGGTGCCACGCACGCGCACGAAGATGATAACCCCCTGTGCGGCGACGTGGTGCGGGTCGAGCTGCGGATCGACCCCCAGGGTCGCGTCGAACAGGCGTGGTTCGAGGGCGATGGTTGCTGCGTCAGCCAGGCATCGGCCTCGATGCTGATGGAAAAGATCGAGGGACTCACGCTTGACGAACTGAAGCACTTCTCGGCTGCCGACATGCTCGGCCTGTACGGAGCACGGTTGACGCCCAATCGCCAGAAGTGCTGCCTGCTCTCGTGGCGGGTCGTGCAGGAGGCGGTGCATTCGCCGATTGCCAATGGCGGCGCCGATGGCAGCCCTGACGCCGGCCCAAGCCCCAACAGATCATCGGATGGCAACTCCAAGTCGGCCGACGATGGCACGCAGCGCCGCGCCGACTCGCGCAAATAGTAGGCAGATAAGAACCACCCAACCACCATGGCAGTCGCCCAGACTCTACCGCTCGATCCCGCGCGATTGCGGAAGGATTTTCCCATCCTTTCGACTGTCCTGCACGGTGACAAGCCGCTGGTGTACCTCGACAACGCCGCCACCACGCAGCGCCCCCGCGCCGTGATCGACACCCTGGTCGACACGTACGAGAAGCACTACGCCAACGTGCACCGCGGCATCCACTGGTTGAGCGACCAAAGCACCGATCTGTACGAGGAAGCCCGCGAGAAGGTCCGCCGCTTTATCGGCGCTCCGCAGCGGCACGAGGTGATCTTCACCACCGGCACCACCGGGGCTATCAACATGGTGGCGCGAAGCTGGGGCGATGCCAACGTCGGCCCGGGTGACGAAATCCTGCTCACTCTGATGGAGCACCACTCCAACATCGTGCCGTGGCACCAGCTTGCCGAGCGGACGGGCTGCCGCGTGTGCTTCGCGCCCATCGACGACGACGGCCTGTTGCAGCTCGACGCGCTCGATGAGCTCATCACCGACAAAACGCGCCTCGTGGCGGTCGCCTCCGTCTCGAACGTGCTGGGGACGATCAATCCCGTGGCGGAGATCGTCCGCCGTGCGCATGCGGCCGGCGCGCTCGTGCTGGTCGACGCGGCCCAAAGCGTTCCGCACGAGCCAACCGACGTCGCGAGCCTTGGCGCCGACTTCGTCGCCTTCAGTGGACACAAGATGCTCGGCCCCTCGGGCGTGGGCGTGCTGTGGGGGCGCGAAGCGCTATTGGACGCGATGCCGCCGTTTCTGGGAGGCGGCAGCATGATCCGCCGCGTGCGCCTCGACGGCTTCGAACCGGCCGACTTGCCCGCCAAGTTCGAAGCGGGAACTCCCCCCATCGTCTCGGCCATTGGCATGGGAACGGCCATTGACTATCTGACCGCCATCGGTCTCGACCGCATTCACGCCTACGAGCAAATGCTTACCGCGCGGGCGCACGAGCAGCTCGAAGCGTTGGGGGGCGTGCACATTCTCGGCCCGGCGCCCGAGCACAAAGGGGGCATCGTGAGCTTTACCGTCGAGCGGATACACGCGCACGACGTGGCCCAACTGCTCGACCGGCACGGCGTGGCGATTCGCGCCGGCCACCACTGCGCCATGCCGCTGCACAAGCGGCTGGGAATCACCGCCAGCAGCCGGGCCAGCTTCTACTTCTATAACACGCCCGAGGAAATCGACGTGCTGGTCGAAGCCCTCCGCGCCGCCAAGCGACTCTTTCGCCGCGACTGACACGGCGGCGACGATCGTCATTCCCGCGAAGGCGGGAATCCAGTCGTGCGGGGCGGGGCTCCCCACCCCCCCGCTGCCGCGACCCCAGGGCTCCATGGCGGAGACCGGCGGGGGATGGAAGTGGCTCGGTCGTGAGACCGGCCACAACGCAGCCAACGCGGCGCGGGTATCACCACACATCCGCCGCCGCCACTCCCTTGGCTGCCGTCAGCTCCGTGGTTTTGGGCACGCACTCCAGTCCCACGTAGCCGCGGTAGCCCAGCTCGTGCGCCTGCCGCAGCTCGCGGTTG
>CAYQAJ010000279.1:0-6763 GCA_964415245.1 uncultured Pirellulaceae bacterium | reverse complement strand
TTCGAATCGGTCAGCACTTGGTCGGCATACTCAACGCGGGCCACGCGCGTCTCCAGCCCGCGTTCGGTCAGCTCGCGATTCATCGATTCGAGCTCGCCGTACAGGGCGGCGAAATCGGTCGCTAGCAGCTCGCGATCGGCGTCGGAGAGCGATTTGACGTTTCGCTTCTGGGACGAGTCAACAAGCTGTTTGGCATACCGCGCCAAGCGCGCGCCCCCTTCCAGGCGATTCGACAATACGTGCATTCCCCACAGCCGCTCCTCCCAAAGCGCGAAGTCGGCATTGGCGGGAGCATCGCGGAACGCAGGATGCGTCTTCTTGAGGTCGAGGATTTCTTGAATCGCGTCCCTGAGGCCTCGTACGGTGAGGGGCAATTCGCGTCCCTGCGGAGCGGGGAGTCCACCGGCGCGATTCTGCTCGACCAGGGCCAGTCGATTACTGACTAACAGTTCGCTGATGCCGGGCAACCCCCGCTCGGCCAGCAGATCATTCGCCGCTTCCTCGCGCGCTTCGCTCAGTTTCGCCGAGAGGGGCGACAGGCTCGCCATCACGGCGGCCGGGTCCCCCACCATCACGGCAGGGATGACGGACTGCTCCAGCGTTGTTTTCTGCGCCTTGGTGAGCGCGACGCGCCGCGGCGGATCGGCGGCCTGTGCGGTGGCCGCGAGAGACATGCTTGTCGCCAACAGCGCAGCAACGAGCGCCAGCCGAATAATACCCTTGCGCACGAGACACCTCCTCTCAACCCAGAACGGGCAGAAAAGGCCCCCTGTTCCCGCCGTTATCTTGGGACTTTCGCCGACGAGTGTCAATCGTTTTCTCACCCTTTCTCGGAACGCGGCACGCGTCGCGCGGGAAGTCCCCACGGCGACGATAGGGGCGCCCCGGCCGTTGTATTGGAGTAACCCGCTCGGTGGGTCCGATTATGACGACTCAGCGGGTTTTTGGTGGGGCGGGAAGCAGCGGGGTCCGGGCCGGCGGCACGCTATAGTTGTACTGGAGACGAATCGCAGCGCCTCAATGACACAATGACCCAATCCCGATGACCCATGACGGCAGAAAGGTCGGACATCTTATAGGCGTGCGCCCCTATCGCACGCGGCGGCGCGGGGCGTTCACGCTTCTCGAGATGCTCCTGGTGATGGTGATCCTGGGTTTGCTCGCGGCGATCATCATGGTGCGGGCTTCCGCGACCCGGCAGTATGCCGAGGAGAAGGTGAGCGACCACACGCTATCGTCGCTCAACTCGGCCATCGAGCAATACAAGATCGAGAACACGACCTGGCCCACGACGCTCGCCGAGCTGGTACCCACCTATCTCCCCGACGGCGTTCCGCAGCCGGTGATTGCCGGAGCAACGTACGGAATCGATCCGGTCACGCACCGGGCAACCATCGCGCTGCCGTGACCGTGGTTTTTGTCCGCTGTCGCGGGAAAGCTGTCAGCTCTCAGCTATCGGCTGTCAGCATTCCGTGATCCGCTGATGCCCTCTTAACGGTAGAATATCTGCTGTTGGTGCTCGTAGGGCCAATAGTCTAAGCCGAATCTTCGCCGCGTCGTCGTGTCAGGGCCGTGGCATGGTCGGGAGACCCTGCCACAACGAGGTCAGCGCGATGCGGAAAAGCTGAGACGCTGCCACATGGCGGGCTGCGAACACAGCGAAGCAGGCGGCTCGCAGCGATCCGGGTGGATGAGGTGGGTTAGCAGTTCCAGCGTCTCGACCATCCGCGGCCCGCTGCGGTTGAACAGGGCGTTGCCGTCGACCGCGTAAAGGCGACCGCTCTTGACCGCCGAGATGCGATCCCAGCCGGGCAGTCGCGTCAGAGCCGGCGTCTCGCGCAGCGTGCGGGGCAGATCGAAACCGCACGGCGAAACGACGAGCACCTGCGGGTCGAACGCGACCAGATCGGCCGGGCTGGTGCAGGTGCTGTGCATGCCGTGCTGCACGAGGCCGTGGCGTCCTCCGGCCAGGTCGATCAGCCCGGGAGTCCAGTTCGACGCCAGCATCAGCGGCTCGATCCACTCGATGACGGCGACTCGCGGCCGGTCGTCTTCGTTGATCGGCGCGGTCGCATCGGCAATGTGGGCGATACGCTGACGCAGCTCCGCAACGTAGCGATTCGCGGAATCGACTGCTCCGGCCGCACGGCCGACGCGCTCGACGTCGGCGAGAATGTCGTCGAGCGTGGCCGGGTTGAGCGCCACGACGCGAGCTGCGGCAAGCGATGGCTCGTTCGCGACGAGGCGAACCACGTCTTCGTAGCGGACGGCGCAGACGTCGCACTGGGCCTGCGTGACGATCAACTCCGGCGCCAGGCGAGCCAGCGCCGGGCCGTCGATTTCGTAAAGGGAATCGCCGGAGGAGTACGAAGCGCGGACCTGCTCGTCGATGGCGCCGCTGGGCTGCTCGCCATCGACGCGCGACCACGTGACGCGGGGAAGATGCGCCACCTCGGGAGGCCAATCGCACTCGTGGCTCACGGCCACAACGCGGCTGCCCAGGCCCAGGCCAAAAAGCACCTCGGTCGCGCCGGCCAGAAGCGAGGCGATGCGGCGGGGTGCGTCCATGGCAATACTGACGCAGGACGGGGATGGCGCGACGCGAAAATTCGCCGCTAGGTCGTGTCTGCGGTTCGGCTGCGCACGAGGGCGTAATGTCCGTACTTGCGATCGAGGCCTCTATTTCGAAGTCGGCGGTCACGGACTGGGCGGCTGCGTATCCGCCGAGCCGAGCGGTTGCGACTCGCCGGTCGAATCGGGAGGCTGTGCATCGGGCGGTTGCGACTCGCCAGTTGTACCGGGCCGCAACGGCATATCTGGCCGGCTTCTCGGGTCAGCGCCCGGGGGCGGTTTGGGCTTCTTGGCTTCGTACAGATCGACGAGGTACTTCAGCTTGAAGTCCTCGGGGAACGGCTGGTCGATCTTTTCGAGAATCGAGCGGTACTGCTCGATCGATGCGATCAGGTCTTCGCCGGTCATGCTATCTTGCAGCGCGGGGAAACGGGTCATGATTCGGTCCCAGTCGTCCCAGGCAGCCTCGAACTTCTCCTTGGCGCCGTCGTGCCAGATCTCCACATCGCCCTCGGGTCCTTCCTTGCGCTCCGTGTAGCCGACGAGCCTCCCTTGATTGGAAAGCTGGTTGGCTTCATAAATGTTGCGACGAGCGGTGATCGCTTCGCTCGTCGACTCAGCTTCACAGCGCACCTGCCAATAGTCGAAGTTGACCACATGTCGGTATCGCGCGATGAGCATCGCCCGATGATCTGCGAGGGTCGCGTCGGCTGCCAGGCGGCGGGCACGAGCCCGAACGTCGGCCGGCGCTTTATCGGCGATCTCCGAAAAGCTTACTCGCGTTTTCGCCTGGGCCTCCCATAACTGGGGGTATTGGTCGTGCGTGAGCTTGTCCTTGGGCGTGTCGAGGGCCAATCTCTCCTGCGGCGATAAACCACGGCGCTTATCCTCGATCACTGCCTCACGGCCACCAGGCACAATTGTGTCGAGCTGTTGGCTAAGCGATTCGGCCTCGTTGCGGGCGTCTTCCAGCCCTAGCAACGTGATGGAGTAGTCGTACGAGGTCTTCACGGGACGGATGCCGTAATCGTGCAACGATTTGCCGGCTTCTTCCCAGGCGCGCTGGGCGATTTCGTCGGGGGGAAAATCCACCTCGAGGGCCGTGGCGTAATCGATTAGGCACATGGACGGCTCGGAGTGGAAGATCAGCGGCGACTTGCCCCGTAGCGGCCGGCCCACGTCGACCAGTACCTGCGCCTTGAGGTACCAAAGCCATCCCGCGCGCCAGTTGTCGGGTTCGCCGGTGGTGGGGCTGATGGCCCGCTGGATGTCGACGTGCCGGCCGAGCAGTTCGTGCAGGTCGGTGTCTTTGCGGAACAACCGGCGAAACTGTACCCTTTCGTCCGAGCGGCCGATCTTCTGCCCCAGGAACCAGCCGATATCCTGCATCAATCGCGGCTCGTCGCGATTGTAATAGGTGCCGGTCATGAGAAAGTCGATGCCCTTCTTGACCCAGTGATAACGGGCGCGGTAGTCGTCGAATTCGACCGACACGTTGTACGAGATGTTGTGCGACTGGAACTCCCACACGGAGATGTAGTTGGGCTGCAGCTTGATCATTTGATTGAGCGTGGCCGACAGGTTGTCCCAATCTTCTCTCTTCTTGTAATCCATGGCCTTGACCCAGAGGATGCAGGCGGCAGGGCCCTGCATGCCCAACGTGCCCAGTCGCATGGCTTCGCTCACGGGGTCAATCTCGCCCAGGTTGGCCTGCGACAGCTCGTGCGTGGTGCGAAGCTGGGCCAGCCGGCCGCCGCCGGCGCTGGCGCCGGTTCCCTGCTGAACGGACGGCATACCGAGCCAGAAGAGAGGGATTAAGAGCAAGGCGATCAGCCCCAGGTAGACCACTTTGCGCACGAAAGAGGCGTTGAGGTTCATGCCGCAATCTCGCGAGTTTTGAGCAGGAAGTAACCGGCTACCGCCAGCACCAGAAAGAAACCCACGGCGACCGTCGACTGGGCAGCCAGCAGGTGCGGGCTGATGTTGTACCCGGAAGCCACGTACGCCGAGTTATCGAACGCAGTGAAATCGGGCAAAAGCCAGGAAACGACGTACAGCGCGTTGGCCACCACCCAATCGAAGCCGTAAATGACGTTGGAGGCGACGTTCTTTTCGAACTCTACCCCCGCTCGTTGTTGCGTGAACAGGCGGATGCCCGACTCAACGAAGCCGCCGCCCTGGATCATTCCCAAGGCCATATCCACGATGAAGGTTCTCAAAAAGCCGATGACCAGAATCAGGAAATTGGCCAAGAGGGCCACGCCATGGCTGAGAAAGGTGCTGACCACGACGCCGAAGCACATTACCATGAACATTTGCAGCCAGATGCCGATGTAGCCTTTCACGAAGTTCCACGTGAAGGAGCCGCTGCCGGTGCTAAGGTAGACATCCGCCTGCGCCATTCCAAAGTACTGATTGCGATCGGCGCATTGGATGATGACCTCGACGCGCCCGTCATCGACAAGTTTTTCAAACAGATCGACATCTTCCAGGCGGCCATCGCGTCCGGTGACCTGGAGCCGGCGCTGGACCAAAAGCTTCTGGACCGTGAATTCCTGCGCCGCGAAGGGAATGGGGGCGCTTTGCGCCGCTTTGTCGGGATTGGGATTGCGGACCACAATCGTGCCCAACACTCCCTTCTCGATGTCCCCTTTATAGGTTCGAAACACGCTGAGCGTCAGCTCCAAGGGAAGCCCGTCAGGGTATTTTGATTCCGTCACGCCGTCGAAGGACCAGACGGCGCCGGCGAGGGATCCGCCCTCGAGATACGTGCGGTAGGTCCACTCGTTGCCGACGTTGATTCCCTTGTTCGTGGGGCGTCCCGCCCGATCGAGAAACGAGAGCTTGCCGTAGTGCGGCAACCGCGCTTGGAGCGAACCGGTGGGCCGCCCAATGCGGTACGTACGATCGTCCCCCTCGCCCTTCTCCTCGACGCGATGCGTGTGATCGAGGGCCGAGTCGAGATACACGTTTCCGTCGTCGTCGACCCGGATGCGATGGGCGTGGAACGAGTTGGTCGACGTGCGGGGAAGCTCTTCGTCGGGCACATTGGCATCGATCAACAACTTCCGCTCCTGCTGCGAGCTCGGCTGCTTCAACTTGTTGAGGTAAGCGGTAGTCTCGGCGTCGATTTGGTGCGTGTGATGCACGCCGGTCACCACGAAGACGTAACTGGCCACGCACATGCCGACCAACAGCATCGTGCCCACGGCGGTAAAGCCCAACACCCGTCCCGCCACGATCTCGGTCGAACGTACCGGCTTGGTCACAATGGTGTACATGACGCGGGACTTGATGTCGTTGGGCAGACTGGCCGTGCTCAACAAGACGGCCAGCGCGAGCACGGAGTACGTGGTGGCGATCAGCACGAAGCTGAGGTAGAGGCGGGCGGGGTGCTCGCTCTTGACGTCGAGGAACCAGCCGGCAAAGAGCATGCAAGCAGCGAACACGATAAAGGTCACCAGCACCCGGCGGCGGAACGACTCCTTGATCGTGAGCCGGGCGATGGTAAGCATCCGCGCCGGCGACGTACGCGCCACGTCGGTGACCGAATCGGCGATCACGCCTGCCGTCACGTAAAACCCTTCCACCAGGCCATGGCGGACCGCCGCGGCGACATAGCCGATCAGAATGCCGACGAACCCCACCGCGCACGCCACCAACAGGAAAATCAGCAGATTCCCCGGCAGCCAGAGCAAGTAATTCGGTATATCGTGTTCGACAACCATGGCGCGTCGAGATACCCCAAGCCGGTGAGAATGCGAAGCGTCAGCCGCCGTGCAGGCGACGACCGGGCCGCGCCTCGCTGTCTTGGACGATGGTCAGGAACAGTTCTTCGAGCGTCGTGGTGGGATTCTCGATTCCCATCAACTCGCCTCCGTGCTTGGCGACGACTGCGCGCAAATCGTCGACCGCCTCCCGGCTCAGGCCGCGAGCCCGCAACTGCGTCACGTCCTGCATGCGAAGCAATTCGTCGACGCGGCCCAGCTCCTTCAACTCGCCCTGGTGCAGGATGGCGATGCGGTCGCACACGTCCTGTACGTCGGCCAGCAGGTGGCTGCACATGACGATTGTCTTGCCCTCGTCGCGCAGCCGCAGAATGAGATCCTTCATCGCGCGCGTACCCAGAGGATCGAGACCCGAAGTGGGCTCATCCAACAGCACAAGCTCGGGATCGTTGATCAGCGCCTGG
>CAYQAJ010000278.1:4233-6770 GCA_964415245.1 uncultured Pirellulaceae bacterium | reverse complement strand
TGGAAGCGGCAACAGCGGCAGTGGAGGCAGTGGAAACAGCGGCGGCGGTGGCCAAGGCGGTAACAACAACGGCGGTGATAACAACGGCGATGGCGAAGTGGAAGCCGAGCCGTTTGTCGCGGGCCCGATCGATTTCACCAAGCCCGGCGAAACCACGCTCACTCAGGTGCTCGACCTGATCGGCGTGCGCGTCCGCGTGCAGTACGAAGGGGAAGACGAGCCGACGGTGTACGATTCGCCGTTTGTCGAAGGCCCGATCGCGGCCTCTGCCTACCTGCCGATGCTCATGGAGAACCTCACGGTCAATCCGGCGGAGACCATTCCGGGACGAATCAACATCAACCAGGCGTCGCGCGTCGCGCTATCCGGTATACCCGGCATGACGGAGGAAATCGTCAACCAGATCATTACGCGTCGCAGCCCCGAGCCGAACGACGGAAACGACTACCGCCTCAACGAATCATGGCTGTACACCGAGGGAATCGTCACGCTCGACGAAATGCGAACCCTCATGCCCTTCGTCTGCGCCGGGGGCGACGTCTACCGCATGCAGGTCGTCGGATACTACCAGGGAAGCGGCATTGCGTCCCGGGCCGAGGTCGTCCTTGACGCTACCGGCGAGACGCCCCGCGTAGTATTGTGGAGAGATATGAGCCACCTGGGTCGGGGGTACTCCCTGGAGACCCTGGGGGTCGATTCGATGGCGCCGTTTTGACGCGGGAGCGAACCCCAGAGGCAATTTGCGGGGTTAGTAAGAGTACACCTCGATTGTGAAACTGGGCAATTGGCGGCAGAGGCCGAAACCCCGGGGCGCAACGCGGCGGGCGGAGCCGGCACCAAGAGAACGAGCACCAAGAAAGCAAGTCGATGGCACGTTTACTGGCACTCGAATGGGACAGTCGCGAAGCACGCGTCGTGCTGGCGCGTCGCGGCGCCCGCAACGTCGTCATCGAGCGCGCGTTCTCCATCGACCTGGGTTCACGGGCCGACGGGGCGACCGCCGCCGAAGCCGAAGCGCACGTCGGCAATCGCTTGGCCGGAGCGCTGGAGCGATACCGCGTCGGCCGTGCCGACACGCTGGTGGCCGTCGGGCGGACCAATATCGAACTACGACTGTTGTCGGTTCCGCCCGCGCCGGCCGACGAGTTGCCCGACATGGTCCGCCTGCAGGCGGTGCGGCAGTTTGCGACCTTGGGGGACGATTGGCCTCTGGACTTCATCCCGTTGCCCGGCACCAGCGACGGTTCGATGAGCGTGCTGGCGGCGGCGATCTCGCCGGAGCTGGTGGAGCAGATTCGCCAGACGTGCGACAAGGCCGCCCTGGTGCCCAAGCGGCTGGTGCTGCGGCCCGTTGCTGCGGCATCGCTCTTGATGCGCCGCGGCCGCGATTCGCGCTGCCGGCTGATGATCGAGCAGCTCAGCGATGAGGCCGACTTGACCGTGCTCGTGGGCCAGAACGTGGTCTTCATGCGCACGGTGCGCGTCGGCGCGCACGACGATGCCGAGCAACAGGCGCGGTGGCTATTGGGCGAAATCCGCCGTACGATTGCCGCGGCGCAGAACCAGTTGGGTGGACGCGGCGTCGAGCAGATCGTTTTGGCGGGCGACGGAACGAGCCACGCCGCGCTGAAAGCGCAGATCGAGAGCCAATTGTCGCTCCCCGTCGAGCTGTTCGAACCCTTTGCCGGCTTGGCGCTCGAAAGCGACCTGGCCGGCAACCTTCCCCCGCGCCCAGGCAGCTTTGCGCCCCTGTTGGGCATGCTGCTGGACGAAGCGGAGGGAGCCCAGCATGCCATCGACTTTCTCCATCCTCGCAAGCGGCGGCCCCCCGTTTCCCAGCGCCGGCGGGTGACGGTGATCGCGGGCTGTGCCGCCGCCGCGGTGCTGCTGGTCGCCGGAACACTGTGGTGGCAGTACAGCGCGCTGGGTAAGCAGATCAAGGAGCTCACCACTCGCAGTAACAATCTGAACAAGGACCAGAAGCAGGCAACGGAAATACTCGCCAAGGCCGAGACCCTCGACAAGTGGGCCGCCGCCGACGTGACCTGGCTCGACGAGCTGCACTATGTCAGCGATCGCATGCCTCGCGGCGATGAGGCGCTGGTGACGCAGTTTGCGGCCGGAGGGGTCGTGTCGCGCGGCGGCGGCGTGATGCGCATCAATGGCGGCGTGACCGAATCCGACCTCGTCGGACGGATGGAAAGGCGCCTGAGCAGCGACAGGCACAGGGTGCACGGAGGCGGTCAGTCGTCCGAGCAAGCCCAGGGCAAGTACCGCTGGATGTTTCAGGAAGTGATCACCGTCGCGCCAGCCGATGGTTCGGCGCCAACCGCTAGCACTGCGCCGGACGACGATCTATCGCCGCTCGACATGATCGAAGGTGAATCAACCAACGGTGAGGCAATCTACGGCGACACGTCCGACGGCGACACGTCCGACGATGAAGCCGCAAGCGACGACGACACTGCCAACCAGCAGGAGAGCGACGGCGCATCGGCCGAAGGCAATTCCAGTGAGCCGGCCGAGAACGGCGCCAA
>CAYQAJ010000278.1:0-4133 GCA_964415245.1 uncultured Pirellulaceae bacterium | reverse complement strand
CGAGAACGGCGCCAAAAGCGAGAACGGCGCCAAAAGCGAGGACGGCGCCGATTCGCGGCAAGGAGACGCGCCATGACCCGCCGCGAAAAAATCCTGGCCGTCGCGCTGGGGATCGTGGCCGCTTTGACGGTCGCGTGGTACCTGTCGATGCGCGTCGTCGGCGCGTTCCAGTCCCGCCGCACCGCGATCGAAAACCTTCAACAGGACATCGGGCGCAAGGAAGCGATCATCCGCGCCGGACAGCAGGCCACCGCCCGGATCGCCGAAATGGAAGCGCGCTCGCTACCTCCGGCGAGCGACAAGGCCCGATCACTGTACCAGGAGTGGCTCATCAACCTGGCGGTGAAGGACGTGGGGTTGCAAGACGTCAACCTGCGGGCAAACGAAACCACCAAGTTCGGCGACGTGTACGAGGCGCATCGGTTTGTCCTCAATTGCGACGGCAACATCGAGCAGCTCGTCAAGCTGCTGCACGCCTTCTACCAGCGCGACATGATGCACCGAATCGACCTGTTGCGCGTGCAGCCGGTCGAAGGCTCGAAGCTCATGCAGTTGACGCTGGCGGTACAGGCCGTTTCGCTCCCCGGGGCTCCCGACAAGGGCGCGCTGCCCGACGGAAGATCCAGCCGGCTGGCTTACGGTGATTTGGCCGCCTACACCGACAAGATCGTCGGCCGCAACTTGTTCGCCCCGCCCAATCAGCCGCCGCAGTTCGGACGAGTCGGCAGCCAGAGGGCCAACACCGGGCGACCCTGGTCGCTACCGCTTACCGCCACCGACCGCGACCCGCTCGATAGCGTCAAGTTCGCGCTGGTCGGCGATGCGCCCAGCGGTTTGAGGTTGGCGGCCAGCACCGGGAGTAAGTCGCAGCTTTCCTGGACACCGCGAGCGACGGGCCAGTACGAAGTGACGCTCCGCGCGACCGACGACGGCTTTCCCGCCAAGAGCGTAAGCCAGACGATTCAGATCACAGTGACGGAACCGCCGCCACCCCCCGACACCGGACCGCGCGTAGTGACGACCCCGCCCCGACCTCAATTCGACCTCGCCACGCAAACTGTGCTCACGAGCGTCGTCGACGTCTCGGGCCACTCCGAGGCGCGGCTGCTGATTCGCCCCACCGGCGAGCGCGTCATCCTCCGCGAAGGGGACAGGTTCACCGTGGGGACCGTGAAGGGTGTTGTGAGCGAAATCGGCATCAAGGACATGGTGGTCGAGATCGACGGCAAGCCGACGCAGCTCTTTCTGGGCGACAGGCTGATCGACGGCGTCGTACTGCCCTCCGGCGGCCCCTGACGCATCGTTCGCGCTGCTGGCATCAGCTTCGCATTCGCGCGTCAGCGACTCACGAGCACCCGCCGGCCGCGAACCGTGAGCCGGCCCTCGGCGAAGAGCCGCACCGCCTCGGGATACGCCTCGCACTCCTCGGCGAAGACCCGCGCCGCCAGGCTCTCGGGCGTGTCGTCATCGAGCACGGGCACCGCATGCTGCAAGATCACCGGGCCGTGGTCGTAGCGCTGGTCGACGAAGTGCACCGTGCAGCCGCTCACCTTGGCGCCGTACTGGAGCACGGCCTGATGGACCCGCAGGCCGTAATAGCCCTTGCCGCAAAACGCGGGGATGAGCGCGGGGTGAATGTTCATCACGCGGATCGCAAAATCGTCCGGTATGTCCACGTGCTTCAAAAAGCCCCCCATGCACGCCAGCTCGACCTTGCGCTGGCGGCAAGCGGCGAACACCGCGTCGCTGAACTCGGCGGTCGCCCGATAGTCGCCGCGCTCGATCACCCGCGATTCGATTCCCGCCGCGGCAGCGAACTCGAGTCCCTTCGCGTTGGGATTGCTGGATATCACCAGCTCGATGCGTGCCGGGAGCGAACCGGCGGCGATTCTTTGAATGAAATTGCGCAGCGTTGTCCCGCCCCCGGAAATCAGCACGGCAATCGGCAGAGGCGTGGAAGGGGGCATAAGACTGATGGGACGCCGCTACGCGAGAATGACGAATGTCGAAGCACGAATGTTGAGAATGACCAAGGACCAAATCCAAATGACCAATCACGAAGCTAGGATGCGCCGGTTGCACTGCGTGAAACGTACAGTGTCAGTTTGTGGCCCGATATTTCGTGATCGGCTCCTTCCGCGGTGGGAATCGGCTTATCGGTTAGGCTTGTCGCTAGCGTTTCCTGCATGATGTAGTCGCGGTTTTCGTCGAAGGCGGCCGTGAGCTCTTCGGAATCGGTCACGATGCCCACGGCGATGCGATCGGTGTATTCAAGTTGCAGCTCTTTGCGCCGCTCCTGAATGAGGCGCACCACGTCGTTGGCCATTCCTTCACGCAATAGCTCAGGCGTGAGCTCCGTCGAAAGCACGACGACGCACTGCCGACCCTGGGCGGCTGCCCAACCGGGCTTCGCCTGCAACCGCACCTGTACGTCTTCGGAATCGAGCTCGACGCGCTCCTGGCCCAGCTTCAAGGTATAGCGGCCGCCGTCGCGAAGCTGCGCCATCACGGCCCCGCCGTCCGCTTCGGCCAGCGCTTTCTTCACGTGCGGCAACAGCTTCCCCAGCCGCGGGCCCAGCCGCGGAAAGTTGGGTTGCACATGGTAGTCGATATACTGCTCGGCGTGCGACGCGTATTCGATTGTCTTGACGTTCAACTCGTCGCGCAGTAGCGCATCGTGCTCTTCGAGCCACGCCTGCTGCTCGGGGTCGACCAGGATCACTTCGACCCGCGCCAACGGCTGACGCACCTTGAGCTTCGACTCCATGCGGGCCGACCGGCCCAGCGAGGCGATCTCGCGTACCAGGCTCATGCGGCGGGAGAGCGTTTCGTCGATCGCCGCCGTGTCGGGCACCGGGAAGTCGCACAAGTGCACGCTTTCGACGGCTCGGTCGCCGAACACGCCGGCCAGGTTCTGCCACAGCGTTTCGGACAGAAACGGCACGAACGGGGCGATCACCTTGGTCGTCGTCACCAGGCATTCGTACAGCGTCCAGTAGGCGTCGAGCTTGTCGGGCGCGTTCTTTTCGGCACTCCAGAAGCGATCGCGGCTGCGGCGGACGTACCAGTTGGAAAGCGCGTCGACAAACTCGTTGATCCGCACGCAGGCCGTGTAGTTGTCGTAGGCGTCCATCCGCTCGATTGTCCCGGCCACCATGCGGTGCAGCTCGCTGGTGATCCAGCGGTCGAGCTCGCCGCGCTGGGAGGCCGGGCGATAAGTCGACGCGTGCTGGAAATCCTCGATGCAAAGCTGAAGCGGCGTCGTCCGTTGTCCGTGGTCCGTTGTCCGTTGTGGTTTGGATTCTGCCGTCTTTGCAACTGACAACTGACTACTGACAACTGACGACGCGGGATCAAACCCATCAATGTTGGCGTAAATCACGAGAAAGCTGTACACGTTCCACAGCCGCAGCAAAAACTCGGGGATGCTCTCCTTAATCGCCTTCTCGCTGTAGCGGATCGTGGTCCATGGCGGCTGGTTGGCGAAGAAGAACCACCGCAGCGCGTCGGCCCCGTATCGATCGAAGATTTCTTGCGGCTCGCGGTAATTCCGCTTACTCTTCGACATCTTGCCGCCGTCTTCGCCCAGCATGAGACCGAGTACGACGCAGTTGCGGTAAGGATGTGGATACGGTTGCGCCGGGGATCGGGGCACGTCCGTGTTCGTCCGTGCTCGTCCGTGTTCGTCCACATTGGCCGCTGGCGATTGGTCGCTGAACAACAGCGTGCTGATGGCGAGCAAACTATAGAACCACCCCCGCGTCTGGTCGAGCGCCTCGCTGATGAAGTCGGCTGGGAACTGATCGTGGAAGTGGCCAACGGCATCCTTCGGCCCGTCTTCGCCGCGATATCCCCACTGCGCGAACGGCATGGCGCCCGCGTCGTACCAGCAGTCGATGACCTCGCTCACGCGGCGCATGCTCTCGTCCGCGCAACCGGGGCAGGTCGAGGCGTACGTCACCTCGTCGATATATGGCTTGTGAACCTTCAGGTCGTCCGGCAGTTTGGGATTCTGCTTCTTCGCTGCCAGCCAGGCCTCGGTGCCCTGCACGCCCTTCTTCGCCAGGAGCTCTTCGTAGCTGCCGATCGCTTCCTTGCGGCCACACTTGTCACACACCCAGATGGGGAGCGGC
>CAYQAJ010000277.1:3575-6785 GCA_964415245.1 uncultured Pirellulaceae bacterium | reverse complement strand
GTTCTAGTGCCCGCAAGGGCGTGGAGGTTCAAGTCCTCTCATCCGCACTCCTTTCTTGCCCCGCGCCATCACGGTGCTGACTCTGGGGGCTTTCCGCACGTCGCGTCGCGCCCTGTCGCGGCGGTTCCGTTGCGGGGCAGCGGTTCTCTTGCTAGGACGAGGTGGCGACCTACCGCCGCCGCCCCTTTCTTGCTTCGTTTGGCGGCAACCCGCCGCGGTGATGGCCCTTTCCCTATACAAAGCACGACCCGCTTACATCGATCGTGCCGATCGGGCGGGGGGAGAAGGGGCCGAACGGCTCGCGCAGATGGGGAGTTTCTCGCAAAACTTCCGATCTTCTCATTTTCTCTAAAGTCCCCATTTGACAACCGGGATTGCTGGCATAGGTTTCAAAGTGACAGGACCGGGGACCTTCCCATCCTGTCAACGCTGGTGTCCCAAGGGGTGCCTGCGTGGCCCAATCACCCGTCTTTTCGGATCGTCTCGAATCTTATCGCTGAGTGTCTGAAGCGACGGGCTGCTTGAGCCTGTTGGTCCGACGCCTCACTACCTCGTTAAGGGCAAACCGTCCGCAAGGGCGGGTCGCAAAGCCAAGGACCGCGACGCTTAATCGGCCGAGCGGAAGCCTGGTTGCCGAGGGGTGTGGATGCCGCGGGCCGGGAGATTTTCTCTCGGCCATCGGCCCAAAAGCACCTGGGCAAGTGAGCTGTGAGGGAGAGGCGGTTGTCAATGTCGAAGTGAGGGCTTTGCCGTTCGTGCCACATTTCCCGTCGCGGGCGTACCGCGACACAGCGTCCGGCGAGGTTCTCCAAAGTTCACCAGGTAAACGTCGGTCCCCTTTGTTCAGCCCACCTGTTTGGCACCGGGATCCGACACCCAAATTGGAGGAAGCTATGAAGACTCTTGCTCTGAAGGTGCAACGATTCCTCAAATCGGAAGACGGCCCCACCGCGGTCGAGTACGCCGTGATGCTGGCCCTGATCGTGATCGTCTGCTTGACGGCGATTCAGGCGATCGGCACGAACGCCAATACGACGTTCAACGGCATTTCCAATGCGATCAGCACTGCCAACGGCAGCTAACGAACCGTCCCGGCTCGCATTTGCGAGCTAGGCTTTAGCTAGGAGCGAATCATCCCCCCCTCGGCGCTGCCTCGCGGCGCCGGGGGGGAATTCATAGGAGGCAAAGAGTATGTACCCGGTGTTACCGACCGAAGTTGCGGCCGGCGCATGGGAGATGCTCGGCTGCTTCTTTGCACTGATAACCACCGTCGTCAGCTACGTGCTGGCGACACGATGATCGTCGCGCCGGCCATGCGGCCGGCCCGGCAAATCGAACGAACCAAAGTACCGGCGCGCCGGCAAGACAACACGGGCGACGCGTCGGCAAGAGATTCGGACAACGAGGCGCCGCGACGCGACAGCAAGCAATCGCTCGCGCCGCGGCGCACTTGCGGGGGAGAAGCAGAAGTGAATGGGATTGAGACGCTGACACAAACGCTGGTCGACTACGGGCCCGTGTGGCTCGTTACCGTCGTGCTCGTAGTCGCCGCGGTGATCGACGGCTGGAAACTGAAGGTGCCGAACTGGATCACGTTTCCGCTCATCGTCAGCGGTTGGGCGTTCAGCGTCGCTTCCTACGCGTGGTGGGGCCTTTCCTGGTGGGAAGGTCTGGGATGGAGCCTTTTGGGCACGGCCGTGGGTTTGGGGCTGTTGCTTCCCGCTTACGCCATCGGTGGAATGGGAGCCGGCGATGTCAAGCTTTTGGCGGGGGTCGGAGCCTGGATGCACGTCTCGCACACCGTTTTCGCGTTTTGCGCGTCGGCGGTTGTGGGGGCGATCCTGGCGGTGGCCATGGTGCTGGTGCGTAAGGGTTGGAAGCGACACTCTCAGCAGTTCTGGATGATCATGGGCGAAATCATGACGATCCGCGATCCCAATCAGCTTTCGGCAATCGCCGCCGAGCGCAAAAGTTCCATGCTGCTCTTGCCTTACGGCATTCCAATTGCCATCGGAACCATTCTGTACTTTGCCTGGATGGGGATGCTGATATGAACCTTGAACCCGCAACGACGCCGACAGCGACAAGTAGTGAATCCAGTGAAGATAGGAATTCCGTGGGGAGTATGACGGCCCGTCGCCGCGATCTGCACAAAGTATTCGGCCTGTTCCGACATAGGCCCAAGGGAGCCAGCAGGCGGTGGGGAGCCGCGGCGGTGGAATTCGCCATTGTCGCCCCCATTTTCTTCCTGTTCGTGTTCGGAATCATCGAATACGGCCGGATGGTGATGGTGCAACAGGTACTGACCAACGCTTCGCGCGAAGGCGCCAGGCAGGCAGTGCTCGACGGCTCGTCGACGTCCGAGGTCCAGACCGTCGTACAGAACTACCTCACCAATTCGTCGATACAGGGAGCGACTGTAACGGTTACGCCGGATCCACCTAGTTCGGCAAACTTCGGGGACCCGGTAACCGTTGTCGTTTCCGTAGGATTTAATCAAGTAAGTTGGCTTCCCGGGCCAATGTTCCTTGGTGGCAAGACACTTTCGGCAGGCACGGTTATGCGCCGAGAGAGCGTGCAGTAGATAAGTCTGGTCCTGTCGCCGAGGTTGGGCCCCAATCACGGGGGAGATTCGTCGATGCGAGCCAAATCGATGGTACTGATCCTGATCGCCCTGGGCTGCGGCCTGGTGGCTTCGATCGGCATCAGCCAGGTGATGGACCGCAGCAAGGGTGGCGGCGGCGAAGCCGCGGAAACCGAAAAGATTCTGGTGGCGAACGTCGATATCGACATCGGCGTGAAGCTCGACGCCGAAAACGTCAAGATGGAAGACTGGCCCAAAGACAAGATTCCCTTTGGGGCCGTCACCGATTGGGAGTCGATCGACGATCAATTCGCCCGGGCCCGGTTATACGCAGGCGAGCCGATTCTCACGGTCAAGCTGAGCGATACGCAGGGCGACGCGGTGCTGATTCCCGAAGGGTATCGCGCCGTGCCGGTGAAGGTGGAACAGGACACCATGTCGGACCTGGTAATGCCAGGCGACCGCGTCGACGTGCTCGTGTTCCTGCGCAAAGGTCCCGAGGTGGCCGTTACCAGCACCCACACCGTGCTGCGCGACGTACGCGTGTTCGCGGTGGGAAGCCAGACCGTGCGGGAAGAAGATCCCGAGGGAAAGGCAATTTCGGCGAAGACCGTCTCGCTGTTGGT
>CAYQAJ010000277.1:0-3475 GCA_964415245.1 uncultured Pirellulaceae bacterium | reverse complement strand
CAGACCGCCGCCTTGCGGGATGAAATCGCATGGACCATGGTGCTCGATACTCCCCAGGGGCCGATCGAGTACCGCTGGCGCCCCGGACAGTCACTGCCCGAGTCGGGCTCGTCCAGCGCTCCGGCAACACACGTACAGCCCGCAGCGACGGCCCCTTCCCCGACTTCGACCCCCACGCCGCCTGTGACGCCTGAACCGGGTGCCTCGTCGCCGGGCGATGACCAGAGCGACCCTCTTGCACCACCGACCGAAACGGATGCCTAAGAACACGGACGAATAGGAAAACTTTTCCAGCTCGCGCCGCCCGCCGAGTTTTCTGAACCGGCGGCCGGCACCATAAGCCTACCAGGCAAGGAAGAACACGGATGTTCACACGACAGACAGCAGCGGGTTCCCGTCGTTTTTGGGCGCCTGCCGCTTTGCCGTTTGCCGTTCTCGCCGCACTGGCGACTTCCAGCGCATGGGCCCAGCAGAGTCCGGAGCTGGCGACCGTCGTCGATGCCCCGCGGACTTCCGGCGTGCACTTTCACGTTGCCGAGGCTTCGCAGCGGCTGGAGATGATCGTCAACAGCAGCCGCATCCTCACGCTCGACCACAACGTGCCCCGGATTCTGGTGAACAACACCGACATCCTGCGAGCCACGCCTCTCTCGCCCAATCAGATTCAGGTCTCGGCCCTGAAGCCGGGCGTGACCGAGGTCAACGTGTGGGACGAGACCGATCGCGTCTACTCGATCGACGTCACCGTGCTTGGCGATGCCCGCGAGCTGCAGGACAAGCTCGACAGGCTGTTTCCCAACGCCACGTTGCGCGTGGAGCCCAGCAACAGCAGCGTCATCATCTCTGGGTACGTTTCGTCGCCTGAGGACGTGAGCAGAATCACCACCGTTGCGGAGGACTACTACCCGAAGGTCACGAACCTGATGACCGTGGGGGGCGTGCAACAGGTGCTCTTGCACGTAAAGGTGATGGAAGTCTCCCGCACCAAGCTGCGGGAGTTTGGCGTCGATTGGGCCGTGCTGACGGGTAACGACTTCGTCATTCAGAGCGTCAGCGGTTTGATTGCGGCCACCGCGACACAGGCAGGCGTGATGACCGGCGCCGGCGACGCGATCCGCTTCGGCATTCTCGACAACGGCAACACGTTCGGCGCGCTGATCGACGTGCTGCGACGCAATAACCTGGCCAAGTTGCTGGCGGAACCCACGCTGGTGACGGTGAGCGGGCGTCCGGCGAGCTTCAATGTCGGCGGCGAAGTCCCCGTGCCGGTGCCGGCCGGTTTGGGTGTGACGGCCATCGAATTCCGCGAATTCGGCACGCAGGTCGACTTCGTGCCGATCGTGCTGGACAACGGGAACATCAAGCTCGAGATTCGTCCCCAGGTCACGGAGGTCGACAATACGCTCTCGATCAACGACACGCCCGGTTTCCGCGTTCGTCGCGTCGACACGGGCGTCGAGATGAAAGCAGGCCAGACGCTCGCTCTGGCCGGGCTGGTGTTCAACAAGGTAGAAGCCGAGAACAAGGGCGTGCCCTGGCTGGCCGACCTTCCCTGGGCCGGAGCCGCTTTCCGCCGCGTCGAGCACCGTGTGAACGAGGTCGAGCTGTTGATTCTGGTCACGCCCGAATTTGTCTCCGCCCTGGACCCGCACGAAGTGCCGCCGTGTGGACCGGGCCAGACTTCGGGTGATCCGGACGACGTGGAGCTTTACTGGCGCGGCTACATGGAAGTGCCCAAGTGCTGCCCCGATGGGAGCTGCGAAGCTTGCCGCATGCGTGCGATGTCGGGCGGCAACTACGAAGAGGTTCCGCAGGGCCAGCAAGGCGACGAGGCGATGATCCGCATGCCGACCACGCAGCATTGGCGAAGCAATTGGAGGAGCGGCACCGTACTCCCATCTTCGCCAGGGGCCAGCTACGGGTCGGCCGCACCGCACACGCAGGGCTACCCAACTTCCCAAGGATCTGCACAGTCGGCCCAACCGCAGCGGTCGGCACCCGTTGGTTCGTCGTACCCGACCCAGAGCCGACAGACGATGCCGGATCGCGCCGTGGCGCCCCGGCGGCCGACGCTCATCGGGCCGATCGGCTACGACGACCTGTAGGACCTTGGACCGCTGGGTGTGTCGTTCGCTTCCGCACGCGCCGCCACCCGGCGTACGTCCTAACCTCCGACGCGCTCCATGACGAACGTACTTCGACTGGCCCTCGTCGACCCCAACGACAGCACGCGTGAGTCGCTCAAATCGATCCTGCTCGGCATGGACGTGGTGTGGCTCGAGGCGGAGTGCTCCCGGTACGAATTCTTCAGCGACGTGCTGGGCCAGACCAAGCCCGACATCGGGGTGGTGGTGCTCGACACCAGCCCCGAGAAGGCCGTCACCCTCATCGCCAACCTGCGCACGTCGTCGCCCGAGTGCAGCATCCTGGCCGTTAGCAGCTCGGCCGACGGCGAGTTGATCCTCAAAGCCATACGCTCCGGGGCGAAGGAATTCCTCACGCTGCCCGTCCGGGTGGAAGACCTGGTGGCGGCCCTGGATCGAATCAGCAACGCGCACCGTGGCGGAGGCGAAACCCGCTCGCGGGGGTGTACGGCCATCGCCATTGCCGGCGCGACCGGCGGCGTGGGCGCGACGAGCCTGGCCGTCAACGTCGGCTGCGTGCTGGCCAACCGGGAGGAGAACTCCGCGGCGCTGGTCGACCTGGACCTGGCGCTAGGCGACGCCGACGTGTTCCTCGACACGATTCCCGACTACACGATCGTCGACGTGGCCCAGAACATCGCCCGGCTCGACTTTTCGCTGCTGAAGCGCTCGCTGACCAAACACTCGTCGGGGTTGTACCTGCTGCCGCGACCCGTGCAGTTGCAGGATACGTCGCTCATCACCGCCGACGACATGCAGCGGGTGTTCGGCCTGTTGAAGGCGACGTTCTCGCACCTCATTATCGACCTCTCGAAGTCGTATAGCGCGCTGGACATGGTGGCGCTGCAAGCGGCCAATCACGTGCTCTTGGTAACGCAGCTCGACCTGCCCTGCCTGCGCAACGTGGTGCGATTGCTGATGTCGCTCAACGAAATCGAGCAGGTCCGCGACAAGGTCCGAATCGTGGTCAATCGCGTCGGACTCGACGCCGGCCAGATCAGCCTCAAAAAGGCGCAAGAGACGATTGGCCGGGAGATCTTCTGGCAGTTGCCCAACGACTACCGCGTGATGGTCGAGGTGCGAAACAACGGCGTGCCGCTGATCGAGCAGGCGCCACGGGCTGCCATCACGCAGTCGATCGTAACGCTGACCGAAGCGCTCTGCGGCAGCCTCGCCACCGATGAAGAGCAGGTCGACAAAGGGGCCATGGGGCGTTGGCTCAATTTCCTGCCCGGGCGGACCAAGGCCAAGCGCAAAGCCTAGGGCCAAGCCTGGCGCAACGCACAGCGCTCGGGCCGAATTACCGGCGTCTCGCAAGGGCGCGCGGAGAC
>CAYQAJ010000276.1:0-6787 GCA_964415245.1 uncultured Pirellulaceae bacterium | reverse complement strand
GCGGCTGATTCAGCACCGGCAATTCCATCAGCGCGCGCGGAGCCGGCAATTGGCCCGGCCGGGCGACAATGCTCCCTTGGATCGTTCCCCGCTGTTGGATGATGTCCTGCAGGTCGATGATCGACTGGATTAACTGCTCGGGACGCGGCGGGCAGCCCGGCACGTACATGTCGACCGGCAGGAAGCGATCGATCCCCTGCACTACGGCGTAGGTATCGAACACGCCGCCCGTCGATGCGCAGGCTCCCATCGAAATGCACCACTTGGGCTCAGGCATCTGCTGCCAGATGCGCTGCAGCACGGGCAACAGTTTCATCACCACGCGGCCGGCGACGATCATCAGGTCGCACTGCCGCGGGCTGAAGCGGAACACCTCGGCGCCGAAACGGGCCATGTCGTGGCGGCTGGCGCCGGTCGCCATCAGCTCGATGCCGCAGCAGGCGGTGGCAAACGGCATCGGCCAGAGACTGTTCTTGCGGCACCAGTTGGCCAGCGCGTCGAGCCGGCTGACTACGACGTTTTCCGGCACTTCGACTGCCATCGAAATCTCCTAGCAACCCCTTGAAAAGGGGGACAGTCCCTCTTCGATCACGCGGCTTGTCAGGCGAAAGTTATTTGGAGCCTATCCAAAAACCGTCGGGGACTGGCTCACTTTGCGCAGTCCGCGGAGCAAAATGTGCCTGTCCCCTTCTCTGAGACGGTTTTTGGATAAGCTCTTGGTCGCCAAGGGACAGTCCCCCTTTTCAACGGCCTTCCACGACCGCGGCCGACATCATCGCCAGCGAAAAACCCCTTTGCGCGCGGCATACACCAAGCCGGCGGCCAACATCGCGATAAACACCAGCACTTCGCCCAGCACCAGCAACCGCGAGAGCGAGAAACCCGCTTCGGCCGCGCTGGCTACCGCCGCGTCGATTCCCGCCGGATTGCGGCTGGCCACCGCCCAGGGATACAGGAACAACAGCTCCACGTCGAATAGCAGAAACATCACGGCGACCAGGTAAAACCGCACGTCGAAACGGCGTCGCGCATCATGGATCGGGTCCATGCCGCTTTCGTACGGCATTTGCTTGGTCGCCTCGATTCGGCGGGGCGCGATCAGCCTCGGCACCAGCAACATGCCGACGGCCACGACGGTGGCCGCGATGATGAAGAGGAAAATGGGCAAAACGATGCTTTCCATAACCCTTTTCCTCTACGCTTCTTGCGAAGAACTGCCGCTGACTTTGTGAATCTTGTCACAAAGTCGGGCCAAGAGAAAGCCCGGCCGCAGTCGGCCGAGCTTCTTTAAGAATCGTATCGCCCGCCGAAATCTTGTCAACCAGTGCGGCGCTAAGGGGATTGGGGGCTGGGGACGAGGGACTGGGGGTTGGGGAATTGAACCGCTCCTTGCCCGTCCTTGCCCGTCCTTGCCTGTCCGTGTTCGTCCGTGTGTCCATGCCGACCCGATCGCCTACGTTCGCGCCGGTGACGACGCCGCAGCTCGCCTGGTGCGATAGAATAACGCCGCTCGCCAACGAGGATAGGATCGCACCATGCCGCTCGACGCCGTAGAAACGCTTCGCCAGCTCGTCCGCATTCCCAGCGTCAACCCGATGGGGCGCGACCTGTCCGGTCCCGAGTACTTCGAACAGGCCATGACCGACCACTTGGCCGGCCTGTTCGACCAACTCGGCCTGCCGTGGGAGCGGCACCAGGTCGAGCCAAGGCGGAGCAACATCATCTGCCGGCTCGAAGGCGACGAAGAATCGCAAGCCGACGAGCGGCTGCTATTGTTTGAGGCACATCAAGACACGGTGCCAGTCGACCGCATGACGATCGATCCCTTCGCGGCCGAACTGCGCGATGGCCGCATCTACGGACGCGGCGCCTGCGACATCAAAGGGGGCATGGCGGCCATGCTCGCCGCGTTTTCGCGCTTGGCCGACGAACGGCCCACCGCTCGGCCCACGGTCGTGATGGCGTGCACCATCAACGAAGAGCACGGTTACACCGGCGCCACGCACTTGGCGCGGCTGTGGCAAAGCGGCACATCGCGGTTGTTGCCCCGATGTCCGGACGGCATCGTCGTTGCCGAACCGACCGAGCTGCGCGTCGTCGTTGCCCACAAGGGAGTCGTGCGATGGTGTTGCCACACCTCGGGTCGGGCCGCCCACAGCTCGCAGCCCGATCGGGGCGAAAACGCCATCTATCGCATGGCCCGCGTATTGTGCGTGTTGGAGGATTATGCCCGCGATGTCGTGCCCAAGTTGGACAGCCACCCGCTGGTGGGCCATCCGACCTTGAGCGTAGGCACAATTCGCGGCGGAATCAGCGTCAACACCGTGCCCGACCTCTGCACGGTAGAAATCGATCGCCGTTTGCTGCCGGGCGAAGACCCGGTCGCGGCGCGGCAAAAGGTGATTGGTTTCCTCGATGAGCAGCTTGGCGGGGTGTTCACGCCGTCGCACGACGAACCGTTCATTGTCGCCCGAGGGTTGCCCGACGATTGCAACGGCCCTCTTGCCGAAGCGCTCAGCAGCGCGGTGCGCCAGTGCGGCGGCGACGCGGATTGGATCGGCGTGCCGTTCGGCACCGATGCGGCGGCCTACTCGGCGGCCGGCGCGGCGGCTGTGGTGTTCGGGCCCGGCTCGATTCGCCAGGCGCACACCGCCGACGAGTGGATCGCGGTCGATCAACTCACGAAAGCGGCGGAGATTCTGTACGAGTTCGCGTGCAAGGGTTGAGGTTCACGCGAAAGCGGAGAGCCGAGAGCGAAATCGTCGTTGTTCTTAGTCAGTGGTTCGTTGTCAGTTGTCTGACTGAAAACTGAACACTGAAAACTTGCGCTTCCAGTTGTACGGCTCGCCCCGCGGGTTTCGATTAGAACACATCCAAAATGAACTGGTGGCCCGAGTGGTACCGCCGCCCTTCCGGGTAGAAATTCTGCCACTGCTTGTTGTACACGGGCACGCGCATTTCGGGCGGATAGCGAAAGTACATGTCCTCGGCACTGCGGTAGTACTCGTTGCCCCAGAAGCTGTGGGGGTAGTACACGTAGGGGTAGTGGTAGTACCGCTCCCAATCTTGCTGGCTGTAAGCGCCGCCCCACACGCGGCCGAACGCGCGCTCCTGGGCTTGGACCGGGGCCGGCACGGACGCCGCAACGAGGCTCAACGTCAAGGCGCACAACAGTGACAAGGCGCAACGGCGGAGCATGAGAACTCTCCTGCAAGCGGTTGGCTGACGGAGCGACGGGTCGATCCTGCGGGGCGTCGGGCGGATGCGCCCTGACGCAGGACGCGGTATCCATGCCACACGGCCCACGGCCGAAATCGTTCCGCAACTCTTTGGGTCTGGGGCTAAAGGCCGCCGGCGCCGGGCAAAACCGCTGGTTCGGTAATTGCGTCCTGGGCCGGGATCGGCTTGACTGGGGTCTGCCGGGGCACGGGGGCCCGCGATCCTACCCAATAGGCATCGGCCGCCGCTGCGAACGCCATTGAATGATTATCCCGCAAAACCGCTACGACGCGCATGACGAAAGGTCGTTTCACGTGAGGAGTTGCGCAATGCAGGCAAAGCCTGCCGGTCGGGTGGGGTCATCGGCCGACCGTCAAACGTCGGGCACAGCCTGACCTACAGCCGAAGGGTCGTTTCATGAAGTGGTCGCTGAAGATCGCACAGGTGGCGGGAATCGGTATCTACGTCCACTGGACGTTTCTGATCCTGCTGGGCTTCATCGTCTATCTGCAAATGGGGCAGGCCGATGCCAGCTTGCTCAAGGCGGCGGTGGCGGTCGTCTTCGTGCTGGTGCTATTCGGCTGCGTGGTGCTGCACGAATTGGGGCACGCGCTTACCGCCAAGCGCTTTGGCATCCAGACTCGAGACATCACCCTGTTGCCCATTGGCGGCGTCGCGCGGCTCGAACGCATGCCCGACGATCCCGTGCAAGAGCTGCTCGTGGCGCTGGCCGGGCCCGCGGTCAACGTGGTGATCGCGGCCGTGCTGGCGGTGGTTCTGTTTGTGATGGGTGCGCTGGCCCTGGTGCTCGACATGCGGCCCGAGACGTTTCTGGGCGGTGAGTTCTCCCTGGCTACGTTTCTGATTCAGTTGATGATCGTCAACGTCATCCTTGTCCTGTTCAACATGCTCCCCGCCTTCCCCATGGACGGCGGGCGCGTGCTGCGGGCCCTGCTGGCCACGCAGTTGAACTACGTTCGCGCCACGCACATCGCCGCGCTGGTGGGGCAGGGAATGGCCATTTGCTTCGGCCTCATCGGGCTGTTCATGGGGCAGTGGATCCTGCTGTTCATCTCGATTTTCGTCTTCCTGGGCGCCCAGGCTGAAGCGCGCTCCGTCGAGCTGCGATCGGTGTTCCAGGGCGTATCGGTGGGCGATGCCATGGTGACTCGTTTTCAAACGCTGTCGCCCAACGACCTGATCGAGCACGCCAAGGATGAATTGCTGGCCGGGCACCAGCACGACTTTCCCGTGGTTGTTGACGGGCAAGTGATCGGCGTCTTATCGCGGAGCGATATCGTGTCGGCTCTCACGAAAGGCGGGCCCAACCACCGCGTGGGCGACGTCATGCGCCCCGACTGCCAGTTGCTCGACGTATCGGAGCGCCTCGACCGCGCCGTCGCCCGCATGCAACAACTCAAGTGCTCGACGTTGCCCGTGGTGCGACAGGGACAGCTTGTGGGTTTGCTCACCAGCGAGAATCTCGGCGAATGGGCGATGATCCAATCGGCGCTGCGGGGTCGCCCGCAGTAGGGAACGGCGTGACGGCGGCTCCACTCCCTCTCCCGTGGGAGAGGGCTGGGGTGAGGGCGCTTTTTGCAAGCGCGCTGACACGGGGACGCGGAGACACGGCGACTCGGTGACGGCCAGTTCGTTTAACCCGGAGCCAACGGCGAAGGAACCCTCCAAAGCCGAAAACCGTATCACCTGCCGCATCCTTCGCGCTCTTGGCGACTTCGCGGTTCCTGCTGAAAACTAAACTGCCAGAGGTCTGCCTTTGGCGGAGTCGCATTCCGCACTTTGCATCCCACCTTTGCCCGCCTGCCTGGTTGGTCGATCCCGGGCGACCAGGTCGCGGGGCTGGAAAAAAATGTGGGCGAAAAACGGCCTTTAACGGCGCTGAAAACGGACGTTAACGGAGGCCGACATGTCGTTTTGGCTCCTGGGACGACGCTTTTCAGGTCCCCACGTCGCGGGCGATGTCGTTTCCGTCTCGATCCCACGCTCCGCGGTGTGCCACCGGCTTGCCCGTGCTTTGCGATTCCGACTGAACACTGTGGCCGCAATAGACCCTGCGGACACCGGAATTGTACGGACAACTATTGAACAAGTCAATATCAATTACTAACTACTTGTAGGCGATTGGCCCGCCCGGACATGGGTGGAAAGTGCCGCCAGCTCTCGTGCCGCCGCGCCCGGCGGCGGCCTGCGCCGCACGTATACGTATTCCTCGAAGGTCCGTCCGATTCCCATCCGCGGTTCTCCCGCGCGGAGTGGGAACACCTGCGTGAGCACCACGCTCCCGCAACCACGTATTCCCGGCAGCGGGGCCGATTCGCGAGGCGGTGGGGGAAGGTCTTGAGAAATGCTGCTTGATCTTCGGCACGGGGACTGCTCGAATGAGGGACACCTCTTGTCTCCCCGTGAGGCTCCATCATGAGCACAGCCGCTCACCAGGGCCGCTCGCCCCTGGGCTTGTTCAGCGACAGTTACGCACCCCGTCTTTACGACCGCATCGTCGAAGTCCTGCGGGTCCGCCACTCCAGCCGCCGCACGGAACAAGCGTTCGCGCATTGGATTCGCCGGTTCATCGAGTTCCACCACCACCGGCATCCCCGGCAGCTTGCGGAAGGTGATGTCAACCGCTTCCTGACCCACCTGGCCGTCGCGGAGCACGTCGCGGCATCGACTCAGAACCAGGCTCTTTCTGCCGTACTCTTCCTCTACGAGCACGTCTTGGAGCAACCGCTTGACCGTTGCCGTCGCTCACGCCGCCCAGCCGCGATCCGCCGATTGCTTGCCGCTGCGGCATCTCCCGGCCTACAATGAGCGCCGACAAGGACAACCGATCCGCATAGAAACCCCATGCGCCGCATTTCGCGAAGCGGTTTCGTCCAACGGGATTCTATGCCGCTCGAACAACCCCCGCTCGTCCTCCGCCCGACTACGAGCGGCATAGAATCCTTAACGTTATTCGGCTCAGCTCGCTGCCCTGATTGCACTGCAATGAACCTCGCTTCCTGGGGTCTGCGGATTATGCCGCCCGAATAACGCCGCAGTGTCGAGCGCCAGGGAATGCCGCAAGTGGTTGACTTGTCGACATTTCGGCGCTAGGTTCACGGCTGTTCCGACCGCGTGTTATCACGCCGGAGTCGCCATCGTAACGAATTACGACGGTGCTTCCCGGCGGCAGAATTACATAGTTACACCACTTAAGTAGCTCCGATGCACAAACCGTCTCTGATCTTCGGCAATTTCGGACTCGCTGCCGCCTGCATCGTGTGGGGTTGGTTCACAGAATCAACATTCTTTCGTCCGTTAGCCATCAACCTCGCAACAACCTTCTTCGCGATCGGCTGGGGCATTATCGTCATCAACATCTATTTGGAGCGGTCGGCACGGCGATCAGCAGTACTACCTCTATTGAGCCTTTCGCATGATTCGATTGCGACGTTGCACAACACGCTGCTTCACACGATGTGGGCACGATTCGGTAGGGATCCATTTGGCCGATTGATTGACGCATACCGCCAGTCAAAAGGCAAACCGAAGTCGATTTCCGCTCCCG
>CAYQAJ010000275.1:0-6818 GCA_964415245.1 uncultured Pirellulaceae bacterium | reverse complement strand
TCGGAGACCAACATCACCGGCTACCTGGTGATGGACCTCAGCCAGTCGATGGCCTACACGTACCGCCAGGCGCTTACCAAATTCGACTACGCAGTGTGCCTGGCCGCCGCCCTGTGCTACCTGATGATCCACCAGCAGGACCCGGTGGGGCTGGTCACGTTCGACCAAAAGGTGCGCGAGAGCCTGGCCCCGCGGTCGAAGCGGGCCCAAATGGGCAACGTGCTTTCTTTGCTCGCGCGGCTCAAGCCACAGGGCGAAACCGACATCGGCCGCAGCGTGAATCAGCTCGCCGCCATGCTGCGGCACCGCAGTTTGCTGATGATGTTCTCCGACCTCTTGGCCGAGCCCGAGCCGGTGATGCAGGCGCTGCGGCGGCTGCGGCATCGTGGGCACGACGTGATCCTGTTCCATGTGCTGGACGAGGCCGAGGTGCGATTCCCCTTCGACGGCGTGGTCGAGTTCGAGGACCCCGAGACCGAGGAGCGAATCGAGGTCGACGCCAGCTACTACCGCCGCGACTACCTGGCCGAGCTCGACGCGATGCGCGGCTGGTACCGCCGCGAATGTTTCCAAATCGGCATCGACTACGTGCCGCTCGATACCAGCATGCAGTTCGACAAAGCGCTGATTGAGTATCTTTCCAGTAGGCGAGCGCGGTTCTGAAATGAGTCCGCTTAGTCGATTAACACGAGCCGAAGTGCAATGACCAATGACCAAATCCAAATGACCAACGGCCCCGCTCGCGCGGGAAAGCACCAAGCCACAAATCCCAATGACCAATTGCCTCGTGCTGCCTCGTGTTTGCTGTATTGCGATGGAGCCGCCATTCAAGCTCCGCCATTGGTCATTTGGATTTGGTCATTGGTCATTGACCTCGCCGTTGGTCATTTGGATTTGGTCATTGGTCATTTCGTACCCGTGGGCCACATGCGGTCGGTCGGAAGCGCCTGAAGTGTGTGATTCTCGTTTCGCGTAAGGTGTGAAGCCGTGGCGTTTGTAAACTTCTGGCTGATCCTGGGCGGACTCTTGGTGGGGATTCCCGTTATCCTCCACCTGGTCATGCGGCGCAAGCCTAAGCAGCTTGTGTTCCCGGCGGTGCGGCTGATCAAGCAGCGTCGGGCGTCGAACCGTCGCAAACTGCAGCTTCGGCACTTGCTGCTGCTGTTGTTGCGGTGCCTCGCGATTGCGGTGCTGGCCCTGGCGCTGATGCGGCCCAGTGTCAGCTCGGCGCTGTTGGGCAATTGGATCATCATCGCGGCGCTCGGCGGCCTGTTCGCCGTGGCGGCAATCGCGGCGGCCATGAGCTGGTTCCAGAAACGTGGCGCGGCGATGGTAGGCGCCACGAGTGCATTGGCGAGTCTCTTGTTCGTCGCGCTGGCCGGCATGTTGATCTTCACGCTCGCGCGTGGCGCGTCGGCGGGCATCGGCGATGAAGAGGCGCCCGTTGCCGCGGTGGTGATCGTCGACACTTCGCCCCGCATGGAGTACCAACACGAGAATCGCACGCGGCTCGATGCGGCTCGCGAAACGGCGGTGTGGCTGCTCGATCGGTTGCCCCGCGACAGCCAGGTGGCCGTGGTCGACGCGCGGGCGGCCGAGCCCGTGTTCGCCGTCGACGAGGCGGCTGCCCGCAAGGCGGTCGACATGCTGCAGCCGACGAGCGTTTCGCTCCCGCTTCCCGAGGTGCTGCGACGCGCGATGGCCGCCGTTCACCAGAGCGAGCTCGAGCGGCGCGAAGTATACGTGCTGACCGACCTGACGCGCCAGTCGTGGAAGGCCGAGCCCGGCCAGATCGCCGCCCTCCAGCGCGAGCTGGAAGCCAAGGACGTGGCCCTGTACGTGGTCGACGTCGGCGTGCCGGGTGCCCGTAACTTCGCCGTGACCGACGTGACTCTCCCTGCCGGCGACGTGCTGCCGCAAAGCGGCATGCTCGAAGTCGCAGCGCGGGTTTCCGGCACCGGCGAGGGATCGCTCAACGTTGAGCTGATGCTCGAAACGCCCGACCCCACGCTCCCCGTTCTTCGCAACGAAAAGCTAATCGTGCCGCCGGCGTCGGTGGTGGGGCAGCAAACGGTGTCGCTCGCCGCTGGCGCCTCGCGCGAGGTGCGCTTCACGCTCAATCGCACACTCCAGCCCGGCGTGCACCAGGCGTACGTGCAGATTCAAGGCGACGATGGACTGCCGATCGACGACGTGCGGCACTTCACCGTCGAGGTAAAGCCGGCTTGGCCCGTGCTCGTCGCCGCCCCGCCCGGCACGCGCACCACGAACCTCACCGAAGCGCTCGCCCCGTATCCACTGCGGCAGCGCGGCGCCGCGCGGTTCGAGTGCACCGACGTGCGGCAAAACGATCTGGCCAACCGCCGGCTCGAAGACTTTTCAGTTGTGGCGCTCGTGGATCCCGCCCCCCTCACGCCCGAGGTTTGGCAGCGATTGGCCGACTACGTTCGCGGCGGCGGCGGACTGGCGGTATTCCTGGGCCACAATGCCCGCCCCATCACCTCGTTCAACGCCCCCGAGGCGCAGCAGGTTTTGCCCGGCACGCTGGCGTGGCTTGTGGGTCGCAGCGACGCGGGCGACCTGTACCTCGCGCCGCGCACGTACGACCACACCGTGCTGGCCAAGTTTCGCTCCATCGCCTCCAGCGTGCCGTGGCGCGAGATGCCCGTGTATCGCTACTTCGTGTTCGACGAGCTGGCCGCGGACAGCCGCACGATCCTGCCGTACAGCAACCTTCGGCCGGCGCTCATCGAGCGGCAGTTGGGACAGGGGAGCGTGCTGGTGATGACGACGCCGGTCTCCGACGCCAACCGCACGGTCGATCCGCAATCGTGGAACGATCTGCCCACCGCCGACAACGCCTGGCCGTACGTGGTGCTGGTGAATGAAATGTTCGGCTACCTGGCCGGCAGCGGCACCATGCGGCTCAACTACCTGGCGGGCGAAACGGTGGTGCTGCCCAACCGCGAGGGGCGCGACCCGCCGCAGTACACGCTGTTCACGCCGCTAGGTCAGCCGCAGGCAAAGTCGCCCGCCGACGGCAGAATCAGCGTCGCGTTTACCGATTCGGTGGGCGCGTACCGGCTGAAGGGGATTCCGCCCGTTGGCGATGGCGGCCCGATCGTCCGCGGCTTCGCGGTGAACCTGCCGGCCGAGACGACCGATTTGACGCGTGCCGACTCCGACCGCCTCGACGAAGTGCTGGGCGCCGATCGCTATCGCCTGGCCCAAAGCCGCGACCAGATCGAGCGCGAGCAAGGCGAATCGCGCGTCGGTCGGGAGTTCTATTCGTTCCTGCTGATCGCCCTGGCCGTGCTGCTGGCCCTAGAACACTTACTGGCCAACCGGTTCTACCGCGCCGAAAAGACGGCCGAGACTGTGGCAGCAACCGAATCACGCTGGCTACCCACCGGCGGAACAGCGTTAGGCCATCGTACCGCAACAACGCAGCCACCCGTGGCGATGAGATGACGCGATTTTCCCTCCAACCCGTTCTCGACAGCTATGCGCTGGTGGCCCTATTGGCGCTCGGCCTCTTGGCGCTGCTTTGGCTGCGGCCGGCATTTGGGGCTGTCGGCTCCGGGCGGCGGATCGCGCTGGTGGTCACGCGCTTGATCGTGATCGCGCTGGTGGTGATGGCCATGCTCCGCCCCACCTGGGTCACCACCACGTCGAAGCGGCAAACCGCCACGCTTATGGTGTTGTTCGACACCAGCCGCAGTATGCTCCAACCGCATACTTCGGCCAGCGATTCCCGTTGGCAGGCGCAGAGTCGCACGCTCGCTGAATCGGTCCCCGCGCTGGCCCGGCTCGCCGAAGAGATGGAAGTCGCCGTTTATGCCTACGACCAGGAACTCGTGCCCATCGCCTTCGACGGTTCCGCCCTCGAACTGCCCGAAGCGCCCGAGGGGGACCAGACCGATATCGGCGGCTCGCTCTACGATGCGCTCTCCCGCCAACGCGGCAAACGCGTGGCCGCGGTCGTGCTGTTGGGCGACGGTTCCCAAACCGCCTACGCCCCGGCCGTCGAACTGCAACAGGCCGCCAGCGAGTTGGCCCGACTCGGCGCCCCCATGCTCGCGGTGCCGTTCGGTCGTGCCGGAGACGCCGGGCAGGCGGGCGACGTGGCCGTCGAAAACATGCCCGACGAGTACTCGGTGTTCGTCAACAACGAGCTGCCGGTGCGGGCATCGCTCCGGGTGCGGGGCTACGTGAACGCGCCGCTCGGCGTGCAGCTCATCCTCCGCGACGACCAACAACAGGAAAAAGTCGTCGCCGGCACCCAGGTCTTCTCCCGCCAGGACGGCCAAATGCTCGAAGTGTCGCTCAACTTCACCCCGCAGCAGGTGGGTCGCTACGAGCTCACCTTGCGGGCCGAGCCGCAGCAGGGCGAGCTGGTCACCAGCAACAACGAGCACACCGCCTTCCTCACCGTGCGCGAAGGAGGCCTGCGGATTCTGTACCTCGAAGGCGAGCTGCGGCCCGAGCAGGCGTTTTTGCGCCGGGCGATCGACGCCTCGGACGACGTGGAGCTCGAATTCCGCTGGATCGACCACCGCCTCCGCGACACTTGGCCGCTCAAGCTGGCCGACACGTTCGCCGGCGACGACTACGACGCCTTCATCCTGGGCGACCTCGATTCCGACGCGCTCGATCGCGCTGGGCTGCAAGCCCTGGCCGACGCGGTCGCCAAAGGCAAGGGGCTGCTCACGCTCGGCGGCTATCACAGTTACGGCGCCGGCGGATACCAGAAGACGCCGCTGCGGGACGTGCTTCCCATCGTCATGGGCGAGCAGGAGCGGCAGGACTTCGGGGACCGCATCTTCACCGACATGCACGTCGCCGGGCCGCTGGCCATGATGCCCACCGGTTCGCACTTCGTCACGCGGCTCGCGCCCGATACCGATGAAAACTCGGCGGCGTGGCGGGCGCTGCCCGAGCTCGACGGGGCGAACAAAGTGTCGGTCAAGCCGAGCGCGCAGGTGCTGGCGTCGGCCGGGCCGACGGTGCCGCTGTTGGTGAACGGCGAATATGGCGACGGCCGCGTGCTGGCCTTCCTGGGCGACTCGACCTGGCACTGGTACATGGAGGGGAACCAGGACCGCCACAAGCGGTTCTGGCGGCAGGCCATGTTGTGGCTCACTGGGCGCGAGGACGCCACCGACGAGCTGGTGTGGCTGCGGCTCTCGCAGCGGCGGCTCAACCCCGGCGGGCGCGTGCAGCTTTCGGCCGGAGCGCGATCGGCCTCCGGGGAAGCGGTGACGGACGCCGACTACTCGCTCAACGTGCGCCTGCCCGACGGCACCACCCAAGACGTGCCGCTCACGCGCGACGGCGACAACGTGACCGCCGCTTTCGACGAAACCACCCAGGCCGGCAAGTACACGGTCGAAGCGACCGCCCGCCGCGGCACGCAGTCGATCGGCTCAATGAGCCAGGATTTTCTGGTGTTCGATCACGACGTCGAGCTCAGCAACCCAGCCGCCGACCCCGACCAGCTTGCCCGCCTGGCCGAAGTCACTCGCCAATGGGGCGGCAAAGTCGTCAGCCCCGAAGACCTCGCCGCCGAGCTGAACCGGCTCGAACCCCCCGAGCTCACCATCGAGACCCAAGAGAAGTGGCAACTAGCCGGCAACCACCGCGACGCCTGGCTGCTGTTCTTGCTGCTGGTCGGTTTGCTCACCGGCGAATGGGTGATGCGCAAACGATGGGGACTGGTGTGAACCGGGTGCCACCCGATTCATGTGGCCCTATTCTTCTTCGAGCGCGGCGGTTAGGAGAGCCATTGTGTGCTTGGCGAGCTCCTCCGCCGCCTCTTCCGGGTCTTCGAGAACGGCATCTTGTTCGCCGGCGTCCTTTGCCGCGTATTCGGCAAGGTATTGGGTGTAGGTAAACTCGCGTTCCTTTGCGTTTTCTACCTTCCGTGCCTTTTTCCGTGGCTCGCGCGGCATAACTAGTCTCCCGCTCTGAAGTAGTTTGCAAAGAAATGGTGATTCAGTTCAGGCCGAAAGTAGTGCTTGCGTTTCGTCCACACGAAACCGTCGCCTTTGGTAATGACGGCCACATCCGCCGGCCCGCCGACAGTTTCGATTTCCAAAGACATCTTTCGCTTGACCGATGTTAAGTTTATAGCAGCCTCCGCCATGGCGGCAAGCTCTTCCTTTGGTAGGTGGGCGACGGCCTGCAAGAGAGGGCTAACGTGTCGCTGGCGAATACGTTTTGCAAGTCGTTCCTCAAATTCTTCCAGTGCGGTGTCGCTGACCTCCGCGAGTTTTTTGGAGAGCGCACGCTTTCTGGGCGTTGAGAGGGCAGGAAGGTTTTCCGCAACTTTGTCTGGCCATTGGCGAAGAACAACCGAGAAAAAACGGCGAACGAACAATTCGATCTGCGGGTCAATTCCCCGAAGGAATGCGTCCATTACGTCTCGTTGCGCGAACGGCAAGATCGCAACTGGGTTTGGCCCTTCAAAGTCGCAGAGGTTCGTGCTCATCGATGGTTCGTCCCGATAAATGAGCCGATCCAACGCAACCAAATCGGTCGTGAACGTCTTGACGGCCGGGTACTTTTCCTCTTCGCCGAATCCGGCAATCACGACGCCCGACGTTCCCTCGGGTGGCCAAATGTCTTTCACGATAACATTGATGCCGATTTCTGCCAGTTCCCTCAGCGATGTAGCGCTCAGGCGGTACTTAGAAAACACGACTTCGATCAAGTCTTTGATGCCATCGGAAATCGTTTTTTCCAGACGGCGAGGAAAGTCTCGTCGGAACGTGTCAACGACTTTGAGACACCTGCCGAGCGAATTTAGTGTAGTGCGA
>CAYQAJ010000274.1:0-6890 GCA_964415245.1 uncultured Pirellulaceae bacterium | reverse complement strand
CGAAACAGGTTGTCCCCGGCGACGAACGTGTTGGGATACGGCAACCTCGAGCTTTCGGACTTGCCGCTCCGCAAGTGGCACTGTCCGCAGATCGACAAGATCTCGCGCGGCTCCCGATTCTTGCTCGACAGCAGAACCAGGCTCACGTCGTCGGTATGCCGCAAATCAACGTCGCCATGGCAGGTGAAACAGTCGAGCGACAGCGCGGCAAACGCGCGCGTCCGCGCGCTCACCGCCGTTGTGTGGCAACCCGCGCAGTGGTCGCCAAACTTTTCCGCATCCCAGCGGGGCGAGTCGCCGTTCTTCACTTCGCCGGCCGCGCGATTCGCGGGCGTATCCCCCTCGCTTCCATCGCCATGATGGGGAACGTAGTACGCCGACAGCATTTCCAATTTGCCGTACTTCGCGGACCGCCTCAGAAATCGAGTGACCCGCTCGGAACCCATTACAAACTTCGCCTCGGCCGCCAACTCTTCGCCCGATGGCTGTTTCCGCAATGCCGCGATGGCGGGATCGTCCGCGCTCACCGGTCGGACCGTCAACTGATGCCGGTTCTCAGGCCACGTCGGTCCGATCGTCCGATGGCAGAACAAGCACTCGTCGCCGGTCACATACGTCGGAAACGCCTTGCCGACGTGATCGCTCCCCCATGCCGCCGGATCGAGCCTGCGCGGCGCCGCGCTATCCTTCTCCTGCGTCCGGTTCTCCTGTTTCGCGCGCGGCGGAGTCGTCTCATCGTCCGCCACCGCGGACACCAAAGCAGCGACACAGCCGCCGCCGATCGACAACACCAGCCCTATCACCAGGCAAACCGTGGAGCGCGGCATCGCACGTTCCTCAAGCGTTGGCCCGCACCCAGCCGCCGGCCGCGTTGTCCCGCTCGCCCCCCCGCTCCTGGTACGCGGCCTTGAACTTGCTGAGGGAGTCGGCGGGGATGGCCTTCAGCTCCTTGCTCACGTCGATGTCATAAATCTTCGCGGCATTCAACCCGAAGATCTTGGCCTTGTCCTCCTTGGTCAGCTTCTTGTAGCCGAACTTCTCGCACAGTTCGTCGCTGATCTGGAACCGCTTCATGGCGTCGATGGCCCATTGCGGTGAACCCCACCACAGGCAATCGGTCCCCCAGATCACGTGGTCGGCCCCGTAGTACTTCACGTTCTTGCCGATCAGGTGCTGGCACATCTCCGGGTGCGACACCGCCAGCAAACCGAACGACGAGCCGATTTCCGGATATACGTTGGTCATGTCCGGGTTGCGCTCTTTGATCTTCATCAGCTCGGCGTGCCAGGCGAAGTCGCCGGTGGTCGGATCGTAGAACCCCTCCGCGTTGAACTGCGGCTCGCCCGGCCCGTGCTTGAGCGCCGAATGGTAGACGACGAACGTGAGATCGGGATGATCCTTCGCGGCCTTTTCAACGTCGCCGGGATGAGCAAGGTGCCCCAGCGTGCGCGACTGCGACGCGAATCCCTTGTGTACGCTGAACACCTTCAGCCCCAGTTCCTTCGATTTCTCGTAGAACGGGTACGTCATCTTTTCGTCGTCCATGCGGAATCCGTCACCCGACTGGCCGGGATCGGTGTGGCAGTACCACTTCCAACTGTCGATGCCGTACTTCGTGAACTCGCGCTCCATCTGCTCGAACAGCGCCGGGAAGTCGGGCGAGTTGGTATCGCGATTCCAATAGTGGTTGGGAGCGCAGTTGCCCTGGCACAACGCCCGCGTGCCGCCGGCCAGCTCGTTCAGCTCGTTCTTCCGCCGCGACATGAGCCAACTGGGCAGGATGCCGCCGCGGCGGTCGCGGCCTTCCAAAATCTTGCCTTCCGTGTTCTTGTTGATTTCGCGCCCGGGCACGCCCGAGATCACCGCCATGCTGGTTTCGCTGTCGAGAAAGATTTCCTTGACGTAATTGGCGAAGCTGTACGCCTCGGGATTGTCTTTCAGATCGAAACCCATGTTGCGAACGAACTCGGCCTTGCGGAAGCCGATCGCCACGCCATCGGTGAAGTGCGTCTGCACGTCGAACACAAAGTACTCGCCCTTGGGAAACGTCTCCTCGGTGACGGCCGGCTCCAGCGTTTCGGCCGCGTCGACGTCCCAGCTCGGCCCGAACACCATGTTCGCGGCGAGAAACGCCGTAGCCATGCCCATCGACGTGCGCATGAAGGCCCGACGCGAAACGCCGAGCTTCCGTGCATTCTCTTCCGCCAGCTCGCCGATCAGCTTCTCCCACTGCCGCTGCTTCTGGGAGAGCGGGCGCGGGATGAACTCTTCATTCGATACGGCCTGCGTCGGAATGGGCGAATCGACGCCGTTGGCTTGATCGCGTTGCCATTTGGGAACCCACATAAGGCACCTCGCTAGTGTTGAGCGTCGATCAATCGATTGCGCCCGTGATTCCGCCCGCCGCGTCGGCCGTCATTCTCGCTATCGCCACGGAACCCCGCAGTTAGATCGCATACAAGGAAACTCATTCATGCGAACGAGTTCGACGAACGCCGAAAAAGCTCCTACTCGGCTGTGTCCTCGTTGAGATTCGTCAGGCAATACAGCTTCGACGCCGTTCGAATCAGCAGGTTGCCCTGGCTAATGGCCGGCGTCGACAGGCACAGTTCTTCCAAAGGATTGGTGTGCAGCACCTTGAATTCCGTTCCGGCTTCCAGAACGAGCGTGTCGCCGTCTTCGCTCAAAAAGAACAGCTTGCCGTTGTAGGCCCATGGCGAGGCGGTGAACGACGAACCCGGGGCGAACCTTTCCTTGCCCCGGATTTCCTCGCCCGTGCGCGCGTCGTGGCAAGTGAGGAAGCCGAAATCGAATAGCGTATAGAGGTAATCGCCGTACACGATGGGCGAAGGGTTATACGGCCCTCCGCGGGGCAGATACCACGCGATGAACTCGTTCGATGTCGCGTCGCCCTCGAGCGAAATGTCGCCCGACGCCCCTGGCTTGATCGCGAACACCGGGCGGTCGGCGTCGCCGACGTAGCCCGACGTGATGTACAGCATTCCGTGCGCGGCGAAGGGGGAGGGAATCACGAGATTCGACATCCGGCCGTCGAACTCCCATAGCAGATTCCCTGCCAGGTCGTACGAGCGATTCTTGATCTTGCCGCAGGTGACGATTTCGGTCCGCAGGTCGTTCTTCCAGATGAACGGCGTCGCCCAGGTCGTCTTCTCCTCGCGCTGGTTTCGCCACAGCGGCTCGCCCGTCCGAGCGTCGAACGAGGCGATGTACGAATCCTCGTGATTGTCGTACATCATGATGGCCTGCCCGTCGTGTACCACCGGCGACGCCGCCGAGCCGTAGTCGTTAAGCGTCTTCTTCGGCTCGATGGGCTGCGTCCAGAGCTGGTGCCCGTCGAGGTCGTAGCAGTACAGCCCCAAATCGCCGAACAGCACGTACAGCCGCTCGCCGTCGGTGGTCGGCGTCTCCGACGCGTAAGTGCTCTTGGGATGCCGC
The DNA here is from genome assembly GCA_964415245.1 of uncultured Pirellulaceae bacterium. Taxonomy (GTDB): domain Bacteria; phylum Planctomycetota; class Planctomycetia; order Pirellulales; family Pirellulaceae; genus CAYQAJ01. The sequence goes on along the minus strand of CAYQAJ010000274.1, from coordinate 3,434 downwards.
GGCACGACGGGTTCGCCGGTGTGGGCTTCGTGCTTCCACAATTCCTCGCCGGTCCGCAGGTCGAAGCAGTACACCCACCAATGATGCACGCCCTTGCCCGGAGTGCGAACGCCCTCGCCCAGGTAGAGCCCCTTCGTGGGCTTTCTGTTCTCCTCGTCGCTCACAACGGTCGTGAGAAAAACCTTGTTCCCCCACACGACGGGGCACGACCAACCCCAACCGGGCACGTCGGCGACCCATTTGACGTTTTCTGTCTTGCTCCAGGTTGTGGGCAATCGCGGATCGTCCTGGGCGATGCCATCGGCGTTCGGTCCGCGGAACCGCGGCCAATTGTCTTGGGCCAGCGACTGCGCGGGAAGGAACAACGAAAACAATAGGAGGAAGCAAGTGGCTCGCATCGGCATGATTCCCGAAGATGTCGCTAGCGTCGATCGAGCGCGAGTGCAGCGCGGAGGACGATTCGGCTCGGCTCGGCCGATCATAAGGCACAACCAGCCGAGTGTACGGGACGCCGCTGGCACACACAACTAGCGTCGCTGTGTATCTTTCCCTGCCTGCCCATTTCGCGTGACGTGCGTCAGCTTGGCGTCAGAATCGATACAGTTTGCCTGTCTTGGCGCCGATGTAAGTAGCGATGACTGCCAACAGCGAAACAAACGCTCCCGTTCAACCGGTCGCCGGCGCGATGCCGATTCGACCGGACGGCGAAACCGAGCCGCTCAATCCGCTTGGCGATGAACCGCAGTTTTCCGACGCGCCCGTTGCCACGATCGATCTCGGCAACTGGGAATGCGACGACGAGATCGACTCGGCTCGCTGGCTGGTGACGCTTTCGCACCCGCGACTCCGCGGCGATGGTCCGCACCTCGCGCATCGATCGACGAGGTTGGGAATCAGGCCGCCAGCGGAATTCCCATCGCACGCCGCGGACGAGGAAATTGACGGCGCGCGCGATGAATCTCGCGATTGGGTTGAGCTGCGCGCGCACGAAACCCGTAATCGATCCAGCAAAATCGACTCGTCAAACGAGGAAGATTCGGCGAGCCTCGAAGCGGCATCGGCGGCTCGGAGTTGGTCGGCGATTGGCTGGGCGGTGACAACGCTGGGGCTGTCGGCCGTGGCGTGCGGCAGCATCCTGGCTGGCTGGTCGCTGTTCGGGTCGCGCGGCGAACTGTGGCATGTGGGCCTGCCGGTGGCGCTCGCGGGGCAGGTGGCGGCCGTGATCGGGTTGATGTTGTTGGTCGACACGCTGGGTCCGCGACAGCGCGGTGCTAGGCCGCAAGACGCAACGTCGCACGACGACCCGATCCGCCGGCGCTAATCGCCCCCTGCGGCAATGCTTCCACCGCGCCGCCGGTCGACTTGCCCGGCCCTTCTTCCTGCGAATCGGAAGCACGCGGCGCAGCGCTATCAGCGTCCGGCGACTCGCCCGACCCGTCACTTTGCGGGCCGGAGGCAGGCGGCGTGGCGCCCTTGGTTTCCTGGCCGGCGTCCGGGATTACATCGTTCGAGCCGGAAGCGGGCGCCGGCGCGGTCGTGCGATCAGCTTCGCCTCCTCGCTCCAGGCGCGGATACTCATCTCCCGGATACGGCTCGACGTGGATAATCGGCGCGCCTGTTTCGGCCTCACTCGGCCGTAGCTCTGGTTGAGAGCGCACAGCCCAGAACACGCCTGTTAACGCTATCAGTAGCACGCACAAAAGCGGCAGGCCCAGCACCGCCAAGAGCACCACAATCAGAATCGCGACCGGTGTGTTGGATGCTCGGGCGGGCGCGGTGCCAGTCGCTGCCGCAGCATGGGCACTGGGAGTATGAGCATGTGCTTCGAGCGATTCGTGTTTCACCGTGCGCCCTCGTATGCCCCACACAATGAGGAATAGGGCCAGCGCCAATGCAACCACGACCGGCACCAGCGACAGCAATCCCATGAAGATAGTCGAATCCGAGCCAGAATGAGAAAGACCCCAGTAGCCCATAGTAAGCGCCAACAGCCCCAACACGGGCACCATCAGCAGCAGCAGAATCCCCAAAACAAGGGCCACCACCCTCGGCGTGCGCCGTGGAGCAACGCTGCCACGCGCCTGCGGTTTCGCGACCACTGCGTCACGGCTTGCGTCGAGATAAGGACGAATCGCCGGGATCGCCGTGTGACTGCTGATCCGCTCCAAGTCGGTCTTCACGGCGCTGGCACTCTGATACCGCCGGCCCGGCTCCCGCTCCAACGCTCGCAGCACCACTTCATCCAATCGCACGTCGACCTGCACTTTCTGCGACGGCGGTGCGAACCGCCCCATCGGCAGCTCGCCCGTCAGCATCTCGTACAGCGTCACGCCCAGTGAATAGATGTCGGCCCGATGATCCACTTCCAGCGGGTGCTCGAACTGCTCGGGCGCCATGTAGTGCGGCGTGCCCATCGCCTGGTGAGTGCCCGTTAGCGTAACTTCGGCCGGGTTGCGTCCCACCAGCTTGGCCAGGCCGAAGTCGGCGATTTTTACGCGACCCTTGGCGTCGACCAGAATGTTCTCGGGCTTGATGTCGCGGTGGACGATGCCCTCATCATGCGCGTACTGCAGCGCGTCGCACAGCGGTGGAACGATCTGTAGCGCCTCGGCCGGCTTGAGCGTACGAGCGCGAATGAGCTGCCGCACATTGGCCCCGTCGACGTACTCCATCACCAGGTAGTACAGACCGTCGACTTCGCCGAAATCGTGTACCGTGACAATGTTCGGATGGTTGAGCCGGGCCAGCGACCGTGCCTCGCGGGAAAACCGCTCGGCAAAACTCGGATTCTCGGCCGCGTGCGGGTTGATGATCTTCAAGGCCACGACCCGGTCGAGGCTTTTCTGCCGGGCCTTGTAGACCGCCCCCATGCCCCCCTTGCCCAACAGTTCGAGGAGTTCCAACTGCGGAAACTTGGGGGCCAGCTCCGCGACCGAAGGGGCATCGAAGCTCGGCGGCCAATTCTGGGTTGGCGATGATCCCGAGCTGCCCGCGCCATCGCCGCGGCTGCCCCAGCTCTCCAGCCCCAGCTTCATCAGGCACGCCGGGCACGGCTGATCGGGCGATTCGGCCGACAGCTCGGCCCCGCACTCGGGACAAATTCTTGTTTCCGTCATGGCAGGCTCCTTCGGTCGTAGTGTGCTTCTGCCATGAAAAGACGCATCGGCGCCGAAAGGTTACAGCTATTTCCGCAGGGCCCCGAACAGGTGCCGAATCTCGTCGGCCACGTCCTCTTCGTCGGCCACGGTCTGGGCGATCTCGGCCCGCAACAGCGTGCCGAACCGCTGCCGCATGCGGTGGATCGCCACCTTGAACGCATTCTCGCTCAAGCCCAGTGCCGTCGCCGCTTCGCGATGCGATCCGGCGCCCTCCCCGGTCAAAAACGGCTGCATGTGCTCGAAGCGCTCCTCCTTGCCGGCGGACGTAAACTCGTC
>CAYQAJ010000273.1:2455-6914 GCA_964415245.1 uncultured Pirellulaceae bacterium | reverse complement strand
GCGCACCACGTCGCGGTACCGGCGGAAGAGGAGATACTGGCCGACCTCCTCGTCGGACATCTTGACCTCAAACCCTTCGTCGGGCCGCACGCCCCATTCGTCCGTCCCTTCGGCCGCGTGCCGATCGATGTTCTTGCCGCTGGGCCGTCGGTAGCCGGCGGTGGTCAGCTTCAGGGCGCTCTTGCCCCCTTCCAGGTCGATGATGTTCTGCACGCTGGCCTTGCCCCACGTCCGCTCGCCGATCACCTTCGCCCGCTCATGATCCTGCAGGCACGCCGAAACGATCTCGCTGGCGCTGGCGCTGAACCGGTTCACCAGCACGACCATGGGGAAATCCTCGTATTTGCCGTCCTTGCGGGCGCTCCAACTGTGCGCGGGTACGTTCCGGCCCGACGTGCTTACGATGGGGCCATCGGCGACGAATAGATCGCTTATTTCGATAGCCGACTGAAGCAATCCCCCCGGATTGAACCGCAAGTCGAGCACCAGACCTTTCACCCCTTGATCGGAAGCCTTCTTCAGCGCCTCGGTAAGCTCGTCGGTGGTGTGCCGGGCGAACGACGTAATACGGATGTAGGCGATCTTCTTCTCGTCGTCGTACATATAGTTCCAGGCGTCGTCGGGGGCGTGTTGGTCGCCCAGCACCGTCTGCACGCGCACAATCTCGCGCTGGATGGTGAATTTCTCGTTTTCACCGTTGGTGTGCCGCACGGCGATTTCGACGTCGGTTCCCACGTCGCCCTTCATCAGCTTGACCGCCTCGTCCAGCGTAATGCCCTTGGTGGGCTCGCCGGCGATCTCCACGATCTTGTCCCCTGCCGCCAGCCCGGCGCGATACGCGGGCGACCCCAGGATGGGGCTGATGATCGTCACTTCGCCCCCCTCGACGGAGACCTGAATGCCGATACCGCCGAACTCGCCTTCCACGCTCCCCTTGAAGCGATCGATCTCCTCGGGCGGAATGTAGTCGGAATACTGATCGAGCTTCGAGACCATGCCGTTGATGGCGGCCTCGATCAGCTCGCGGCGGCTCACCTTGTTCACGTAGTTGCGGTCGACCTGATCGAGCGTGTCGGCAAACAGCCGCAACAGCTCGTAGTATTCCTCGTCGCTCAGCTCTTGTGCCGCGTCGCTCGGCTTTTCGCCGGTCGCGTTGTTCGCTTCGCCGTCCTCCGGCTTGGCATCTTCGGCGGGTTCCGTCTCGTCGGCCGGAGCGCTCTCGTCAGCCGGCTGCGTTTCCGACTCGGCCGGCGCCGCATTGGGCTGTGTGCTGGCGGGTTCGGTTGCCGCGGGGGCAGGGTCGCTGGCCGGGTCGTCGGCCGTTGCCGGTCGCAGCAGCGCCTGTGTCGCCGCCAGCATCGCACAAAGCACCAAAGCCCAAAGCCAAGCGCTCGATTGGCGAACGTTCATAATTCGTCTCCGGGGGGATGCGTGCAGGACCAAGGGTCCGGGTAGGCCAGTATCGAGCAGGGGGACGGAAGGCGAGCCAAGCCGCTGGCTGCGCCTCCCAACAGGCCGGCTGTCGCGCTCGCCGCATGACGGCTGCGAAGCCTACCAAACCAATGCATTATACCCCCTCGCGCAAAGCCCCGGCAACTGGAAGTGCCCTCCTCGGTAAACGTGCGACCACACCGGATGCCGGGCGCGATCGAGGACACCGGTAAGTTCAGCCACATCGAAAGCACCGTAACGTGGCTGTAAAAGCCCACAAACTGCTAACGGGGCTGCAAAAGCCCACGGATTACCATCCGTGGGTCCGATTGCGTGGGTCCGGTCGCCCATCGGGAATCGCGCCCGCGCCGCAGTGCGGAACCAAAGACCGCGGACAACTCGTAATCGAGTCGGCCGCTTTCCGCTCTCGGCTATGCGCTTTGTTAGAAGTCGTACCAGGCCCCGAAGCCGATCTGCTCTTCGTGCTCCTGGTAGTACGAGAACTGGTTGCTGTGGCCGTTATAGTAGTGCACGCCGAGGCGCAGCAGGTGCCCGCCAATGTCCGATCGCCAGGCCCAGCCCGCCTGCGCGGTCAGGTTGCCGCCGAAGTTGACCTCTTCCCGCAGATGCCCGTTGACGGCAAAGAACGGCGCCCCGCGAAACCCGGTGGGATAGCCGGGCGCGTAGTCGAGCCCAAACTGAAACTCCCACGGCTCCGAGACGTCGCTGACGAACGCCCAACCCGCCTCGGCATACAGCCGCACGTCGGGCGTGGGGTAGATCGAATAGCCCAGCACCAACACGTCGCGGGCGAAGTTTTGCCGCGAGAAGCCGGGGTTCTTCAGCAGGAACTCGTCTCCCACGTGCGAGCTGAGGTGGTAGTAGGAGAACTTCCAGCGGTGTATACCGACGCCGTACGTGAGCGGGAGCCCGGCGCGATAGTCGGTGCCCAGCACGTCGATGTTGTTCTCGATATCCAGCCGCGCCTGCGCCGATCCTTCGGCGTCGATCTGAAATCCCTGCGGGAAGATGGTGTCGCAGTCGCCGAATCGCAACAGCCCCACGCGCGCTCCCAGCGTGGGGTCCCACAGCGAGCCGCTGTTGAGCCTCGCATCCGACTCGTGATTGACGTGTGCCGAAAAGCGCGACTCTTTCACGCCCGCCAGGTACGAGCGATAGATGATGCCCGACGGGAGAATATGCCACGTCCACTCGGTCGAGCCGCCATACCACGGTGCGCTGTCGTACGGCTGCGGATACCAGGTGCCGTCGGCGCTGGGGCCGACGAATTCGAGCGATTCCGGATTGGGAAGGGCGTATGGGTCCAGGTTGGGCAGAGTCCGGAGCGACCTGCCCGGCGCGATGTCGGACGGAGACTGTGAGTCGTACGATGCCGGAAGACCGTACGATGGCGAGCGCCACGAGGCAGGATCGGGCAGCCGCTCGACCTGCGCCAGCGCCGCGCCGCAGGGGGTCAGCATGAGGGCCGCGAAACAGGCGGCCAGCCGGAGGCGGCGCCAACAGTCAGTTGGTGTGCATGTGCGGATCATGGCGCGAATCGGTGTGCTGGAAGCGGCAAGGGCGCGCCAGCGCGGCGCGGCGATCGCCTCGAATCGTCGTCGGCGGGGGCGTAGTGTAGCGTTGTGCCGCTGGCGGCGACAGAGCGGAATTCCGGCGATGCAAACCCTTGTGTAGTAGAATGTTATTGAGCGTCGTACCGCTGCCGTTCGGCGATCCCCCCGTTCCATCAAGCTGGGATGATGGCTTCCGGCCGCCCGCGAAAACCTTCTGACGACCTCCCCGTAACCCCTTCACTCCCAGGCAGACCGTCGTGCAAACTCGCGTGGCGATTATCGGCGGCGGCATTATCGGCCTGGCTACCGCGCATCGGCTCTTGGCGCGGTTGCCCGACGCGCGGGTCACTGTGCTGGAGAAGGAGAAGGCGCTGGGCTGCCACCAGACGGGGCACAACTCGGGCGTGCTTCACTCGGGCATTTACTACAAGCCCGGCACGCTCAAAGCAATAAACTGCCGCCAGGGTCGTAGCGAAATGGTCGCGTTCTGCCGCCGCCACGAGATTCCCCACGACGTGTGCGGCAAGGTGATTGTTGCCGTGGAGGAGAGCGAGCTGCCGGCCTTGGAGCGAATCTTCGAGCGCGGGCGCGAAAACGGCATCGCCTGCGAATGGATCGGGCCCGAGCGGCTTAAGGAACTGGAGCCGCACGTCGCGGGAATCCGCGCTATCCACGTGCCCGAGGCGGGCATCGTCGACTTCCGGCAGGTGTGCCTCAAGCTGGGCCAGTTGGTGACCGTCGCCGGGGGGCAAATCGTTACTGGCGCGAAAGTGAATCGCATCGTACGACGCGAAGGCGAAACGGAGCTGACCACCGCTGCCGGCTCGTTCACGTCCGACTGGGTCATCAACTGCGGCGGGCTGCACAGCGATCGCGTGGCGCGGCTCTCCGGTCATCGCGCGGGAGTGCAGATCGTCCCGTTTCGCGGCGAATTCTACCGCCTGTTGCCCGAGGCCGAGCACTTGTGTCGCAACCTGATTTACCCTGTGCCCGACCCGAGCTTTCCATTCTTGGGCGTGCACTTCACGCGGACGGTCGGCCACGGCGTGGAATGCGGACCCAACGCGGTGCTGGCCTTTGCGCGGGAAGGATACCGAAAGATCGACATCAACCTGCGCGATCTGGCCGAGACGCTAAGGTATCCGGGCTTCATTCGATTGAGCGCCAAGCACTGGCGCACAGGGCTGGGCGAGTTGTGGCGCTCATTCAACAAACGAGCGTTCGTTCGGGCGCTACAGCACCTGGTGCCCGAGGTGCAGCCCGAACATCTCGAGTCGGCGCCGGCGGGAGTGCGAGCGCAGGCGGTTTCGCCGGACGGCAGTCTGGTGGACGATTTTTTGATTCAAGCGCAGGATCGCGTCGTGAACGTGTGCAACGCGCCGTCGCCGGCCGCGACCGCATCGCTCAACGTTGGCCGCTTGGTCGTCGACGAACTGGTGCGGCGGATGGAGTGA
>CAYQAJ010000273.1:0-2355 GCA_964415245.1 uncultured Pirellulaceae bacterium | reverse complement strand
GCCGCCACGCTGTGCCGCGGTCAGGAGACCACGCCACAACATGGTCTCCCAACCGTGACACGGCGCAGTGTCGCGGTCAGTGGAGCGCGCCACAACGTTGGTACTGCGGTCGGGAGACTGCGGTACAACCGTTGTCGGACGAAGATCATTGCTCCAACTCGATCCGCCTACGCTCCAATTCGACGAGAATCTCCGGGGCGTCTTTGAGCTCTGCAAGCGGTTGGAGTTGGGACTCAATGTAGCTCCAGTCCAGTTTCCCGCATTGGCGGATAATGACTCCTTCCACGTCCAGCCAGTCCTTGGCTCGGGCGGCGAACGCCTTCAACACAATCAGATCTTCGGCAGAACAGATTCGCAGTCGCGCGTCGCCGGGAAACTCGAACTCGCTCGATCGGGAGGAGGCATCCTCTTCGAAGCGAAGGCCCCCCAAAGCAATGTCCAAGCCGACACCCGATGCCGCGCGAAGCAACAACACCCGGCTTGTCTTCGCAAACTGAGCGGCGTCGGCGATTCGGGGTTCGTAATGATCGAGAAGCGCCTGAATGACCGGTTCCTCACCCCCGAAACCGGTCCATACCAAAAGGTCCACGTCGACGGTTTCGCGCGGTTCCCCCCAGCGCAGTAGGGCGAGCCCGCCGATGAAACAGAATCGCCAACCATGCGCTTGGCAAACGCCTTGAAGCTCGGCGGCGGCTCGCAGGACTTCGATCACGTTTGGCAGCTTACAACTGTTTTGGCACGGTCTCCCGACCGTGCCGCTACGCCGTGTCGCGGTCGGGAGACCACGCCACAACATACACTTCAATCACGATTGGCGGCCAGCATGAACCAGCGCTGTTGTTCGATGAGACCCGACGTGGGCTTGGGCGCGCGCGGCCCCGTGCGGTAGTCGGCGGGACCGCAAAGCATGGCGATCGCCCGATAGCCGTCGATGCGGCGCAGTTCCTCGCGCCGCAATCGCTCCATGACCTTGCCCGCTTCCTTCCAGGCTTGTACCCACCGCCTGCCCTGGGCGATTTCTTCCGACGTCCAGTCCGCAAGACTCGATGTTTCCATGGGAAGGCGCCTCGATTCAGCTCACGGCCCGAGCGACCGAATATAGTTAGTTTACTCCGACGGAAGCCACTTCGCCTACGATCATCCGCGTCCTTTTTTCGAAAGTGTGCCGCACCCTGGCGGCGCGCGACGCACCTCCTATAATCGAGCGCAGTGGCCAATTGTGCCTCGTCCATGGGGCCATCGAACAGCGATTGCTTGTTTCTGACCGCCAATCCGTTCGCAGTATTGTGGCCTTAGATTCCCGTTCCCGACCGGCAGCTTCTCTTATGACCGCCGCCGTAACCCTATCGCTGGTTGACCGGCTGCGCGAGATCGTCGGTGCTCAGCACGTGCTGGCGTCGCGGCCCGAGCTGGTCGTGTACGAGTGCGATGGCTACGTGATCGAGAAGAATCGGCCCGACGTGGCGGTTTTTCCGCAGACGACCGAGCAGGTGGCCGCCGTCGTGCGAGCCTGCCGCGATGCGGACGTGCCCTTTCTGCCGCGTGGAGCCGGCACCAGCCTGGCAGGCGGATGCGTGCCCGTGGGGGGCGGCGTGATGATCGTCCTCACGCGGATGAACCGCATCGAGGAGATCAACATCCGCGACCGCTACGCCGTGGTGCAGCCGGGCGTGGTGAACATCCGGCTCACGCAGGCGCTCAAGGGCACGGGCTACCACTACGCGCCCGACCCTTCGAGCCAGGGGGCCTGTACGATCGGCGGCAACGTGGCGACCAACTCCGGCGGGCCGCACACGCTCAAGTACGGCGTGACGGTGAACCACGTGCTCGGCGTGGAGGCCGTGCTGGCCGACGGACGCATCGTACAGTTAGGCGGACCGGCCGAAGACCGCGTGGGGCCCGATCTGGTGGGAGCCATCGTCGGGAGCGAGGGCACGCTGGCCATCGTTACCAAGGTTTGGGTCCGCTTGACGCGCGATCCGCAGGGATGCCGCACGCTGCTGGGCATCTTCGAGAGCGTCGACGACGCAACGCAGTCGATCACCGAGATCATCGGGGCGGGAATCGTTCCCGCGGCCCTCGAGATGATGGACCAGGGAATCGTCGAAGCGGTCGAAGCGGCGTTTCAATTCGGCTTTCCGTTGGACGCCCAGGCGATCCTGCTCATCGAGGTCGACGGGCTGGAGGCGGGCCTCGACGGACAGCGCGATCGCATCATTAGCATCTGCGAAGCGTGCCGCGCGCGGCAAGTGCGACAGGCCGCCAATGCCGAGGAGCGGCAGAAGCTGTGGAAGTGCCGCACGCAGGCGTTCGGCGCCATCGGGCGGGTGAGCAGCAGCTACTGCACGCAGGACG
>CAYQAJ010000272.1:0-6931 GCA_964415245.1 uncultured Pirellulaceae bacterium | reverse complement strand
TTGCGAGTTCGATTCCCGCCGCCCCTGCTTACAAGCGGAACCGGTAATCGATGGGACGCGCGCCGATCGATTCCCGGGACCGGGTCCATTCGGCGCCCAGCGCGCCGGAGGCGGCGTCCCGCCGGAAGCGAACGGCCACAAGGCCCGTGAGGCCGGGAACGGGGCCGCGCTGCCGCCGAGGCGCCGCAATAGGGCTGCAACAGGAACAAAGCGATGGCGAAGGAGAAAGCAGGCAGCGCCGATTCGCTATGGAGCGAGTTGTTGCGCACCGGCCTGTACAAACGCAATCAGGGCCGGATCGCGCGACAGGTAACCTTCGCCGCCATGGCCCTGATCGTTGTGCTGGGCAGTTGGCGGCTGCACTATACGCTACGCGACAGTCGCGACGTGGGTGCGGTGCTGAACTGGGTGTACCGCCTGGTGGAACCGACCAAGTCGGAGACCTTATCCTGGAACCCCTCGAATCGCTCCGAGATCCAAGGGGCCCGGTCGCAGTTCGGCGAGTTGGTTGAGCAGGGATTCGTGGCCCACGTCGTCGACGAAGACGGCAACGCGGGCAAGGCGGTCGTCGGCTTCCTGCAGGAGCAGGGCAGCCTGGTGATGATGTACCGCGCCGAGTGTCCGCGTTCGATACGCCTGGCGTTCAACTACGGCCTGCCGTTCTTGCTGCTGCTGGGTGGTGTGTGGGTGAGTTATCGGTTGGTCAACTATCCGAAATTTGCTGACTTTCTCGTGGCTGTCGAAGCGGAGATGTACAAGGTTTCGTGGCCGTCGCGGGGCGAGCTGATCCGAAGTTCGACGGTGGTGATCGTGGTGATGTTCGCCCTGGCGTCCGTGCTGTTTGGGTACGACCTGGTGTGGAAGTTCTTGTTTACGAACGTATTGGGCATTCTTCATCATTAGCCGAACGGAGCAGTCGTGAGCGACGAGCCCGGCCGAATGGGCGATCTGCCGCCTGTGTCGGAAAGCGCCTCCACCGGTGAGCGCCCTCTCGGCGGTGCGCCGGCGACGGGGTTCGGCTCGGGTATGGCCGCCGATGACGATGTCCGACGCCCCGGCCTCGCCATACAAGCGCAGGCCGACGACAATGCACTTGGCGGATCGGAAGTCGGCGGAGATTCGAGTGGCTCGGCTGGGTCGGAGCCCGAGACGTCGCCGTCGGTGAGCGGGCACGAACCGCAAGGCTCGTTTGTTCCTCACGAGACGCAGGAGCTCGCAGCGTCGCCCCGGTCCGATGAGTCGGAGGAGGCGCAGGCCGCCGCGTCCCACGAGCCGAGCGAGACCGAATCGGAGTCGGCAATCAGGGACGAGGCTAAGACCGATACCGCGGCGAATGCCGACGCCGAGGCGGCGATGGATGCCGAGACGGACGAGGACGAGGAGTTGGATGAGGAGGACCTGCAAGCGGAGGACGAGGGTGTGGTCGAGGACGTCGAGCCGATCGAGTTGATCGACGAATCCGTCCCGGCCGAGGAAGCGGAGCGCAATTGGTACATCCTCAAAGTGCAGGTCAATCGCGAGGAGTCGATTCGCGAGGCGATGCTGCGACGCGTGAAACTCGCCGGCCTGGAGCAGTACTTCGGCGACGTCGTGGTCCCCACGGAGGACGTGGTCGAATTCACCAAGACGGGGAAGAAACGCGTCGTAAAAAAGAAGCTCTTTCCCGGATACATCGTCGTCGACATGGTGCTCAACGACGACACCTGGTTCCTGGTACGCGAGACGCCGGGCATCGGCGACTTCACCGGCTCGGCTGGCAAGCCGACCCCGATGCTGCCCCACGAGGTGAGCCGCATCATTCGTCGACCCGACGAAGAAGGGGCCGAAGGGCCCAAGAAGATGTCGATCCCCTTCAAGCCGGGCAACCGCGTTCGGGTGAAGGAAGGCTACTTTCAGAACTTCGAAGGGGACGTGGAGTCGATCGACGAAGCGAACGGCCGCGTGACGGTGATGATCAACATTTTCGGACGGTCCACGCCGGTCGAGCTGGAACACTGGCAGGTCGAGGCGCTGTAGCAACATCGCGCTGCGGCAACGAAACAGAGACTACAAGCAACGAGACGACGGTACGGACGGGTATCCCATGGCCAAGCAAATGGTGGGGCAGGCGAAGTTTCAGATTCCCGGGGGGCAGGCCACGCCGGCTCCGCCGGTGGGTACGTCGCTGGGCAAGTTCGGCATCAACCTGGGCCAGTTCGTGCAGCAGGTGAACGAACGGACGAAGGAATACAACGGCACGCCCATTCCCGTCGTGGTAACCGTCTTTAGCGACCGCAGCTTTGAGTTTGTCACCAAGAGCCCTCCCGCCGCCGCGCTGTTGAAACAGGCGGCCGGCATTGCCAAGGGTTCCGGCGTGCCAAACAAGGAAAAGGTTGGCACGGTGACCCGGTCGCAGGTCGCGGGCATTTGCGAAAAGAAGATGGCCGACTTGAACGCGCGGGACCTCGATCACGCTTGCCGCATGATCGAGGGTACGGCGCGAAGCATGGGGTTGGAGGTGGTCGAGGGCTAGTGGGCGGTTGAAAAAGGGGACTGTCCCCTTGCGACGGAGCTGCTTTCCCCTGGTAGGGGGTGTGACCTAAGGGGGACTGTCCCCTTTTTCAACCGCGGTTTGGCAACATCGGTGGAAGGCACCATGGCACAACGATCGAAACGATATCGGACGATGGCGGTGAAGCGACCTTCCGAGGGGCCCGCGCCGCTGGATCAGGCGGTGGGCATCCTCAAGAGCTTCAACACGGCGAAGTTCGACCAGGCGGTCGAAGTCCACATGAACTTGGGGGTCGACGCTAAGCAGGCCGACCAGCTTGTTCGCGGTTCGCTCGTTTTGCCCCACGGCATCGGCAAGTCGCAACGCGTGGCGGTGTTCGCCAAGGGTGATCTGGCAACGGTCGCCAAGGAAGCGGGGGCCGACGTGGTGGGTCAGGAAGACTTGGCCGAGAAGATCAAGGGGGGCTGGCTCGAATTCGACGTCTGCATCGCCGCACCCGACATGATGGGCGTGGTCGGTCCGCTGGGGCGCGTGTTGGGTCCTCGCGGCTTGATGCCGTCGCCGCGTGCCGGCACCGTTTCGCCCGACGTGGCGCGAGTCATCAAAGAGTACAAGGCGGGCAAGGTCGAGTTTCGCAACGACGCAGGCGGAAACGTGCACGCGGTGGTCGGCCGCCTCAGCTTCGACGAGCCCAAGCTGGTGGAGAACATCCAGACGTTTATCAACCACATTGTGAGCCTGAAGCCCGCCGCCGTGAAGGGAACCTACATCAAGGGGATTACGATTGCGGCGACTATGAGCCCGGGAATTCCGGTCGCCGCCTAACGTCCCCGCGCAGCAAACGCCATGGCTAAATACGTTAAAGACTTGATGGTGAAGGACCTCGCCAATCGGCTGAGCGGCGTCAACGACTCGCTGCTGGTGAACGTGGTGGGACTGAGCGCGAACCAGTCGGTCGTGCTGCGCAAGCAGTTCCGCGAGAAGAACATCACGCTGCTCGTGGTGCGCAACAGCTTGGCGAAACGCGCCACCGAAGGGACGCCGCTTTCGGCGGCATTCGACGGAGCCGAGGGAACGCTGGCCGTTGTGTTTGGGGGCGAGGACTTCATCTCCCTCGTTAAGGAAATCAACCGCCTCGACCAAAGCCGCGAGTACGAGGCATTCGCGGCCCGCGGCGGTGTGATGGACGGCGAACGGCTCACGGCCGAGAAGGTCAAGGAAATCAGCAAGTGGCCCAACCGGCTCGAACAGTTGAGCATTCTGTCGGGACAGATCCTCGCACCGGGCGCGAATTTGTCGGCGGCGCTGTTGGGGCCGGGCGGGGCATTGGCGAGCCAGATCAAGAAGAAGGGAGAGGGGGAGGAGACGCCGGAGGAGCAGAGCGCGGCGGCCGAGCCATCCGCGCCCGCCGAGTGAGGCGCGAAACCGCAAGCGACGAGGCGTGAACCAAAGTATTGGAAACGGAAAGACTCGTGTTTCCTTGAAGGAACACTTTCGCATCCACAGATTCCATATTTCCGCAACCAGGCCAGAAAGGACCCAGTCGAGACATGTCCGAAGCAACCGCAACCATGGAATTTGATCAAGAGATCAAACAGATCGGCGACCAGATCGCGTCGCTGACGCTTAAACAGGCGAAGTCGCTGAGCGATTACCTGAAGCACGAGTACCAGATCGAGCCAGCCGCGGGGGGCGCCGTGATGATGGCACCCGCGGGCGATGGCGGTGGCGCGGAAGCGGCGCCGGCCAAGACCGAGTTCGACGTCGTGCTCACCAGCTTCGGCGAAAAGAAGTTGGACGTGGTCAAGCTCGTCAAGACCATGACGGGCGGCACGCTGATGGAATCGAAAAAGCTTGTGGAGAGCGCTCCCGCGACGATCAAGCAAGCAATCCCCGAGGCAGAGGCCAAAAAGCTCAAGAGTGAGCTGGAGGCCGCCGGCGGCACCGTCGAGCTGAAGTAGGCACCTTCCCCGATAGGGCGCGCCGCTACCCCGGCGGCGCAGGTGGAAATCGCTTGACCAGGGCAGTTTCCCCACGCGAATGCTGGCAAGCGGCCGAGCGCCGCCCAGGCACTACGTTGCGCTTGGGGGCGACCGGTGGAACTGGGTCGCGGTGCGTCTCGTGTTACGACCGCTCACCGGCGGCGGAGCGCCTCTCGCCGTCTCTTCTCACCTAGGAGCCAAGGCCCCTATGGCTACTCCGGCACAACGACGCTTGACGCCCAAGGACGTTCGCCGTTTTGGCAGCGAGCGCGAGCATTACAGCACTCCCGATCTCACCGAGATTCAGACCAAGAGCTATCGGGCTTTCCTACAGGAAGGGGTGCCGCGCGATAAGCGCAAGGACCAGGGATTGGAAAGCGTGCTGCGCGAGATTTTTCCCATCGAAAGCTACGACAAGCAGATCGTGCTCGACTTCCTCGGCTACGAGCTGGGCAAACCGCGATACACGCCGGAAGAGTGCCGGCAACTTCGCCTCACGTACGGCCGGCCGTTCCGCGTCTGGCTGCGGCTGAAGAAGGACCAGCCGGTGGAGGAAGAGGTGTACCTGGGCGACGTCCCCATCATGCTCGGCGGCGGCGAGTTCATCATCAACGGCGCCGAACGCGTGGTGGTGAGCCAGTTGCACCGCAGCCCGGGTGTCGACTTTGTCATGGACCAGGACGGGACGTCCGACCGCAAGCTGCCGAGTTGCCGCGTGATTCCTGAACGCGGCAGTTGGATCGAGCTGAACGTCACCAAGCGCGACAGCATCAGTGTGCGGATCGACCAGAGCGGCAAGTTTCCCGCCGTCACGTTGCTGCGGGCCATGGACCCCAAGTTCGGTAACGACGCCGACATCATCCGGGCGTTCTACGAGACGACGACGGAGCGCGTCGTCGACGGCCGCAGCGTCTCGAAGATTGAGGGGAAAGTGGCGGTCGACGACATCGTGTATCCGGCCGGCAGCGAACGGGCCGGGGAAATCATCGTCGAGGCGGGGCAGAAGATCACCAAGATCGCGGCCGAGACGATTTGCACGTCGCAATTGAAAAAGGTCGAAGTGACCCCGGTCCCCAAGTTGCCGTTGATTCTCAACTGCGTTGCCGAGGACGCTACCTCGAGCCACGAGGAAGCGCTGCTGCGTATTTACCAGCGACTGCGACCGGGGAATCCACCGCAGCTCGAAAAGGCGCGCACGCTATTCCAGGAGAAGTTCTACGACGTCAACCGGTATCGGCTGGGCCGCGTGGGCCGTTTCCGCATCAACCGCAAGCTGAAGCTGGGCGTTTCGGAAAAGGAAATGACGCTGCACCCGGAAGATCTGATGGCCGCCATCAAGTACCTGCTTGCGCTGGCGTCGGGGGACGGTGGGGCCGAAGTGGACGACATCGATCACCTGGGGAATCGCCGCCTGCGGACGATTGACGAGCTGGCATGCGACGAGATGCGCAAAGGGTTCTTGAAGCTGCGGCGCACCGTGCAGGAGCGGATGAGCCTGAAGGACGTGGCCGACATGACGCCCCGCAGCCTGATCAACCCCAAAAGCATTTCGGCGGCGATCGAGTATTTCTTTGGCCGTGGCGAGTTGTCACAGGTCGTCGACCAGACTAATCCGCTGTCGCAGCTCACGCACGAGCGGCGCCTGTCGGCATTGGGGCCGGGCGGGCTCAACCGTAAGCGGGCGGGCTTCGAAGTGCGTGACGTGCACATCTCGCACTATGGCCGCATCTGTCCCATCGTGACGCCGGAAGGCACCAATATCGGGCTCATCTCCAGCCTGGCAATTTACGCCGGCGTCGACGAGTACGGCTTTCTGGTGACTCCCTACCGCAAAGTCGTCAAAGGAAAGCTCACCGACGACACGGTCTGGCTTCGCGCCGATGAGGAGGCCGACGCCTACGTCGCTCCCGCCGATACCGCGGTCGACAGTGGGGGCAAGCTACTCGGGCCCACGATCATCGCGCGCTACCACTCCGACTTCGAGATCGTCACGCCCGAACAGATTCAGTACATCGACGTTGCTCCGAGCCAGATGGTGGGCGTATCGGCGGGGTTGATTCCCTTTCTGGAACACGACGACGCCAATCGCGCTTTGATGGGATCCAACATGCAGCGGCAGGCCGTGCCGCTGTTGGTGACCGAGCCACCGCTGGTGGCCACGGGAATGGAAAAGGACGTGGCGCGCAACTCGAGCATGGTCGTGCGGGCCCGCCGCGCGGGAAACGTGAAGTACGTCGACGCGATGCGGATCGAAATTGCGGGCGACGTGTACCCACTCAAAAAGTTTGTCGGCCTCAACGAGCGCACGTGCCTGAACCAAAAGCCGGTCGTCTACCCCGGCGACAAGGTGGAGAAGGGGCAGGTGATCGCCGACGGCGCCGCCACGTTCCACGGCGAGCTGGCCCTGGGACGGAACGTGCTGGTGGGCTTCATGTCGTTCGACGGCTTCAACTTTGAA
>CAYQAJ010000271.1:0-6936 GCA_964415245.1 uncultured Pirellulaceae bacterium | reverse complement strand
CCACCGACACTGGGCAAGGTTTTCTTGCACGACGGACGGACCGGTGAAATGTTCGACCGACCGATAACGGTGGGAAATATCTACATAATGAAGCTGAACCACCTCGTCGAAGACAAGGTTCATGCCCGCTCGACGGGACCTTACTCGTTGATCACGCAACAGCCTTTGGGCGGCAAGGCCCGTTTCGGCGGACAGCGGTTCGGCGAAATGGAAGTCTGGGCGCTGGAAGCCTACGGAGCGGCGTACATCCTGCAGGAATTGCTCACCGTCAAGGGCGAGAACACGCTCGAAGCGGGCACTCCCGCCAGCTTCGACGTGCTCACCAACGAAATTCGTGGCTTGGCGTTAAACATGCAATTGGAGAAACGGCGCGTGTGAGCGACTGATCCGATCGTCAGGAGACGAAATCTGTGTCGCGAAGTCCGAGCTCCATGGGCGAAGTTGCGGACCTTATGCGGGAAAACCTTCCCGGAGGTATGAGTCCAGCGGAGTTTGGCAATCGAATGAACTGGGGGCGCGGAAGCGCGGGAGCAGAAGCGAGGTTGGAGACAATTACGGTCGGCGAATTGGAGCAGATGGGCCTGACCGCCGAGCAGGCTACGAACTGGGCGATGGCGTACGAGGCCGTGGCACGATTGATGCCGGAGAATCCCAGCGCCGCGGGGCGAGCGAAGCTGATGCGGCATGCCGCGCGGATTCTGGCCGGAGACAGATAGTCATGCCGACAACTTCCACGACCGGCGCGATTCAGTTGATTCGCGTGCGAAATACGACCGACAAGGAGCAGGAGCTTTGGATCGAGCCCTTGGGGGACCGAGTCGTGCTTTCCCCCGACGTGTTGTACGAACTGGCAGCGACGAACGCCTTGGAGGAGATCGATATTTCCGCCGACGGATTCGTCGTTCATGGCTGGGTAACTCGTGTAACGGCTCTCAGCGGAGAACAGGAAGGGCGCGTCATCTGGGAATTGCCCACGTAACGCGCTGAGATTCCCCAAAACTTACGACTCAGGAAAAAGTACACCTAACGCTGACACGTTCCAGCGGCCGCGGTCTGGCGGTGGGCCGGTGACCGTGGGCACGTAACAGGAGCTTCTTATGAGCATTGGCGAAGGCTCGTACGATCGCATTAACGATTACGCGGCAGTCAAGATCAGCTTGGCGCGACCGCACGACATCCGCAGTTGGTCGTTCGGCGAAGTGAAAAAGCCGGAAACGATCAACTATCGCACCTACCGCCCCGAAAAGGACGGTTTGTTCTGCGAGCGCATCTTCGGTCCCGAAAAGGATTGGGAGTGCGCCTGCGGCAAGTACCGCGGCATGAAGTACAAGGGCATGATCTGCGACCGCTGCGGTGTCAAGGTGACGCACTCCCGCGTGCGCCGCAAGCGGCTGGGGCACATCGAGCTGGCCGCCCCGGTCGTGCACATCTGGTTCTTCAAGGCCATGCCCAGCCGTCTGGGCACCCTGTTGGACATGAAGACCACCAACCTGGAAAAGGTCGTCTACTTTCAGGACTACGTGGTCGTCGACGCGGGCAGCACCGAACTGAAGAGGCAGCAGCTCCTCACCGAAGAGGAGTACCGTGCCGCCAAGGAGCAGTACGGCGACGGCAGCTTCGAGGCCGACATGGGGGCCGAGGCCGTACGCAAGCTGCTCGTCGGTTTGGACCTGGTGACACTTTCCGACGAGCTACGCCAGGATCTGGCCGAAACCAAGTCGAAGCAGAAGACGAAAGACCTCATCAACCGCCTGAAGCTCGTCGAGGCGATTCGCGACAGCGACAACCGTCCCGAGTGGATGGTCCTCGACGTGATCCCCGTCATTCCTCCCGACCTGCGCCCGCTCGTACTGCTGGACTCGGGCAACTTCGCCACCAGCGACCTGAACGATCTGTACCGCCGCATCATCAACCGCAACAACCGCCTGCGCAAGCTGGTCGACTTGAATGCGCCTGAGGTGATCATCCGCAACGAGAAGCGGATGCTGCAGGAATCGGTCGATGCCCTGTTCGACAACAACCGCTGCAAGCGGCCCGTGCTGGGGAGCAGCAACCGGCCGCTGAAGTCGCTGACCGACATGATCAAGGGGAAGCAGGGCCGGTTCCGCGAAAACCTGCTGGGCAAGCGCGTCGACTATTCGGCGCGAAGCGTCATTGTGGTGGGTCCCAAGCTCAAGCTGCACCAGTGCGGCCTGCCCAAGAAGATTGCGCTGGAGTTGTACCAGCCCTTCATCATTCGCAAGCTCAAGGAGCTAGGACACGCCGACACGATCAAAAGCGCCAAGAAGATGCTCGAGCGCAAGGATGAGGAGGTGTGGGACATTCTGGAAGCGGTGATCCAGAACCACCCCGTCCTCTTGAATCGCGCTCCGACACTGCATCGTATGGGCATCCAGGCGTTCGAGCCGGTGCTGGTCGAAGGCAACGCCATCCACCTGCACCCGCTGGTTTGCAAGGGCTTCAACGCCGACTTCGACGGCGACCAGATGGCCGTTCACTTGCCGCTGTCGATTGAGGCGCAGGTCGAAGCCCATACGCTGATGATCTCGACCAACAACATCTTTGCTCCCTCCAACGGCAAGCCGATCATGAGCCCCTCGCAGGATACGGTGATGGGCTGCTACTACGTGACGATCGATCTTCCCGGTCGCAAGGGAGAGGGGATGACGTTCTCGTCGCTCGAAGAGGCCGACTTGGCTTTCTCGTTGGGCGTGATCGACGTGCATGCCCGCATCAAGGTCCGCCTGCCCGACGATCGCGGCGTGAAGAAGGACGAAGAGGAGCGAGGCCAGCCCGGAGAAATCATTCAGACCACGTACGGGCGCGTGCTGTTTAACATGATGCTGCCGGTGGGCATGGACTACTACAACATGCCGCTCAAGTCGGGCGACCTGGCCGGGGTTATTTCAGACTGCTACCAGACGCTCGGCCGCCGCGCCACGATCGACCTGTTGGACGACATGAACCAGCTCGGCTTCCGCGAAAGCACCCGTAGCGGTCTGTCCTTCGCAACCGACGATCTGGTCACCCCCTCCACGAAGTCGAAGATCATCGGCGAGGCGGAGAAGACCGTGCTCAAGTTCCGCAAGCTCTACGAGCGCGGCGTCATTACCGAGATGGAACGGTACAACCAGGTGCTCGACACCTGGACCCACGCCCGCGAACGCATCACCTCCGAAATGATGGCCGCCATGGAAACGGACGATCGGGGAGGTACGGGTTACGTCAACCCCGTGTTCCTCATGGCCCACTCCGGTGCCCGTGGTGGCATCGAGCAGATTCGCCAATTGGCGGGCATGCGCGGTCTGATGGCCAAGCCCACCGGCGAAATCATCGAGACCCCCATTAAGGCGAACTTCCGCGAAGGGCTCACCGTGCTCGAGTACTTCAGCTCGACGCACGGTGCCCGCAAGGGGCTGGCCGATACGGCACTCAAAACGGCCGACTCGGGCTACTTGACGCGTAAGCTGGCCGACGTGGCGCAGAACGTGGTGATCACCATGCAGGACTGCGGCACGACACAGGGCATCACCAAGGGGGTGATCTACCGCGGCGAAAAGGTCGAGGTGCGTCTGTCGGCGGCGGTCAACGGCCGCGTCAGCCGGCAGAACATCGTCAACCCGGTCACCGACGACGTAATCGTTCGCGAGAACGAGCTGATTACGCCCGAAATCGCCCGCCGCATCGAGGAGCTGGGTCTGGAGAAGATCCAGGTGCGCAGCGCCATGACGTGCGACGCGGCGCTGGGCATTTGCCGCTTGTGCTACGGCATGGACCTGTCGAGCGGCACGATGGTCGAGGAAGGCATGGCGGTCGGCATCATCGCCGCCCAAAGTATCGGCGAGCCCGGCACGCAGCTCACCATGCGTACCTTCCACATCGGCGGCGTGTACGACAAGAACGTCGAAGAGAGCGAAACCCGCAGCAAGAAGGGGGGCATCGTCAAATTCACCCGCATGCGGTTCGTCAAGAACGAAGAAGGCAAGGACATCGTTCTGACCCGCAACGGAGAAATCTCGATTCTCGATGCCAAGGGGCGCGAGCTGGAAAAGCACGAAGTGCCCACCGCCGCGCTGCTGTTGGTCGAGGAGAACCAGGAAATCGAAGCCGGCGCCGTCCTCTGCCAGTGGGACCCGCACAGCATCCCCATCCTCGCTGAGGTTTCCGGCAAGGCGCGCTACGAGGATATCGTCGACGGCGAAACGATGCGCATGGAACGCGACCCCGGCGGCCACGTCCGTCGCATGATTATCGACCACAAGGGAGAGCTGCACCCCCAAATCGTTCTGGAAGACGCTGACGGAAAACCACTCGACGTCTATTACCTCCCCGAACGGGCCCACATCGAGGTCGAAGAGGGCAAGACCGTCGCCGCCGGCTCGGTGCTCGCCAAAACGCCGCGCGAAGCCTCGGGCATCACCGACATCACGGGCGGCTTGCCGCGTGTGACCGAGATTTTCGAAGCCCGCAAACCCAAGGATCCCGCCGTGATCGCCGAAATCGACGGCACCGTGGAAATCCTGGGCGAGAAGCGGCGCGGCAAGCGGACCATCGTCATCCGCAGCGAGAGCGGCATCGAGCGCGAACATCTGGTGCCGCACGGGAAGCGGTTCCTGGTGCACTCGGGCGACGTGGTCAAGTCCGGCCACGCGCTGGTCGATGGTCCGCTGGTGCCGCACGACATCTTGCGCGTTTCGGGCGAGGAAGCGGTTCAGCAGTACCTGCTGCACGAAATCCAAAGCGTCTACCGCAGCCAGCGGGTCGACATCAACGACAAGCACATCGAGGTAATCGTCGCCCGCATGCTGCGCAAGGTACGCATCGAGTCGGCCGGCGATTCGAAGTTCCTGCCGGGGCTGGTGGTCGACCGGTTCGATTTCCGCAAGGCCAACGAGGATCTGACCAAGTGCGTGCGCGTCACGCACAAGGGAGACAGCGAATTCCTCGATGGGACCATCTTGCCGAAGGACGCGCTGGCCCAGGTCAACGCGCAGATCGAAGCGCTCGGGGGCGACGCCGCCAAGGGAACCCGCCCCAAGCCCTCGACCGCCAGCACGCAGCTCCTGGGAATCACCAAGGCAGCCGTACAAAGCTCGAGTTTCATCTCGGCGGCCAGTTTCCAGGAGACTACCAAAGTGCTCACCGAGGCGGCTCTGGCCGGAAAGACCGACTACCTCGTGGGGCTCAAGGAGAACGTTATCCTGGGTCACCTGATTCCGGCGGGGACGGGCTTCCACACCTACCAGGAAGCCGAAGTGCGTTACCGCCCCGAGGCTTTGCAAGCGCTGGCCGCGGAACGGGAACGGGCGCTGGTTACGAGCTTCCCGTTGTTGGAGTCGGCCGAGGACGGCAACGGCGCCGATCAGGCGGTGGCGGCCTCGGAGGAGAAGAAGGCGGAGGGCGCTCCGACGAGTGCCGAAGGGATGAAATCGGCGCTCGACACGATGTTCCGCGGCGACAGTGGCGACAGTGGCGACGGCGGAGAGGCGCCGTCGGGCGAGTGAACGGGGCAGCAGGGAGGACACCCCCGCCGTGAAAAGTGCTGCGTGCGCACCGCCCATCGTGCTCAGCCGCTGGTGGGCAATGCCCATGCAATGCGCTCCGCCTTGACACACGGGGGCGTTCCGGTACGCTTACCAGTTCGCACGTGATTTCGGTTTTGCTTGGAATTCGGTCACGATCATGCCCACGATCAACCAACTGGTACGCAAAAAGCGCAAGCTCCGCCGCGCCACGACCAAGGCGCCGGTGCTCGCCAAGTGTCCGCAGCGGCAGGGCGTGTGTCTCAAAGTGACCACCATGACGCCCAAGAAGCCGAACTCGGCCCTGCGCAAGATCAGCCGCGTGCGACTTTCCAACGGTAAGGAAGTGACTGTCTACATACCCGGCGAGGGCCACAACCTGCAGGAGCACTCGATCGTGCTGGTGCGGGGCGGGCGCGTACGCGATCTGCCAGGAGTGCGGTACCAGGTGGTGCGGGGGTCGCGCGACGCCTTGGGGGTCGACGGCCGCAAGCAGTCGCGGAGCCGATACGGGGCCAAAAAGGGTTAACCCCGTCGGGGCCGAGCCCGGCGTCCGTGCCGGTGATCCGGCACGTTACGCGAACGAGGATTCAATAGTATGGGCAGCATAACGGCCAGTCGCGAGCAGTTGCGGCCCGATCCGCGTCTGGGATCGCTGCTGGTGAGCAAGTTCATCAACTGCCTGATGCACGACGGCAAGAAAGCCGTGGCGCAGGCGATCTTCTATGACGCGATGGATGTGGTGAAAAAGCGGTTTCCGGACAAGGAGCCGCTGGAGGTGTTCACCCAGGCGGTCGACAACGTCCGGCCGCACGTCGAGGTTCGCTCCAAGCGCGTCGGCGGTGCCGCGTACCAGGTGCCCATGCAGGTGAACAAGAATCGGCAGCAGTCGCTGGCAATCCGCTGGTTATTGTTGGCGGTGCGGGAGAAGAAGGGGCGACCCACCTTCCAGAAGCTGGCGGAGGAGGTCATCGCGGCCTACAACCGCGAAGGGGCGGCCATCACGCGGCGCGAAAACGTGCACCGCATGGCCGACGCCAATAAGGCGTTCGCTCACTTCGCCTGGTAAGGTGATGCGCAGCCGCGACGCGCCGCGAGAGAACAATGGGGTTTCTCGCGGCGTTCTTGTTGCGCTGGTAGCCGTCGCCTATCAGCCCTCCCGCCTTTGGCGGGCCGACGATCCGCCGCCCACTCCCGGCTTAGGCCGCGCATAGCCATGGCTCGTAACCTCAACAACATCCGCAACATCGGCATCATCGCCCACATCGATGCCGGTAAGACTACGGTCACCGAGCGGATGTTATTCCTCAGCGGGGCCAAGCACCGCGTGGGTAAGGTCGACGAAGGAACCACCGAAACCGACAGCGACGTGGAGGAGCAGGAACGCGGCATCACCATCTACTCCGCCTGCGTC
>CAYQAJ010000270.1:0-6955 GCA_964415245.1 uncultured Pirellulaceae bacterium | reverse complement strand
CGGCCCGCATGATTCGCCGAAGCAACATCGCAGGGCGAGCGTCGACGTAACCGGACGAACGAGGGCTGTCGGTAACCGCCTCGTCGCGAAGCCACCGGTAGCTGGCTTGCACCGATATGCGGCTAACTGCGTAGCCTTGAAGACAGCGGAGACCGACGCACCGAGGGGCGACGGGGGCAACCGGCACGACCGAGCGGTCCGGAGGCGTCGAGAGGGACGCCCCGCCTCCCATTTGCCGAGCGCCGTGGCGTGGCCTACGTTTCACGTGGTACTTCTCCTTGGCCGTGAGCCGAGGCGCAGCCGTACGAAGCCACGGCGCCAACGGGCGCCAGACCGATTGCGACCATCCAAGCCGGCAAATCCATATGAAGGGGTTCTAACGCCATGACTAAGGCCAAGGTTGCACCTGATCTGAAGAAACTGATGACCGGTGCGCAGTTGCCGGCGCTCCCGCAAAGCGCTATCCGACTGCTGGAGCTTTCCCAGGATCCGGAAAACGGACCCGCGGAATTTGCCGTGCCCATCGAGTCGGACCCGGGATTGACCGGACAGGTGCTGCGGTTCGTCAATTCCTCGTACTTCGGCTTCTCCCGCGAGATATCGAGCATCAAGCTCGCCATCACGCTGGTGGGTATCCGCACGATCAAGAACTTCGCCCTGTGGAGCGCCGTGTTCAGCCTGATGCCGAACCCCAAGTGCGGGCCGTTCGACCTGAAGAGCCTGTGGCAAGACTCGCTCCGCCGCGCCTTGTTCGCCCGTGCGTTCGGCAAGCTGCTGGGCATGAAGGACGCCGAGGATTTGTTCGCGGCGGCACTGCTGCAAGACATGGCCGTGCCGCTGTTGGCGCGGGAGCTTCCCCAGCAGTACGCCGAGCTATTCAACCGGTGTGCATCGGAATCGCGTCGGCTGTCGCAGTTGGAGCAGGAGGAGTTCGGTTGGTCGCACGCACAGGCCGCGGCGACGATGGCTCGCCATTGGAGCCTGCCCGAGGAGTTCGCCGTGCTGATCGAAGCCCACACGGAGTTGGCTACGATGCTGGAAAGCGACAAGGCACAACCGAGCCAATTGTCGGTGGGGCTCTCGTCGCTGCTGCCGGCGGCCCACCATCCGGCGTGGCCCGATCGCGAGGCGTTCGAGAGCGCGTACCGGCGGATACTCGCCAGCAGGGAAACGCCGCTGGGCGGTATGCTGGAGCGCATCGACCGCGAGTTCACCGAATTCGCGCCGGTGCTGAAAATCTCTACTCCGGTCCGCAGTCTGGTCGATCGACTGGCGGAAAAGGCCACGGTGGGGGCGTAGGTTCGGCCTCGGGTCGCCTAGCCGCTCCCTTCCATACCCGTGTGAACGGTTCTCGCGGCGCCGACGTAAGGATGCTGGCCGTCGTTGCGCGCGGTTCCAACATCATCCCGCGTCGCCGACAGCGCCCGTTGCCGACGCGGCACGTAGTCGCATTCGCATGCCGCGAGGGCACGTATCCACGGGCACACCGCCCGGCGCTCACTTTTACGCGACACGCAGACTCTGCGGGATGAGCGCTGCGCACCGACTGACGTCGCCGCGGTGCGCCGCATCCGCCGCAATCGACGCGTCGGCGGAATAGCTTCGCGCAACGTATTTGCCGGCCATTCCCCCCGAGTCACGAGCGACCGATGCAGACGGACAGAAAGTTGCCGCGTCCTGCGTCTGGCAGCACGTCTTGGCTCCTGCCGGTCGCCGATTAGAATATAATTGGTTTAGCGGGCCGCGTCGTGCCGGTCTCTCTGGCACGGCGAAAGTACGCGGGGAAGTTTGGTGACAAGATGATCGGACTACAGCGCATCCGCCGGGAGCAAGTCCTGCGAGAAGCCGAGGGCTACCTCGAGCTGATCTCGGCGTTTGGCAGCCAGTGGTCTCTACCACCTTCGGTCCGCGATCCGGTCGCCCGGCGGGCCATCGACGTGCTGGCCACGCTGGACAATGTGCCCGGTCGCCGCGCCCACGTGCAGTTCCTCAAGGGGCAGGCATTGCGGGCCATGGAGCGGTATCGCGAGGCGGTCGAGCCGCTCAAGGCGTCGACCGAATTCGACAACCAGAACATCGAAGCGTTTCTGGCTCTGGGCTGGTGCCACAAGCGAATTGGGAGGCTCGACCTTGCCATTCAGTCGCTCGAAGAGGCGCTGGTGGCCGACGCCGGGCAGGCCATCGTGCACTACAACCTGGCCTGCTATTGGAGCCTGGCTCGCAATCCGAAGCTGGCGGTTGCCTATCTGTCGCGGGCATTCGATCTTGACACGAATTACCGCGACCTGGTGGGTGAGGAAACCGATTTCGACCCCATCCGCAACCATCCCGATTTCCTCGCGCTGACCAGTGTGATTGTCTGACCGCGCGGGCCAGCACGATTCTCATCGTCGCGCACTTGTCCGTGCCGGAACCGCAAGCGAAACGCGACGACTCCGTGTAGCGCGTGCCCCCTAGCCAATCGACACAATCGGTCGATGGTCGGAAATTCATGCCGCTTTCTGATTGCTGCGTCGTTGTCATTGTTGTACAATAAACACAACGACTGTCCGTGACGCGCTTCCTTCGGGTACGGCGCAGTCGGTACGCCCTGGGGAGATCGGCATGAGAGGAACACTTTTCGGGAAGGTGTTGAAGCAGTTTCGGCAACGACAACACGTGACGCTGCGCGAGTTCTGCCTGCGACACGGCTTTGACCCTGGTAACTACAGTCGAGTGGAGCGCGGGCTTTTTCCGGCGCCGCAGAGTACGGACGTTGTGGAGAAGTATGCGGTTGCGCTCGGTCTCAAGAGGGGCTCGGACGACTGGGTCCAATTATTCGATGCTGCCGCGGCGTCGCGCGGCCAGTTGCCGAGCGACTTGCTGTCGGACGAGGAGCTGCTGCGGAAGCTTCCGGTGTTGTTCCGCACGCTTCGCGGCAGCCCCGTTCCAGCGGAAAAGCTCGACGAGCTCGTCGCGAAAGTGCGAAAGAGATAAGGATGCTCCCACATGGCGATTCTCGCGCCGTACCTGCCTTACGAAAAACTCCGTGAGATCGCCGCGAGTTTTCTCGCCGAGCACAATCCAAGCGGAACAGTTCCCGTCCCGATTGAGCACATCGTTGAGTTTCATTTCGGCATCGACATTGTCCCCACGCCCGGCTTGCATGATCACTTCGACATCGACTCCTACCCTACTAGCGACTTAACCGAAATCCACGTTGACGAATGGGTGTATCTCCGCCACGAACCCAGATACCGATTCAGTCTGGCGCACGAATTGTCGCACGTGCTGATCCACCGAGACGTTTTTGAACAGCTAACATATCGTTCCATTGGCGAATGGAAGGCAGTCGTGCAAAGCATTCCGGAGGATCAGTACTCGTGGCTCGAGTGGCAGGCATATTGCCTGGCGGGACTCATCCTCGTTCCCGGTGACGAACTGAGGGTCGAGTTTGAACGACTTGTGGATCGGGCGGCCGCGGCTGGTGTTGACGTGAAAACCGGCGGCGAGGAGGTGGCCCAGCTCGTCGAAAGTCATTTGGCACGGTACTTCAATGTGTCGCGGCCTGTCATTGCGAAACGCGCGCGGCGAGAGGGACTTTGGGGCTAGTGCTTGCGCGTTACTCAGGAGTGGCAAGTCGAATCAGCGCAACGCCCATTGGCGTTGATTGACGGGGCAATACCCAGCCGGGATACTGACCGCTTCCGGTACGTCCCCGGTTACCCGCCACTCCTAGCGCGCGACGCATTGCCTTGTCCACGCCGTTGACCACGTCGCCGGGGACGCTCGGCCCCATGTTTCGGCTGGCTCTGCCGGTGCTGGCCGAGCAGTCTCTGAATGTGTTGGTGTTCTACACCGACTGGTGGCTCATCGGGCATTTTCTCGTGGGAGCCGACTTCAAGGCCGCCATGGGGCAGATGGGCTACACCCTGTGGTTGCTTTCGAGCTTGTTCGCCGCCGCCGCTATCGGCGCCACAGCCCTGGTAGCCCGCTACGTCGGGGCAGGCAATTACCGCGTGGCCCGGCACGTGACCAATCAGGCACTGCTCACCGGAGCCGTGATCGCCGTGGCCGCTACGGCCGCAGCCGCGATGGGGGGTGGATCGTTCTTTCGGCTGATGCAGCTCGAGCCCGAACCGGCACGCCTGGCTACCCAATACCTGTCGATACTGACGCCGGCCATTCCCGCCATCATGTTGCAAGAAGTGGGCACCGCCTGCCTGCACGGCGCGGGCGACACGTTGACCGGCTTCCTCATCAAGCTCGTGGTCAACGTGATCAACATGGCGGTCAGTGCGTCGCTGGTGATCGGGTTGGGGCCATTGCCCGTGCTCGGCTGGACGGGGCTGGCCATCGGCACCGCCTGCGGACACGGCCTGGGAGGCTTGTTGCTGCTGATCGTGCTCGTGCGCGGCCGCGCCGGCCTGCGAATCCAGTGGCGGCAGTTGTGGCCCGACGTGCCGCTCATCCGCCGTTTGCTGCGAATCGGGCTGCCGGGCGGCATCGACATGCTGGCCGTGCTTACCTGTCATTTAATCTACGTGGCGATCATCAACAGCCTGGGCACTCTGTCGGCCGCTGCCCATGGACTCGGTGTGCAGATCGAAGCGCTGGCGTATCTTCCCGGCCACGCGTTTCAGGTGGCGGCGGCCACTATAGCCGGCCAGTATCTGGGAGGTGGCGACCCGCGCCGCGCCACCCGCGGCGTGCTCACTACGTTGGCCGTCGGCGGCAGTCTGGTGACCGGCGTGGGCGTGTTCTTCTTTTTCGGCGGCCACCTGCTCACAACGTTCTTTCTGGGCGACCCGCTCGATCCCACTGGCCTGCTGACCGCGCGGCTGCTGAGGGTGGTCGCGTTGTCGCTGCCTTCGCAAGCCATCGCGACGGTGCTCACCGGCGCGCTGCGCGGAGCCGGCGACACGTTTTGGCCGCTGGTCATCACGTTCATCGGCTTTGTGCTCGTGCGCATCCCCGGCGCATGTCTGCTCGCCTGGCATGAAATCCCGATCCCCGGCGCGGGAATCTACTTCGCCGGTTTCGGCCTGGGGGTGATGGGTGCCTGGTGGGCCATGGTGGCCGATACCGTGGTTCGCAGCGTGCTGGTGACTCTTCGCTTCTGGCAGGGGAAGTGGACGAAAGTCGTGGTGTGATTGCCGCCGTGTCGCTGATCCATAGTGCCAAGGTTGCGGCCTGCCGAGCCAGCGAGCATATTGGGCATGTCCCGTTTGCCAGGCGCCATCGCAGGAGAGCAACAATGAGATACGTCGCCATACTACTCAGCCTCGCGCTTGTTGTCCTGCCGAGCACGCTGCGTGCTCATCCCACCGAACGCGACGTGTACATCGACACGCCGCTGGCCGAGGTTGCTGGCACGCTGCTGGTGCCTCACGTACACGACAGCGTGCCCTGCGTCGTCATCATTGGCGGCACTATGTCGCACGATCGCGATGGCCGGCTGCTCGGGCACAACGCTCCCCCGCGCGACGCACTCGCGCGGCTGGCCGAAGCGCTGGCCGGCGGTGGATACGCCAGCCTGCGATACGACCAAGTAGGCCACGGCAAGAGCAAGCCCAAGCAAGGCTGGACCGGCTCCTACACCGATGGCGCCCAAGTGGCGGCGGCCGTAATCAAGTATGCCCGCCGCGACGTTCGCTTCGACAAGGTGATCGTGATCGGCGAAAGCGCCGGTGCGTACCTGGCGTGTCTCGCGGCCAAGGAAGGCACGCAGGCCGACGCCTACGTGTTTCTGGGCGGATTATGCGGACCTTCGGGCGAGCTGTACGAATACAACTTCGGCCGACTGGTCGAGTATGCCGAGAGCTCACCCGAGAACTTGCACTGGGCGGTTGAAAAGCACCGCTACGAGCTGGCACTGGGGCGACACTGGCGCGAAATGCTGAAAGCGGCCGAATCGGGCGACGATGCGTTCGACGTCGACGACGACGGATTCGCGCTGCACGTGGGCGGACTCAATCGCCGCCGCGACGAGCTCGCCATGCCCCCCGACGAAATGTTCCGCCACATCCACGCGCCCGCTTTGGCGCTGGCGGGCGAGTTCGATTTGAACGTGCCGGCCGAACATGCGGCCCGCGCGGCGGAAATTATGCGCGAGGCCGGCAACGAAAAGGCCACGTCGGCGCTTATCAATAACGCCGATCACAGCTTCCAGCAGTCGGCCGACAGCGACGACCAACGCATCCGCGAGCGATTCGACTTCACCAGCTTCCGCCGCCCGTACCAGGCCAAAGCCTATTGGGCCATCTTGAATTGGCTTTACGAAACCGTTCCCACGTCGGCCGACGAGCACCCCGAGGAAGTCGAAATGGCGGCGTCCCGCGCCACGCGCGACGATGCACACGATCACAGTCACGATCACGCACACGATCATGACCACGCCCACGCGGATTCCGACGACGACCACGCTCATGCGGACATCCAAGCCGCTTCGGGCAACGTGTCACCGGCCCGGGCACACGACGGAGTCGAAACCGACGCGGTCACCGACACCACGCCCGAGCGCACCTATCTCGCGCCCGGCATCGAAATCGTCGACGACATCACCGACTCGAAGCGCACGGCCGGCGTCGACACGCTCGAAGGCCGCATCGGCCCGCTGATTCTCGGCGAAGGCTCGCAGGCTCACTTCATCGACATGCCCGCCGGCATGTACGTCGCAGAGCACCCGCACAGCAGCGAAAGCCTGATCTACACGGTCCGCGGCAGGTGGGTCCTATGCAGCGGCGGCCGCCGCCACCTGATGAAGCCCGGCACCCTGTTCCGCTTCGGCCCGAACGTGCCCACCGGCTACGAAGTGCCGTTCAGCGAAAGCGCCTTCATCCTCATCTTCAAAGGCGACCGCCTGTCGAAGTCGGAAGCGGAGTTCATCACCTACCTCCAAGGCATGGCCGAGCGGCTCGAACACGAACACCAAGAAGGCACGCCCTTCCTGCTCCGCGAACTCCCCCCCGACCAC